>NZ_JBSFEP010000025.1:17468-131032 GCF_053594495.1 Streptomyces sp. NPDC001920
CAGCTCCGGCTCGAACTGCCCCAGCAGTCCGCCCCCATCGAGCGCGGCAGGCGCCCCGAGGGCTACGACGCCACCGGCGGCGCGGCCGCCAGCGGCCTGCTCGGCAGCCTGCTCGGCGACATCCTGCCGTTCTGAGTCCCAAGTCATCGGCGGGACCGGCGCCGCGGACCCGTGACCGGCCCGGCCCCACCCGATCCGAGGAAGCACCATGCGGCTCGATTTGCCGAAACTGGCACCGGCGGTCGACCGGCGGGAGCACTACCTGCCGCATCGCATCGTCGTCATAGCCCACCCCCCGGGCCGGCCTGAGTTCCTGGTGCACCAGCAACCGAAGGGCCCCTTCGGCTACCTGCCCGCCGACCCCCCGCCGCTCGTGCGCGGGTACGGACGCGGCTGGAGCTGCGCACCGACAGCAGGCTGCCGGTGGACCGGCGTTCTGTGAGGGAAAGGGACGGTGGCGGGTCGCCCGAACGGCGGCCCGCCACCATGACGAGAAGGAGCGGATCCATGGCAGAGCTGCGATCGGCGATCTCCTGGTCGAACGACAGGGCCTATCTCTTCTTCGACGACGACACCTACGCTGTGTACGACTCCGTCACCGGCCTTCGGGAAGCCTCCGGGCTCAGCATCGGCGACTGGCATGGACTGCCCCACTCACCCGACGCGTTCGTGTGGTGGGGCGTGGGCAAGGCGTTCGCCTTCACCGGCTCCGACTATCTACGCTACGACGGCCCTTCGGACCAGGTCGACCCTGGCTATCCGCTGGCGATCGGCCCCCAGTGGCCCGGCCTGCCGACCGGCGCCAGCGGCGGACCCGACTGGCGCAACGGCATTGACGCGGCCGTGAACTGGGGCCACGGCAAGCTGTACCTCTTCAAGGGCGACGCGTACGTGCGCTACGACATCGCCGCGGACCGGGTGGACCCTGGCTATCCCGTCAAGATCGCGGATCGCTGGACCGGCGTTTTCCCTGCGAACCTGGACGCCGTGACGTACGCGGGCGGGAGGTACGCGTACTTCTTCCGCGGCGGAGAGTACCAGCGCTTCGACCTCGACGCCGATCAAGTGGACGACAGCGGGCCTTTCGACGCCTCCTTCCGCTTCGCGCCCACGCCCTCCGGAGGCGTGGCACCGGCCCGGCGTCTCACCCTCGCTCAGGCCAACGGGCTGATGGCCGACCTGATACGGCGTGGAAAGCTGACCCTTCAGAGCCCTCCGTTCGTCGACGGGCCGAGCGGGATCGTGTCACCGAGGCCCGACCAACGCGTGGTGGTGAGCCCGCCGGCCTTCGACGGCATCCGCTATACCAACCAGATCGCTCCGGCGTCGACCGTCATCGACAATCTCGACCAGCGCATGCTGGTCGCCCTGTACCGGCTGACCCGCTGGACCAACTCCTCGGCGCCGGACATCGCCGAGCTCCTCCACCTGGGCATCGGGCACGGGGGGCCCGACCCCAAGGACTGTCACAACCAGGGTCGCGCGATCGACCTCTCTGCAATCAAGGGTGAGGTCGACGGGGCCGGCTTCACGCGGTCGGTGCTGAAGCACTGGGGTGAGCTGCCGCGGCCGGCTGGCGTCAAGGTCCGCATCAGCCCGTCGGCCGATCCGCTCGGATACGGGCTGTTCACCACGGTCTTCCGGTTTGGCACCTTCGAGTGTGAGGGCAACGGCATCGGCCCGCAGAACAAGTGGCCTATGCCGGAACTGGGCGAGGGCGGCTTCGTGGTCTATCCGGACCACAAGGACCCGGGCCTCGCGGCCGCCCATCAGAACCATTTCCATCTACAGGTCGGCGTCACGAGACTGCCATGACGGCGGCGCTGCTCCGGCCTGGCGCCCCGACCGCGCCGCTCAGCCGATGCACGGTGGCCGACTTGCCGGTCTTCGAATCCAGGGTGGGCACAGGGCGGCGGCGCTTGTCGTGCTGGCAGGCGGCGCGTCGGCTGTAGTCGCGTGCCCGCGTGCTCCTCACGGTCGGACGGCTCGGGAAGCATCGCGGTGAGGTGGTCCGCCGGACAGGGCGTCCGTTGCGGCGTCGGGCGTGACGCAGGCCCTGCACCGTTAGGTGTACGTCCACGGCGGTGGCCACGTTCGGCAGCTGGCGCAGCACGTCCTGAGCATCCTCGAATACGGCGACGGCATCCAGGTCTAAAGGGACATGGCTCGTTGTGCTGAGCGGTGGGCGTGCGCGGCCTCGTGCGGGCAGTGTGCGAGTTTGGCAGCCAACGGGAAGGGGCTGGGTCGATCGGCGAGGCCTTGGTGGAGATGGCAAACCTGGTCGGTTCGGCCATGGACCGGGCCGCCGACGCCTTACCTTGCTGGACACGATCTCCAGGTGGCGGAGGGCTGTTCTCCGCCGAAGATCAGATCGAGGAGGTGCAACGGGACCTGGGAGGCCGGGCGATCGCGGTGTCGGCGTGGCAGCATCCCGTCGCCACGGGCCACAGGGTGATGGATACCTCGGTGCGGATGAGGGACGTCCGCCGATATCGCGGCATGATGATGGCCGTCGACGTCACCTGATCGGCCGTTACTACGAAACGCTTCGCCGACCACGCCGTCCCTGTCACTCGCCGCGTGTGTGCCCGGTAGACGGGCAGGCACGCTGAGGAACTTGCCAGCGACCCGACTGCGGCTGGTGATCATCACAGCTGATCAGAATGTCGGCAGCCGGTAGAGGCGCTTGTCGCCGTCAGTGCCGAGGGACGGGCTGCAGTTCCTCTCGATTGCGCGCTATCCGTTCGTCTCATCGCAGGTCAACAGGGACCATGTGGTGCTGAGTGACCATTGGCTTGCGAGTCTTGGTGGGACGGCGCGAGCGCCACGACTTGGAGGCAGTCACAGCCGTCATTGCCCACGGCGGCAACTACGAGGACACGCCTGTCGGCCCATAGGTACAGCGCCCGCACAAGCCTCCTGTCGGCGTGCCCGTCGTTTCGAGCGCTCTCCGCCGCTGATGTGATGCTGTGGGTGCCTTCCTCTACGGGCTGCTCGATTGCCTGAGCCAGGTCGAGTTGCGGCACAGTCCTCGGCGCTCGGACCCGATGCCGGTAAGGCCTGCCCGGTGCCCATCGTGGCGGCTTCTCCGACTGCTCTGAGCCTCCAGCAGCGATGTCCCGAAGTGTTGTGGAGGTGTTGGGGAGGCATTGGGAGGGCATTTGGGCGGCGTCCCGCAGACGTTGCTGGAGCGTTGTTTCTGCAGGTTTCAGCACGTCAACAATGCTTTTGTCGTGCCTCGGTCAAATCTGTAGCGGGTGGCGAGTGTCAGGTGCACGCTGCAGAGTGGACTTTGTGTCGTCGCTCAACGTGCGTATCGAGATTCTGGGACCGTTCGAATTGACCAACGGTGGCCAGAGGGTCTCGTTGCCCCTGGGCGCGCAGCGTCTGTTGGCTTACCTCGCTCTGCAACAAGACGGAGCGCATCGGAGTGTCGCTGCCGCAGACCTTTGGCCGGATTGCACTGCTTGCCGGTCTGCCGCCAATTTGCGGTCCGCCTTGTGCCATGCACGGCGAGTGGCGTCGATGAATGTCATCACGAGCGTCGGCCAGCGCCTCCTTCTGTCTCCTGACGTGCATGTGGATCTCCAGGAGGCGTGGGAGGGCGCCCGCCAGGGAGCCGAGGGCAGCTGGCCGCTTTCGAACGACTGGGAGGATCTGCTCAATAAGCTGGGAAAAGAATTGTTGCCCGGCTGGCTCGATGAATGGTTGACGCTTGAGCGAGACAGATGGGATCAGCTGCGCGTTTATGCTCTCGAAAACGTAGCCCAGAAATTTCAGGCAGCTGGACAGTACATGCCCGCCTTGCAGGCGGCACTTGAAGCAATTTCCGTCGATCCGTTCCGGGAGACAGCACATCGGATTGTCATGGAGGTGCACTTGGCCGAAGGGAACATTGCTAGCGCCATAAAGCGGTATCAGCAATACCGGACGCTTTTGCTGCGTGAATTGAGAGTGGCTCCCTCACGGCAGATGACCCAGCTCATTCGCGACGTGCCTCGACCATAGCCTTCGCAGTGCGGCCAGCCGGGTTCGTGTCCGCAGATGGGTCGCTAATACTGGATCCCTTGCACATCGAGCTTCTACCGGGGAAATTATTACCCGGAGGCACCGTCTGCACGGATGAGTTCTACGGCAGGCCGGGCCAGTTCCCAGCGACCGACTTAGGATAGCCGGAATCGGCCGCGTCGGCCGCGACGTCGAAACTTATGTATTGTTGACCTTGGAAGAAATAGGCTTTTCCGTTGTTCCAGACAACGGCCCCGCCAAGGTCTGCCGGCCACAGGCCCGCCCAGTTTGCGGTGATGGGCTGTGGGTACCCGCTGTCGACCTTGTCGGCAGCAATGTCGTAGCGGACATACTGCGACCCGCGGAAGAAGTATGCCTTCCCATTAGGCCACACCACCGCAGCATCCACCCCGTCGACGAACAGGCCCGGCCAGTTCGAAGAAATCGGCTTGGGATACCCAGCGTCTGCCTTCTTCGTTGCGATGTCGACGCGAATGTATTGTGAGCCGCGGAAGAAGTATGCCTTCCCATTGGGCCACACCACCGCAGCATCCACCCGGTCCCCGAACAGGCCGGGCCAGTTCGAAGAAATCGGCTTGGGATACCCAGCGTCTACCTTGTCGGCGGCAACGTCGTAGCGGAAGTAGCTGCCAGCGACGAACATGTACGCCTTGCCGCTGGGCCAGACAACGGGTGCTCGAACCACGCTCGTCGCTAGGTGCTCGGTGAAGTACTCGTGGTTGTCGGCGTTCTGTATAGCCTGCGCAGGCTGGGTCGAAGCGAGGTTTCGGGCGCCGCTCTCGCCGTATGCCAAGTCGTCTGTCAGCGATACGGCATGACTCAGCTCATGTGCGACTGTGCCGAATTGGCAATCCGTGCCTACGGCAGTAGCGGACCAGAAGCTAGCGCACAGCCATACCTTGCGAGTGTTTTTGTAGGTGTACGCATACCAGCCGGGCTGGCAGCCTGCCCCTGTGAGATCGTACGTGATGCTCTGGCCTGCGATCGCTCCACTGATGTCAGTGAAGTGCTGTTGCACGGTTGTATAGCGAATTGGGTCATGGGTACCGAACCATCCAGCAGAAAGCTCATTTACTGAGCCCGGCGTTGACTTCAGCTGCTGCATCGCAGTGTGCGCGTAGACGCCTGCATTCTCGTGAGCTGCGCGGACCATTTCCTGGCGGTCCGACGTTCCACCAACGAGCACAGGCGCGAGAGCGGCCACCCTGGCAACCGCAGGACCGCCAGGCGGCTGGATCCCCCCGAGCTCGCCTCGCACCTTCTCAGCGACTGTGGTTCGGGGCTCACCGCCCTCAACAACTTCGAATGTGGTTTGCACCTGATCAAGCTCGAAGCCCTGGTGCTCCTCGCGGAGGCGCGCGGACACCTCAGCCTCATCATGGCCCCGCACGACGGCATCGAGCACTTGCGTCTCGAGCGTGACGTTGTAGGTGCCAGGAGAGTCGATTGGATATGCCGTGGTGAGGTCGACGATCTCGGTGACAGTCTCGCCGGCTCGGATCAGGCGGTACGAGGCAGCGTCAGGCTCACCACGCTTCACATACCGGCCGTCGTACGGCACGAGGAGTCCGTCAAAACGTACACGGAAGTAGTCAAGGACCTCGGTCGCGGTCTCAAGCGGTGTGTTCCACGCAAGGATCCAGACATCACGGTCACTGACGTTTTCCATCCTGAACGTGACGAGCACTGGCTCGCCGATTGAATACCTTTGCGCGCTGTCAAGTGATACGCGGAAATACTCCTTCATGGCGCATTACCTCGCAGGTGGGGCATCGAGTCACACCAGATTGTTCGACACGAGCATCACTGGGCTATTGCTCAGATGTCTACTGCAGCAAGCATCTGCGTTGCCGAGGCGTTCCTAACTGCTGGCTGTACTGTTTAACGCTGGTTTTTCGCTCCCGAGACAGTTATCACAGGGGCAGCGTTATGCCCAACTCCTGCATGGCGCTGGATGGCGGGCCGCCTTAAGAGCGTTCGGTGGGACTGTCAAACGAGTGGTGCAACTGCGGTAGTTGGGGTTCACTGACGGGCCGCCGACAGACGTTGTCGATGGTGAGCGGGTGGTGTCCCACCGGTACCAGCCGAGCTCAGGGACGTGCCGGTAGTCGTTGGTGTAGCGCTTGGCGAAGAGTTTGGCGTCGCCGCGGTCTGTCAGGGTGTCCGGCAGCAGGCCGTGGGGGGTGGCTCGGCCGAGAGGACGCTCCGTGTGGCCTGCGCGGGCAGCGGCACGGCGGCGGCCTGCTCGCGGATCTGAGCGGCCACGGCTTCGGGGTCAAGTCGAAGAGGGTCTCGTTGCCGGAGGACGTCATGGGCGCCTCCCGGTGGCGTGGAAGGGCTTATTGAAGGCTGCGGCGAGGCCGCTGCGCATGATCTGCTGGATACGCAGCTCCTGATCCGGGCGGGCTGCGGCTGCGGATTCCCGAAGGGCCTGCTCGGCTTCCCGCTGGGAGAGTCGGCCGGCCGCGATGAAGCCACCGACGGGGAAGGCTGCACGGTTGAGGCGTCAGAGACCCCAGCGCCTTCGGCGACCTGGCCGCAGGCCTCGACCGGCGTGAGGACCACAGCGAGGATGTGCGCGGCTCGGCCGCGGCCGCCGCCGGCAGCGAGGACAGCCTGCTGGGCGCGCGGCGGGACGGGCCGTGGAGCAGGAATACTGGGTGCGGGCAAGTGCCCTGTGCGATCCAGTTCCTGGGCAAGCCACAGAGGCAGTGGGGCGGGATCGCGGGCCACCCCAACGGGGATGCAGGTGTAACGGTCGGCGAGGGTGCCGGGGGCGATGATGTAGCTGCCCTGGGCGCGGATGTCGACCTGCCAGGCCAGGGCACGGCCCGGGCTGGAGCCGACGGAAGAGAGCCACTGGCGGTTCCCGGTGGCCCGGTACCACACGTGGAGGCCCCCAGAGGGAGTGCGCACGCGCACAAACCGGCAGGAAGCCTCGAGAAACTGCTCGTCCGTCAAGGGGGCGTGTCGCCGATGAAGTCGCGGTGGTCACCCGGGCGGCCCAGCTGGTGCGGTGCGCAGCACCGGGGAGTATGCCCTCGATAACGCTTACGTGCGGGGCGCAGGCCGGCGCGAGGACTCGTGTCGCCTGCTCGCCTGCAGCTCCCGAAGACACCTGCTGTCGAGCAGCTTGCTGACGGTGTTGGGCTACAGGCTCCGGGCGTTCGCAGCTTGGCTGCGGGTGAGCACTCGTCGGTCGAGTCTTCGGATGCCACCAGTTCGATGGACGGCAGCAATGATCAACCTGACTCGACGCTGTTGATTCCGCTGCTGTAGCAGCTCAGCGTTGGCGCAACGGGCAGGCGCGCCGGCGTCCTTGTCCTGGTCCGATAAGGAGGAGGCGCGGCCCGGTCCCGGAGTCGCGCCCCCTCCTGCGCGCCCGTGAAGGGCAGGTATCCGCAGGCCGGAGTCGATTGGATGCGAACGTAGGCTCGCGAACAGTCAGGAGACGATGTACGGGTGGAGAGGATTGAGGCCTCCGCCTGTCCATTTGCTGTCCCAGCCGAAAAGGGGCGGGGCGACAATGTTCGCTGCGACGCCAGGGTTAGTACCCAGAACACCCGCAGCCGCGACTTCGCCCCGGTGGACGGGTGGCGCCTGATGAGGCATATGCAATGCGGTGCCGGACCGGCACCTTGCCTCATCGCGCCCATCCTGCTGCCTCATGATCATTCTCCTGTCGTTTTTGATCATCCTGCCCACTTAGGCACGAATGGCTTTTTGTCGGGCTCAGTGGTCGCGCTGGGCATAGTAGAACCGGCGCACGATGACATGAACGTCACGCTGGTTTTGGTGGGCCGATTCGCAGTGAGAGGGGTCCGTCAGTACTGCACTGCACCCCCTGGGTTGCCGGGGAGCTCACCCGTCGGGGAATACCGTGCTGTACCGACCGGACACCCATCCGATGCTCTTCCCGACTGTGTGGGCAGGGTGTCGGATCAGATGAGTACAAGACTCCATCACCGATGTCGGAATGGTGTGCCTCAACCGTTCTCAGCGCGTCTCACGAACATCTCTCGTTCATCTACCGCTTGCCCGTCTCGGGCTGGCGGTGCAATGCAGCAGGGCGCGGGAGGATGACCACGCGAGGAGAGGGCCTGGGGATGCAGGAGGTCAGCCCTGACCGGCCGTGCCGCCCGGCGCCGAATGTAGGGCCGCTGGTGTGGGCGGACGGGACGCCCGGAGCGGCAAGGCCGAGGAGCGCAGCACGTTTTAGGCGCATCGCCTTCTGCTGCACTGAGGCGTTGCCCACGCCTGGGCAGCCATGTGCAGGCGGGCCGCGCAGTACTCCGCTGTCTGGCTGAGACTCCCCGACGGCCAACCCAGGGGAATGTGGTGTTCGGACGGTTGCGTCGGTTGTTTTCCCTCCCAGCGGGGTCAGACGCGGGCGAGTTGGGGGCAGTCGAAGGTCAGCGTCGGCAGAAGGAGCCATTGCTGCGGATTCCGGCGGATCAGCCCTTCTAGGAGATGTGCGATCAGTTGACGCATGCTTTCCCGTGCGGATCGTGCCTCCCGGGGCTTTCCCTGCACGAGGAGGGGTTCGTCGAATTCCACCGCGATCTGCTCGCCGCCAAGGGACCTCATGGACGCCGGCAACAGCATGGTGCCGGGCCGGCATGCGGCGGCGACGAATCCCGATGAGAGGGGACGGGGACGTCCGAACAGCGTGGTCAACTGGACACTGCGGCCGGCGTATACGAAGTCGGCGTAGGTGCCGAGTACGCCGCCGGCGGCAAGGTGTCCGAGGATGTCCCGGATCGATCCGGCATCACCGTTCGCAACGGAGAGCCGTGCGCCGTACCGGGGCACGGCGCCTTCGCCGAAGGCGACCACCGGCCGGTCGGCGAACACGGCCGCGAACGTGTGGAGCGCATCCGCCGTGGTCATCGTCATGGGCGTGACCATGACGGTGGGATGACCGCTGGTCTCCTCCAGCCAATGCCGTCCCGACGTCACTGTGGCCGGCAGCGGCCGGGCCGTGCCCGTCGTCCAGGAGGCCTGACGCCAGGCGCACCAAAACTGATGACCGATGTGATCGCGGGGGTCGTCGCTTCCCGGATCCACCAGACGCAGCGCGGCGCGAAGACTCGGCAGTTCCCCGTAGGGATCGCGCTCGCATACCCAATCGGCCAGGCAGCGGATTTCTTGGGGCGGTCGCCGGCAAAATACCCGGCTCGCGCAGGGATCGTAGGAGAGCTGGTGCAAGGCCCCGGCCATGCCAGGCATCGTTCATCCCAACGTTCGCAGGTAGCCGAGAAGATGCGGGGTATGGGCCAGGGAGTAGGAGATCTTGTCAAAGGCGCACAACGCCACCGCACAGGACTCCTGCCCGACACCGTTGAGTTCCGGGGCGTGTGCGAGGCAGGTGCCTCCGCAGACCCCGTACCAGATGCACTCCGAACACTGGGTGCCGCTGAGGTCCCGGCTGCGGATGAGAGCAGCGGTATCGCTGCTGCGGGCCGCGACCAGTCCCTCCTCGACGGAGCCGAGGTCGGATAGCGGGCCGGTGGGATCGATGCAGTCGCACGCCTCGACGGTGCCGTCGGCGGAGACGGACAGCAGGTCACGGCCGGCACCGCACTGCGGGCGCATGCACATGTTGCGCCCGGGTCCGGCGAGGAAGTTGTCCACGTACTTCTTGACGGGCAGGACGGGAAAGCCGTCGAACTCCCCGCCCTCGACGGCGTCGAACAGTTCGACCCACGCGCCGACCAGGGAAACGGGGTCGAGGGTGAACTGTGCCTGGCGTTCCCGTCCCCGGCCGGTCGGCTGGAACAGGCTCCAGTCCCACGATTTCATGGCGAGATCACGGAAGTGCCTGGCCAGCTCCAGGAGTCTGCCCTGGTTGGCGGAGGTGATGGTGCTCATGACGCCGCATCCGCGGACGAAGGCCGGGTACCGTTCCAGGGCCCTGGAGAAATGAACGTATGTGCCGCGTCCCTTGTGATCGACTCGGAAGTGGTCGTGAAGATCCGGCCCGCCGTCGACCGACACGCCCCAGGTGATGTCGTTCCGGAGGGAGAAGTCCACGATTGCGTCGCTGAGGCGGGACAGATTCGTCTGACCCATGAACCGGATTTGTTTGCCCTGCCGGGCGGCGAGTCGCCGGCCGGTCGTCACGAGCTCCTCCACCAGATGCCATACCAGCATGGG
The DNA here is from genome assembly GCF_053594495.1 of Streptomyces sp. NPDC001920. NCBI lineage: Bacteria > Bacillati > Actinomycetota > Actinomycetes > Kitasatosporales > Streptomycetaceae > Streptomyces > Streptomyces sp. NPDC001920. The sequence goes on from NZ_JBSFEP010000025.1 coordinate 27,654, forward strand.
CTCACCGCCGTGGAGGATCACCTGCAATTCCTGCTCGGCGAGGTCGAGGGCCTGCTGCAGGGCGCTCACGGCCGTGTCCCGTGACAGCGCGACGGCCCGTTCGAAGGTCTCGTAGTCGTAGCAGTAGGAACAGGCGTGGTTGCAGGCATTGGTCAGCTTGAGGATCACCGTGTTGAGTGCCTCGAATCGCCGCTCGGACCCGATGACCCCGATACCCCGCTCGACGAGCAGTCCCCGCAGTCGGGCGACCGGGCCGCGGATCTGTTCGGGCAGCCGGTGGGCCGGCGACGTCACGAGCGGCAGCAGTTTCCCCGTCGGTGAGTCGATCGTCACCCAGTGGCCTGAAACCCTGTCCATCACCAGCAGATAGTCACCGCGCCGAAGCGCTCTCACCCGACTGGGGTCGAAGCGATCCCGGTGCAGGGTGACGGGAATGGCGGCCATGGTGATCCTGGTCCTTACGGTCCGCAGAGTGAGTGTGAATCTGATGATCTTGAGCCGGTGCCGACCGGCGGGATCCGCTGAAAGGGCGCGAGGCAGGACGCCTCGCCGGGGCCGGCGGCGCGGATACGGGGGATGGCGAAGCCGCGACGGGTGCTCCTTTCACCGGCCCGGAACCGGTGCGGCCGGGAGGCCATCTGCGTGTAAGGGCGGTCTTCCCGGACGGCCCCCACATGGCGGAACTCGTGCGGCACCACACCGGTACGCATGCCTGGGCTCCGGGACGGTCAGGGTCTGCGCCACGCGGGTCGGCGGCTGCCCGTAACGGGCGCGCCGGTTGTGGGCCTTCGCCGTTCGCTCGCTCCCGGGCGACGTCCCAGGCCGCACGCGCAGACCCTCCAGCGCATTTCTACACGGTGAATACGCAATGTGCCGCCAGGAGCGGGACGCGGGACCGGGCGCGTCGAGCGCAGGCCGCCGCCGGCGTTCCGGTCAGGTCGCACGGGTTCGGGCAGGCGGCGCGGCAGGTGGTCTCATTCGGCACAAGCACGCCTCCATACGGGCGGCAGCGCTGCTGCGGCAACGCCGGGCCGCATCGCCTCGATTGCGACTGCGTTGGTGCCGGCGGGCCTGATGTCGTCAGGGAGGCGGGCCAATGCGTGGGCGGCCGCTTCCTTGACGTACGCCTCGATCTCCTTCTCGGACATGTTGTGCAAGCCCATAGACTCCGGCGCCTGGAAGGTGATGACCTGGACCACAACTACTCCACAAATGGATACAAAAGATCACGTACCTCGGAAAGTATCAGAATGCTCGCGCTGTGCAACGGCTGTCGGGCAAGAGTGAACGTGAGTATGGGCTGGGCCACTCGAGTGCAGCCGCGAGGCGCCGCTGACGGCAGGGAGCCATGCCGTTCCGCCGCTTCGTGCGGTCACCCCCGGTCCGGTTCGCCCCGGACAGGCGGACTCCAGGTTGACGGCACCACGGCCGTCCGCGAGAGGCCGGCGCCGGTTCTCTGTTACCCCCGACATCCTCTTCACCAGCCTGCTGGAGGCAATGGACCAGCTCCTCGCGGACGCAGCCTCAGGACCAATCAGAGTGGCGCGGGGCCGCACTGGCCGATTCCGATGTAACCCGCTCCTGGCGGTCGTCTGTCCCGAACCGTAGCGCTCGCCGAGGTCATATGGGCTGGGAACGGCGCCAGGCCCCCGGGGGGGGGAGGCGACCACGGCCTGACTCGAGGCAGGTCGGCGAGCAACTCGGTCTGCCCCGACAGGGGCTCGGGCCGCAGCGAGGATGCCCGCTGGAAGCGGCTGCCTCACGGTTACCGACACTCCACCGAAATCCGGCTTGTTGCAGGCTGGCTCCTGACTCACCTGGGTCTACAGAACTTCTCCGTCCTTTGTTGACGTCGTCCTCGCCTGCGCGCGGCGCCCTGGCCATGAAGGTTGCTCGGACAACGCCGTGTAGGAGTCGTCCCCACCTATGGGGAGGCCGTCGGGCCATGGCGGAATTCGACTATCTGGCCGAGTTGGTCGTCCTTTGAGCACGGCCATACCAGCGTCCGCTACGCCCTGTTGGTGACCTTGGGAGCGTTCAGTGCCAGTGCCAGCAGCGCGGCCGAGACCTCCTCGATGACCTGTTCGGCCTCGGTGAAGACTGGTTGGAACCTGTCACCGCACTCGATCGTGTAGCTGAACACCTTCGTGGCGACCGGGTTGGTGAAGTGTCGGCTGTACGCGTAGTCGTCGCTCGTCCCCGAGGTGGGGTACAGCCCGTAGGCTGCCTCGACTCCGTAGTCGAGACCGCGCACCGCACGGACCGCATCGTTCATCTGCTCCGCCAGTTCGACAGCGATCTTCAGGTCCGATTCGGGGATGAACTCGCCGATGCCGTCGTCCGGCCGCCCCCGTACCGCATCGAGATCGGGGTTGCGGAAGTTGTCGGTAGGGGCGGTGGACTGATTCTGGTCGTCGCCCCAGTTGTGCAGGATCGCCGGAACCGCGCTGTGGACGTCGACCATCCACCGGATCTGCGGGTGACTGTCGAGCGCCCAGACAATGTTGCGGGTCTCGGGCTCCGACGCAGCTGCTGGCCCTCGGTAAACCTGCGGATCGCACGGGTCGTCCGAGGTGTGGACATCCGCGTCCGGGGCGAATTTCGCGGTGTGATCCCAGAGGAAGTTGAAGTTCCTGTTGAGGTCCACCCCTGTGCAAGACGGGTCCGTGGACCCGTGGGGCGCCGGTCGGCGGTTCTTCCGCCACATCGGGGAAGTGGTCTGGCTGAAGGCCCGGCCGTCGGGGTTGATACAGGGGAAGAAGAACAGATTGACGTTCTCCACGACCTGCGTGACCTGGGCCGCCGTGAACGTCGACGCCCCGTAGGCGAGCCCGGTGCCCAAGCTGTATGCCTCGAGTAGGTCTGCTGCCAACGAGACCAGCGCGTCGGGCGGCACCCACTCGCGGGCATGCATTCCGCCCAGCAGCAGGAGTCCGGGCATCTCGTCGGCTTGCTGCGTCCCGACCCGCAACATCCTCGCTATTCGGCCCTCGTGGGTGGGGTGGGGCGGAGTGATGATTTCTGTTGCCGCGGGGTAAGCGCCGTACAAAGTGGTGATCGCCGATTCGATCTCGGCCACGTTGAGGTACACAGTCACTCCTTCCGACCGAGACCATGCGGAACGATGTCCCGGTCAGCAAAGCGGTCACCACCACCGACCTCTTCCTTCCGGCTACGCCAGTTCTCCGTGACATTCTCGACCTCGGTGATGTCTACCAGCGGTGCCGATTTGGCTGCTCTTGCCCGGCCAAGCTGGTCCTGGCGGAGGTAGACGTCCAGTTCGACGCCCGCCCGGGTGCCTCGCGCGATGGCTCGGCAGCCGACATCGGGTTGGGTCTCGTGGAGGAACTCCCTGAGCGCTTCAGCGTTCTCAGCGACGACTCGGCAGCGGACAACGTCCGGTTTCTCGTTCATGGCTTCATCCCCTCAGCGAGCGCGACGGCCTCGGATGCGTTTACCCGGCCGAAGCCGTAGTCGTCGTTGTGACCGGCCGCGTCGTACTGCACTCCCGGTCCTCCGATCTTGTCGGCCGACTTGTGCATCAACTCGCGCAGCTGGTCTCTCGTCAGGTGGGGGTTCACCGACACCGCCAGTGCGGCGCATCCGGCCGCACAGGGAGCGGCGAAGCTGGTGCCGGTGCTCGTTCCGTAGCCGCCGCCGGATTTGGTGCTGCGGACGTTGACACCGGGTGCGATCAGTTCGACCTCTGGGCCGCGTGCCGCGTTGTCCTCTCGATCCTTGTTGGTCGACCGCACCACGGCGATCACGTCCGGATGGGAGACCACTTCATCCTTGGTGATGTCGACGTTCATGCCGTTGCTCGCCGCCCAGAAGATCGGCAGTCCCTTGCCCTGGCGGCCGTGAGTGGCGGCGAATTCGAGAGCAAGGTCCAGGGCGCTCGTCAGATCCCAGTCCGCACCGTTAGGGCCCAGACTGCTGACAAGGAGGTCTGCCCCACTCTCAGGGCCGGTCCCGGGAACTTCCATCGACGGGTCGGCCGCGTATGCCACGGCGCGGGCGAGTGTCACCTGCGAACCGATCTGGTCTGTCAGGCATGCCACGAGCATCAGGCTGCACTCGGGTGCCGCGCCTGTGCCGCCCACCCCGTTGTTGAGCCGGGCCCCGACCAGGCCGGCGCAGAAGGTGCCGTGATCACTGTCGGGCATCCCTGAGATACCTTGAACGAAGACCGCGTCTGCCCCGTCGTTGATGAAGAATCCGGACAACGGATCCACCCCGTTGGTGAGGTCCGGGTGTTCCGCGTCGAAGCCGTTGTCGATGACGGCGACTCGGATCCCGGCCCCGAAGGTCCGATCCCAGGCCGACTCGATGTGGACGTCGGCGTCCGGCGTACCGCCGTTGGTACCGGCGTTCCTCCATTGCCACTGCCGGGGGTACTGGGCACCGGTGGGCCTGAACCGGGTGGGGACGTGCTCGATGAACGACGGTTCGGCGAAGACGAAGAGGTCGTTGTCATGGAGCTCGACGGAGGCCCCGAGAGCATCATGTGACGCTGTGGTGCGCACCTCATACAGATGCGTCGCAAAGTGGAGCTTGTTGACAACGGTCAAACCAGCCGACTCGAGCTCGATCTCGGCTTCCTCCTCCGAGAGCGTCGGCCGCAGCTGGACAGTCAACGCGTCGGTCGCGATACCGAGCCTGCCGCTGGGCCGCCGGACGGCCTTGCCGGTCGCCTCTACGCCAGGGATCTCCCCGCCTGCACTGATCGCTTCGCGGGTCCGCTGGTTCGGTCTGAGGAATACCCAGTTGGCGCGGGCAAAGGCGTTGGTCGTCTCGTCGTCGACGCCAGCCGCACGTATCTGCCTGCGGGCGCTGCTTCCCAGTTCTGCCTCTACCTCGGCGGCTGGAGGACTGGGGTAGCCCCTGCCCATCTTGACCGCGACTACATCGTCGAGCTCTTCAGCCTCGACGAGGTGACCACGCTGGTAGTACTGGCGTGCCATGGCACTCGCCTCTTCGTATCCGGTGAGATCCCTTGTACGAGAATCCCCCGGCCCTGTTCAGGCGACGTGGGGCGGATGGTGTCATGGCGTTGCTCACCCGTTTCCGAGGCGTCAACGACGCGTCGTCCTCGCAGGAAACAGCGGTTGGTGCGGACGCCAAAAGAGTGTGAGCAGCTGGCTTGCCTGCGTCACCTGCGGCAATGAGCGCACCAATCAGGTGCCGCTCGAACTGCTGGGCGCCTTCGAGCTCACCTGCGGCGGTAGCTGAGCTCACGCATCGCGTGGGCGCGATGGCCAGTCCCGCGGCGAGCACCCGCCCGTGGTGCCGCTGATCCCGATGAGGAAAAACCCAATAAGAGAGACAATTAGGTCATTCGCGGCGAGAAGCCTTTTTACATGCAGGGGCACGTCCTCGCCGAGGGTGCCTGTCCGAGGAGGCATCGGGCGTCGGCGGTCGTGTCCATTTCCGGAGGGACGCCATGACCAATGATGTGCGCGCTGCGGACACTCCGCAGGAAGTAGAGGCGGGCCGAGGCCAATCGCCGCGGAAGCCGGTGACCGACCCCACGCTGGGCGTCGATGTCCGCCCTGCCGGGCAGGGGCCGCCGGTCCGTCACCGGCTGGTGACGATCGGCGATTCACTCACACACGGCTTCCAAAGTGGGGCGATCTTCAACACCGACCTGTCATACCCGGCGATCATCGCCGACGAGCTGGGCTGGGGCAGGAACTTCCGCTACCCCGCTTACCCCGGCTACGGAGGCCTGCCGCTCAACGTCGAACTGCTACTGCGCGAGTTGTCGGGACGCTTCGGGCAGGACCTCGATTGGTGGGAGACGCCTCTTGCACTGTTCCAAGCCCGCAGGTTCATGGACGGGTTGGAAGACTACTGGGAGCGCGGGCCGGGCGCTGTCGCCCCCCGCACCAGCTTCATCAACCACAACCTTGCGGTGTATGGCTGGGACCTGCGCGATGTGCTCGAGCGGACTGCGAAGACCTGCCGGGACGCCCTTGCGGCGCCCAAGGACCACTGGCTGCGGCAGTTCGTGGAGAACAGCGGCGACCGGGCGGCCCTGCGGGTCCTGCCCTCGGATAGCGTCGACGGCGACGGACGGCTGACACTGCTGGACGCGGCTCGGCGGCTCGGCGAGGAGCGAGACGACGGACAGGAGCACGGCATCGAGACGCTGATCGTCTTCCTCGGCGCCAACAACGCCCTGCAAACCGTGACCCAGCTGAAGGTGGTGTGGAGCGGTGAGGGATTCCAGGACCTGCGCGGCAAGCGCCCGTACACGGTGTGGACGCCCAAGCACTTCCGGGTGGAACTGAAAGAGGTCGCCGACCGGGTGCGCGAGATAAGGGCCCGCCACGTCATCTGGTGCACCGTGCCGCACGTCACCATTGCCCCGCTGGCTCGGGGCGTGGCGGGAAGGACCGAGCCGGGCTCGCGATACTTCCTGTATTACACCCGGCCCTGGATCAGCGACCGCGACTTCAACCCGCTGCTGCACCCGCATCTGACAGGTCGGCAGGCCGAGGACGTCGACCGGGCCATTGACCTGTACAACGAGGCCATCACCGACCAGGTGCGCGCGGCGAGGCGGGACGGCCGCGACTGGTACCTCCTGGACACCGCCGGCCTGCTCGACCGGCTGGCCTCACGCCGCTACATCGAAGACCACTTGGCCCGGCCCCCATGGTGGCAGCCCTACCCGCTGCCGCCGCAGTTGCAGGCGTTGAGCCCGCCACCGAACTCCCACTTCCTGACCAGTGACGGGGCCCGGCGCACCGACGGAGGCCTGTTCTCCCTCGACGGCATCCACCCCACCACCGTCGGATACGGCATTCTCGCCCAGGAACTGATCACCATCATGCGGCGGGCCGGCGTGGAGTTCCTCCACTTCGACGGCAGCCTGCGAGCAGACCCTGTCACCGTCGACTTCGCCCGGCTCATCCGCCGCGACACACTGATCAACCAGCCGCCCAGTAACCTCACCTCGGGCCTGGACGCCCTCGCTTGGGCCGAGCCCACCCTCAACCTCCTTCAACGCATCCTGCACTTCCGCGTCTGAGAGGGAGGTCCGCCCGCCAGGTCCCACACGGCGACCTTCCGCGGGACTGTAAGACGTGCGGTGCAACTCCCGTGCATGAAAGATGCATCGATGACCAGTGAGACGTGTCCGGGTATGAGGCTGTTGAGAGGCGGCCGCTCAGATCGCGTGGAAGTCGCGGAAGAACCAAATCGCAATGTCGCTCGTCGGCATCAGGACGCGTGAGGTCGCCGGAGTCCCAGGAGGAGGAGAGCGATCAGGCGTCGGGGATCGTAGCGGGGGTCGTTGTCCCGTCCGATGCAGAGGTTGCCGATGCCGCGCATCAGCTCGTATGGCTGCGTGCCGGGCCTGATGTCGCCGGCCTCGACCGCAGCGTCAAGCAGTTGGGCACAGACGGGCAGCAGGCGGTCGAGGAAGTAGGCGTGCAGCGCGGCGAAGCGGTCGCTGTCGGACTGCAGGGCGTCGGCGAGTCCGTGCTTGGTGACCAGGAAGTCGACGAAGAGGTCGATCCACTGGCGCAGCGCATCGAACGGGGAGTCGGCACTGGCCAGCAGGTTCGGGCCGGCCTCAGCGCATTCCTCGATCTGGTGGCGATAGACGGCGGTGACGAGATCCGCCCGCGTCGGGAAGTGGCGGTAGATCGTGGCCATCCCGACGCCGGCCCGGGCCGCGATCTGGCGGATCGGCGCGTCGACGCCGGAAATGACGAACACCTCGGCGGCGGCAGCGAGCACCGTCTGCCGGTTGCGCTGCGCGTCGGCCCGCTTGCCTCGGGACGGCGACTCCCCTGCTGGGCTCTCCGTGGCCACCACGCAGTCCTTCCATACCGATTGACAAAACGGAGCATCGCTCCGGAACCTAAGTGGAGCAGCGCTCCGCTTCAGGTTAGCCGAAGCGGGCCGCTCCTGACCGCCCTGTCCGTCGCCGGTCGCCGAAGACCCGCGGACGGCAGATGCCACCGAAAGGGAATCCACATCGTGAGCACATCCACTGCCACCAGCGCCGACACCTCGGGCACGCCCGTCCCGGTCCAGTCCTTCAGTCCCGTAGTCCTTTCCGTGCCCGGACGTCCCGTGGACCTCCACGTACGCGTCTCCGCACCCGCGACCGGAACCGGCCTTCCCGTCATCCTCCTCTCCCACGGTCACGGCCCCTCGCACCACCTCTCCTCGCTCAACGGATACGCGCCGCTCGCCAACTTCTGGGCCGCCCACGGATTCGCCGTCGTCCAGCCCACCCACCTCACTTCCCGGACCCTGAGCCACCTGGTCGCCGACGCGCCCGGCGCACCCGACTTCTGGCGCTCCCGCGCCGAGGACATGACCCACATCCTGGACCGGCTCGACGTGATCGAGCGCACCGTGCCACACCTCGCGGGGAGGATCGACGCCACCAAGGTCGCCCTCGCCGGACACTCGCTCGGCGGCTTCACCGCCGCCCTCCTGCTGGGCGCCGGGCTCAACGACCCCGACACCGGCAGCGTGGTACACCTCGTCGAGCCCCGGATCAAGGCGGGCGTACTGCTCGCCGCCCCCGGCAGGGGCGGCGAAGTCCTCAACGGGCCCATGGCCGAGCAGTGGCCGATCATCGGGGCCGTCGACTTCTCCACGATGACCGCACCCGCACTGGTCGTCGCCGGCGACAAGGACGACTCCCGGCACTTCACAGACATGGGGCCGGACTGGCACGCCGACCCCTACACCCTCGCCCCCGGCCCGAAAACCCTGCTCACCCTGTTCGACGCGGAACACGGACTCGGCGGAATCGCCGGCTACGACGCCGCCGAGACCACCGACGAAAACCCCGAGCGAGTCGCCGCCCTCGCCCAGCTCACCGCGGCCTACCTCCACACCCAGCTCCACCCCGGCGCCCGCACGTGGCAGACCGCCTGCGAAGCACTGACGACCGGAACCGACCCAGTAGGACACGTCGAATCCAAGTAGCCCCGCAGCCATGTCCCGCATCGGACGGCCCGCGCCGTCGTCGTTCGGATCGCCGGCATCCGGGTCACGCGGGAGCCGCAATCCCTCGCGCGCACCTCACCATGTCAGCCCGCCGGCCCCAGGCTGGTTCCGAGCCACCTTCACTCGCGTGTGGCGTGTGCTCGGTCGAGCGGGATGACGACGGCTGAGCGTTGGGCGATCTGCTCGCGGAGGACCGTGTTCCCCGCGAGCAGGGCCGCGATGACCGTGGCGGCGGCGGCGACTTCGTCTTGGAGTCGTTGTCGCTCATGTCGGTTGTCTCGCAGTTGGCGGCGGAGGCGGGCGATCTCTGCGGCCTGGGCCTGGTCGTGTTTGCTTGCCGCGCTCTGGCTGACGTGATTATCCCAGTCGACGAGCACTGCGGTTGCCCGGTTCATCGTGGCCCGGCTGACGCCCGCCTCCCGCCAGAGATTCTGCTTGGTGAGCTTGCCGTCGGTGCGGACGGGCCGACCACTGCAGAGCCGTTCCATGGCCTCTCGAAGGGCCTTCTCGGCCATGGCGGAGAAACCGGGCCGGGTTGGGACGGTCATGTTTCTCCTGCCTTGGTGAGCCCGATCTCGACGTCGCGGATCTGCTGGTCGATCAGGGCTTTGCGGTTCGCCGGAAGTGTGGGGAGGCTCCGCAGTTTGGTCAGGGAGGCGTGCTCGGCCTGCCAGATAGGCAGGTGCTCCGGGGCGATGATGCTGTTGCTGCAGCGTGCGGGCTGGCAGCGGTCGATGAGTGGCCCTCGGTGTCCTGGGGGCACGATGGCGTCTTCGAGGCACTTCGCGCCGACGGGATTGTTCTCGTCCAGGGTGCAGTGGTTGAGCTTTCCGAACCGGATCGAGAGATGCGTGCGTTTGAGCAGGCCGTCTTCGACACGAATATCTCCTCTCTGGGCCTTTCCACTCGCTCGGAGGGCTTCGGCCTTCTCTCGGACGGCAGCGAAGGCGAAACGCCTCTGGTCAGCACCGGGCCCGGAGCCGATAGCCTCGCCGCGGCTGTCGGCGTCGAAAAGGCCCCTCAGCCGTTGGAACCGACGTTCGGCGATGGCGGTGGCGAGGAGGAGGCGGGCCCAGGAGGGGTCGTGATCCATGTAGCCCTGGGGCCAGCGAATGGCCAGCGCTCGGGTGGCTGCGTGCTTGAGCTGCATGCCGACAGCGATTTCCGATCCGGGATAGTCGCGCGTCAGCATGGCCATGGTCCGGCGGAACATGTTCGGGGTGACCTTGCTGGGAGGGATCTCGGCAAGCCCGGTGACGCTCCGATGACGGTTGACGTGCTTGATGAAGCACCTGATGGCGGTCTGGCTGGTGAAGCCGCTGCCGTGAAAGCGCGGGGTGACCGCCGCGAAGGCAAGGGTGTCGCTCATCGACAGGTGCATGGCCGTTTCGACGGCCTGGGCAACCGGTGCGACGATCCACCAGCGAGCGGTGGGCAGGTCGGGATCGAGCTTGCGTTTGACCGACTTCACCGCCGGGTTGCCGAAGTACTCGGTGAGAGCATCTTTGGTGATCTCGCGGATCTCGCAGTCACGCATCATTGACAGCGCGGCGACGAAGACATGTGGATGCGTGCGTACGGCGCCATCGCCCTGGCCAGCACCGCACGAGCCCTGTTCGGGAACCCGGGCTCCGGCCTCCGGGGCCCGGACCCCTCCCGGGGTCCGGCCGCCCAGAGGCCGACCGGCTGGCACAGAACTGGACCATCGGCCACGGGCTCGCCTCACTCGTCGCGACGGCTCGGAAGCCGGACCGGTTCGCCGACGGCATCGGCCTGCGCGCGGACGACGTGACGCGGAGCGTCCGAGGGTTGGCGACTCGTTCGACTTCTACGGTCGAGGAGAAATCGAACCCGGTCACCCGCTGAGGCCGCGGGCTCAGCCGCCCGCGCAGAAGCCGCCGCCGTGAAGGGAGGCTCCGGCCTGGCCGCTGCGGTATGAGTCAAGGCTGCTCCACCCGCACACCTGCACGCCGGCGAGGTTGCCGGAGACCCGGAGGTAGTGCTTGCCGTGCAGGTCTATGCCCTTGCGATCCGCGCCGCCCACGATGTTGACGTCGATCCAGGCCCGGTCACCGGGGCTGTGCACCACTCCCAGACGGAAGGAGCTGTAGGCGCCCTTGTTCCCGCTGCAGTGGGCCCGGCTGTTGCCGCTCGTGTCGGTGAGGAGGCAGTAGTCGGAGACGAACGCCGTCTCCCGTACGTCGATACGGATGTTGTAGCTGCCGGCCGCCTGGGCGCTCGGTGCCACCGCGGTGACGAGTCCCGCGGCCGTTCCCAGTGCTGCCGCCGTCATCGTCAGCTTCTTGCCGAAAGCCTTCATGGTTCGCTCCTTGTTGGTGTGCGGATTGCTTCGTGGCGAGCAGAGCAGTTCGTGCCCGTGCGCCTGCGGGACCGCAGGCCCGGTTCGCCGGTGTGAGCTCGGGATGGCGTTGACTGCCGGCGGGTCGGCCGCTGGGCCGTGACAACGACCGTACGGAGCGGCGCACGGGTGCTCCCATGCGTGCGGCGCCGCGTTTCTTGCGTGATCGTCCGGCAGTCCGGAAGCGGGATACCGTTGGGCATGGACGTGTTAAGTGATGTGATCGCGACGATGAAGGCCGGTCACGCCAAGCTCACCCGCTCCCGCTACAGCGGCCGATGGGGCAGCAGATACGGTCCGTACCCGGGAGCCGGCTTCCACGTGGTGCTGAGCGGAGCGTGCTGGCTGATACCTCCATCCGGGCGTCCCGCCCGCATGTCCGCCGGGGACGTGGTCTTGCTGGCGCACGGCAGCGTCCACGGCATGAGCGATACGCCGGACCGCCCCTTGGAGGCCCTGCCCCCGGCCCCTGCGCAGACGGACACGCTTGTCGGCAGGGTCACCCACCCCACCCTCGCGCACCCAGGCCGGTCCTTCGACGACACGCTCCTGCTGTGTGGCGCCTACCGGCTCCGACGCGGAGCCGTGCACCCCTTTCTGCGCGGCCTTCCCGATGTCGTCCACATCCCGGCAGAGCTGGGTCGGGAGCACGGGGAACTCAGCGCGGTGCTCGGCCTGTTGGGCACCGACACCCTTGAGGACCGTCCCGGGGCGCAGGCCACGTTGCCGGCCCTCCTCGACCTCCTGCTGGTGTACGCACTACGGGTGTGGCTGGAGGCCCAGTGCCCGCAGGAGGCCGGTGGTTGGTGTGCCGCTCTCAAGGACCCGGCCGTAGGCGCCGCGCTGGACCGCCTGCACCGCGATCCGGCCCGCGCCTGGACCGTGCGCGATCTGGCGGAGAGCGTCGGGCTCTCGCGCACCACCTTCGCGGAACGCTTCACGGCCTACGTCGGCCGATCACCCATCGCCTACCTCACCTGGTGGCGTCTGAGCACGGCCTCCCGTCTGCTGCGTGAGACCGACGCGCCCATCGCCTCAGTCGCCCGACAGGTCGGCTACGCCTCCGAATACGCCTTCGCCCACGCCTTCAAGCGTGAGCACGGCGTACCGCCGGGCTCCTTCCGCCGCGCAGCCCGCGAAGCCGGTGGTGCCTGATCCCTCGCCACCGGGCAAGGGGACCGCGCCACCCGCTACTGCCGGGACGAAGCCAGAACCCCGCGCCTCGCTTGACGAAAGACATAGAGGCACCCCCGGAAGATCCTGGGCAGCGGACAGCCCAACTCTGGCTGTCCGCTAAGCCGCGTCCGGCGAAGCACGAGCGGGCGAGGTGGGCTTTCGGAGCGTGATCCGCCGTGCACTGCCCAAGGCTCCTCACCGCTCGCATCCACCCGCTCCCGAGCCCTTGCCGTCTGCTCGCACAGAGTGCGGGTCCACGTTTCCATACAGCCGGCTGCGCGGGACTGTCGAACGAGTGGTGTAACTGCGGTAGTTGGGGTTTACTGACGGGCCGCCGATAGGCGGCCGTCGAAGGTGATGTCGAAGGCGTTCAGCGCGGTCTTCCAGCGCATGGTCCAGCGGGCCTGCCCCTTCCCGGTGGGATCGAGTGACATGATCGCCATGTCGACGCCCTTCAGGGCAGCCTGCTCGTTCGGAAAGTGTCCGCGGCCTTCACAGCTCGCCGGATGCGGGCGTCGACCAGGCTCGATCGCATTCAGCGTGCAGACGATGCGGCGGACCTCGGTGTCGAACCGCAGTAACGGGGGTGAACTCCTCCCAGGCGTTCTCCCACAGTTTGACGATGGCCGGATACTTCCTGCCCCAGGCGTCGACGAACTCGGCGAACAGCTCCAGGGCGGCTCCTTCGGTGGGGGCGGTGTAGACGGGTTTGAGGAGCTTGGCGATCTTGTCCCAGTCCTGGCGGGCGGCATAGCGGAAGGAGTTCCGCAGCAGGTGGACCACGCAGGTCTGAACGATCGTCTTCGGCCAGACGGTCTCCACTGCCTCGGGCAGGCCCTTGAGCCCGTCGCAGACCAGCATCAGCACGTCACGACGCCGCGGTTCTTGATCTCGGTGAGGATGTGCAGCCAGTGCTTGGCGCCCTCACCGCCGTCACCCGCCCACAGGCCCAGGATCTCCCGCCAGCCCTTGGTGGTGACGGCCAGGGCCGCGTAGACGGGCCGGTTGGCGACCGCGCCGTCGCGGATCTTTACGTGGATGGCGTCGATGAAGACCACCGGACAGACGGCGCCGAGAGGACGGCTCTGCCGTTCGGCCATGCCCTCCGGGACCTTGTCGGTGATGGTGAAGATGGTCTGCCGGGAGACCTCGGCGCCATAGGCTTCCGCCAGGTGGGCCTGGACCTCGCCGGTGGTCAAGCCCTTCGCGGCCAGCGAGATGACCATTTCGTCGACGCCGGTCAGGCGTGTCTGCCGCTTCTTTACGATCTTCGGTTCGAAGGAGCCGTCCCGGTCGCGGGGCACGGTTATCCCCACCGGGCCGACGTCGGTCAGCACGGTCTTGGAGCGTTTGCCGTTGCGGGAGTTGCCGCCGTCCTTGCCTGCGGGATCGTGCTTGTCATAGCCGACGTGGTCGGTAATCTCGCCCTCCAGTGCAGACTCCAGCAGCCGCTTGGTCAGCTGCTGGAGCAGCCTGCCTTGGCCGGTCAGCTGCAGGCCCTCGGCCTGGGCCCGCGTCACCAGTTCGTCGATCAGTTGGTCGTCCACGGCCTTCGCCGACACAGCCGCTGTCGACTCAACAGCCTCATACCCGGACGCGTTCTCACTGGTCATCGATGCATCTTCCGTGATCGGGAGTTACACCGAACGTCTTACAGTCCCGATGATGGCACCGGGACTTCAGGGGCCGGCGCGGAACCGCTGTGGCTGGGTCAACGGAGTTGCCACTGCTGGTTGTCTCCGCCGTGGCACTGCCACTGGTGGGCGTAGGTGCCGCTGCCGCCCGGAGGCATGTCCAGGCACTTGGCGCTGTGCCGGGCAACGACTTCGTAGTAGCCGTTGCCGCGGTACGCCAGTCGCCACTGCTGGTTGGTGGCGCCGTGGCAGCCTCCGGACCAGGCAATCACCGGCGCTCCGTTCGCCGTGCCGCCGGCAACGTCAAGGCAGTTGCCGTCGTACAGACTGCGGATCAGGTAGTAACCGTCGCTCGCGTACTGCAAGTACCACTGTTGATGAGAGCCTGCGTGACAGGGCCACTGGAACACTGCGTCGGTGGGATCGCTCTGCAGCGGGGATTCCAGGCATCGACCGCCGGACTTCAGCACTAGTTGGTAGCTGGTCACCAGGGGCTGGAGTGTCTGCGTACGGCTGGGTGTATGGACGTCAGCGGCTGCGGAGCCGACCGTCAGGCCGCAAGCCGAGAACACTGCGACGATCAGTCCGGAAGCCCTGCGCCATATGGGATGGTGCATCGTTGACTCGCTCTCCCTCGATGTGTCTGATTCGGCAAGAGCCTGTCCGGCTCCAAGCTCGGGCTGACTGTTGAGATGCGACAGACAGACACCGGCCGCAGCATGCATGCCTCTCTACGCCGAGACACTCGCTGCGAGTACTGGCTGTTGGGGCAGCTGCGCGGAGAGAGACTGCCCCGGCCCCTCAGGTCCGCGCAGCGCTGGCGTGCACTCCGATGATGCTGCCGATAACCCCGCGGGCGGATCGGGTCAGGCGAGGTCGAGGATCCGGTCGATCTGTTCGTCGTGCTCGTCGGTTGAGAGCCACAACGAGCAGGGGAACGACCATTCCTTGTCGGCTTCCTCATTGCGGATGACGATCCGCTCCAGGAACCAGCCTGGCCACCGCCCGGTGTTGTCGTGACGGATCCGGACTTTCTGCAGGTCGCCCAGGTCCCGCAGCGTATGGATGAAATTGGATACGCTGGCTCGTTCGAAGTCGTCCCGGCCGCTTTCGAGGTGGATTTCCTCGCTGCTGCCGGCGCTTCCGTAGATCGTCAGATAGACGTTCGCGTCGGTTCCGGCACTGTCGACCTTCCCCGTGACTACCTGAATCCGGTATTCGGGCATGTTCCTACTCCTCGAAGTGTGTGGTGTTCTCGGCTTTTCAACCCATGTGATGTGTTCAACCCGCGAAGACCGCCGCCACGGCAGCCACACTGGAAACCAGGGACGCCACCTTCTCGCCGGACTCGGCCCAGCGGCCGAGGATCTTTTCGAACGAATCGGGCGCCCACGTCAAGAAGATGGCATGGCGCGTGATCCGGGCGGTGTCGGCCGGCGGCATGCTCTCCCACCAGGCGTCCGTCCGGTCCGATGTGCCGATCACCGTCCCGTCCACGCCGTAGCGGTGGAAACCGGACTGGAAGACGGGAGCGTCGTGCGCATCACTGAAGATGACGTACGTGGCGCCGTGATAGCCACCGAACCAGGTGAAGGTGGCCGTGCGGGTCTGGGCGGCTATCTGGCCGGTACCGAGTTCCAGGACCCCCCAGGTACGCATCCAGTGGTTCGCCCCGAGGTGCATCAGCCCCGAGTCGAAATGGCGGGTTCCCGCGGGCGCGAGCAGGCCAGCGGACGGAATCCGCCGAAGCTGCTCCTCGGACAGTGTCAACTGCTGTGCCGCGCTCGAGTGGAGGTCGACTCCGGCCGCCAGGACGCCGGCGGGGCTGAGGATTCGCTTCCGCCGACCGCCTTGGAAGAGATAGGGGACGCCGTCCGTGGACGAGGTGAGGATCGTTCCGTCCCTCAACGTGTCGGGCTCAACTGCCGGATCTCCTCCGAGCGGTGAGGTGCGCTGTCCTGTTTCCCTTTGAGGCATGACGGACCTCCGTGAGGTGAGGTTTCAGTTGGGCGGGTGCTCGGACGGATGTGTGAATGCTTCCGTGTGAATACATGCTGCCCGCCCCGATGGCATGAGAGATATAGAGAGAATTACCTAGAAAGGATCAATTACTTGCGGGACGCTAGCGGGTATGGCTGACTTATCGCAGCGTGACTACGAGCGCATGCTGGACATGGCGGTAGCGGTCCTGGAGAGCCGGGCCCCTGAATCAATGTGGCATCTGATCGGCCAAGAGATACTTGAGGTGCTTCACGCGACAACGACCATCTTCGTGGACTTGCGCTGGCGGCAGCGAACCGGTCACTCGGAAGGTTGGGCACCCGAGTGGGTGGGGCGCACCCCGCTCGCAGAACTTGTCGGGCGGCGCATGCAGCAAGAGCATCCGCTCTTTCGCTACACCGCGAGCGGCCAACGGCGCCCCGCCACCGTGGACGAAGTCTGCGATCGTGCGGACTGGTTGAGGTCGGACTGCTACCACGAGGCCTACGAAATCTACGGGACCACGCGACAGATGGCGCTGCCGCTGCCCACGACCGGAGAAGTGATCCGCGGCTTCATAATGGGGCGCCCGGGCAAGGACTTCACCCGTCGCGAGACTGCTCTCGCGGCACGGCTTCAGCCCCTGCTGCGAAGCGCCGACATCCACGTGCGGGAGATGCGCCGACTGCGGCAGGCCGACGAGGGCGATGGCGAGGCGACCGACCCGGAACAGAAGGCCAGAGAGCTTGGAATCACCCCTCGTGAGCTCACCGTGCTCAACGTGCTGGCCGAGGGGCTGACCGCCGCGGCCATCGCGCGCCGCCTGGGCATCTCCGTGCGTACCGTCCACGCGCACCTGGACAGGCTCTACCGCAAGCTAGGGACGCGCGATCGCCTGTCCACGGTTCTGCTGGCCGAGGACCTGGGGCTGACGCGTCTTCCCAGCAGCGGTGCCTAGCCAGCAGGGACCCGACGCGCCGGGATACTTCACCATCACCAAGCCCAGAGCGGCCACGCTCGATGGTTGCTCCAGCTCGGAGAAGACCCCCATCGTCTGCCGCATGGCCATGCGCATGGGGTCTTCGGGATCGTTCTGGAGGATTTCGCCCTGGTCAGCTGAGCTCATCGCGACTGCCCTCTCACGAGCGCGGTGGTAAGCGACGCGTCGAGGATCAGTTCACGCGGCAGCGCCAGTTCGAAGCGCCGCTCCAGCACGGCGAGAGAGGCACGGTGCGCCGTGTCCCTGTTCCGTTCCTCCGGGATGCCGGCCGTGTTGATGTCAGCGCGGATGAGGTCGGCGCCGGGGCCGGTGATCTCCTGCGACCAGGTGTGCATGTACATGTCGAAGCCGCACACGTAGTGGTCGTCGTGGAAGTAGGCGAATGCCGGTGGCGGGACCTTCGGGTTCTGCTTCTCGTAGTAGAGCTCGAAGACGTGGACCCCGTCTCGGGATGTCCCGTCGTGGTAGGCGGGCCCGAGGACGGATGGCCAGTGGCCGTAAGCGATGGCGAAGCCCAGGCCGACGTGGTCGCCGTAGCGGACGGCGATGCTGTCGGTGTCGCCGCGCTCGGCGTCGAGCCTGTCGATGAGATCTTCGGCCTGCGGCCCGGTGGTGGCCTCGACCGGCGCGGGGCCGCCTGGAGCGAGGCGAGCGGCGAGTTGTTCGCCGGTCAGGCCCCGGGCCAGCTTGATGTAGTAGCCGAGCCAGGAAATGTCCTCGTCGGCTATCCATGTGATCCCGCCGGAAGTCACTGCGTGTCTCCGTTCTCCGGTGTGCCGGCCCCGGGCCGCACATGCGGTGTGCGTCAGTATCGTGCTACCGGATGTCGCAGCTGTCTCCCCGCCCCTGGAGCGCCCGAGGAGGGCGACCTTCAGTCGGAATTTCCGTCGACGCCGGATGCGTCTTCGTTCTTCACGCGCGGGATCGGTCTCGGAGTCCTGCCCGCATGTCCTTCGCGACCGCCCCCTTTGACCTGGCCTTCTCTTCGGCGGCTGCAGCTTTCTCCAGGACTGTGACGACGTCCTGGCCCAGGTGGTTGCCTGCAGCGCCGTGGTGAGCGCGCGCAGTGGTGGAGTCGATGCTGACCAGGGACAGGTCCACCTCACCCCGCTGCGCAGCTTCCGCGATCAGTCCCTCCAGCAGGGCTTTGAAGACACGGGCGTCCCGCACCCACTGCCGTCGCGCCTCCCCCGCCACTGCCGGAAGCGGTTGTGAACGGTTGACCAGGCACCGAATTCCGTCGGCATCTCCCGCCACTGCCCGCCCGTCTTGAACCGCCAGATCACACCCTCGAACTGCTGCCGCAGCCGCTCGGGGTACAGGCCGTAGTCGCCGATCGGCAGGTACGGCTCGATGAACTCTCGCTCCTCGTCCGCCAGTTGCACGCGCGTCCCGCAAGAAGTTCTACGATACAGGCCCTACCGAGAGGGATAATCCCGCAGATTGACCACGCATCGGTACGCGCCTCAGACCGTGTCCTACGTGGTGAGGCGGACGAGCCGCTTGTAGCAGCACAGGGCTGCGGCAACTCCGAGAAATGCCAGGTGATTGCGGGGATTTCGTTCGTAGCGTGGGCTGAGGCGCCGGTAGCCGGACAGCCATGACATGGTGCGTTCGATGACCCAGCGGCGGCGCCCTAATCGTTCACTGGACTCGACTCCTATGCGGGCGATGCGCACGCCGATGTGCTTCCCTCATAGCCATCTTCGCAGGTGGGGGCCGACGTACGCCTTGTCCGCGTGGAGCCGCTGCAGTTTGAAGTACCGGCCGCGGTGAGGGTCGTGTTGCTTCTGGTGGCCCTCGACCATGTGCTTCAGCCCTTCGCTGTCGTGGACGTTGCCAGCGGAGACGCCGACGAGGAGGGGCAGTCCGTTCGCGTCCGACAGGATGTGCATCCTGGAACCCGGCTTGCCCCGGTCCACGGGGCTCGGACCTGTGTGTCGCCCCCTTTTTAGCGCGGACATGGGCGGTGTCGAGGACGACACGGGTGACGTCGATGAGGCCGGCGTCGTCCAACCGGTGCAAGACTGCCTCGTGCAGGCGGCCCCAGACGCCAGCCCTGGACCAGATCAGGAACCGGCGATGAGCGGTCGACTTCGATATCCCGAAGCAGGGGTAACGCCCGCCAGGCGCAACCGCTCACCAGGACGTAGATAAAGCCGCGAACAGCGTCTCATCAGGCGTATCCGACGTTCCGCCGCCCTGCGGCCGCACCCGCGACGGTGGGATCAGCGGCTTCGCGATCTCCCACAGTCCCTCCGGCACGGTCCAACTCCACGTTCCCCGCCCCATACCGGGTCAACGTCCGCCTCACCACGTAGGACACGGTCTTATCACAGGTTTCGTACCCTCCCCCCGATGCGCCGTGCTCGAGGAGGCGCAGGAGTTTTGGGCCGGCCTGTCAGAAGCGGCAAGTAGCCTCAGCCGCATGGGCATTGAGATCGATGTGGTGGTGGGTCATCCGATCAACGATGAGGTGGAGAGGGTGCTCGGGTTGGCCGAGACGGTCGGCGAGCCCGTCACTGTCACGTTCATGTGGGAGGGGCGTGAAGAGGCGGAACGCGCGGTGTTGGTTCCTGCGGCCACGCTGGCGCTGTGGGAGCATTGGGCCCCCGCCGGTTACCCGACGAGTGGCCCCGAGGACGAGAACCGGGCCGTGGCGCAGGAGCCGGATCTGGCCCACCCAGTGGAGTTTGGCGCGTTCACGCTCTTTCGTCGTCGCGTAGGAGGGCGCACGGCGGTTGCTCGCAAAGGCGTTGTGGTCGCCGAACTACTGGATCCCGACGAGGCGCACTGGCTCCAGGAGCAGGCTCGCCATGTCCGCCAAGGCTTCATGGATCTGAAGCAGAAGGCGGCGTTCGAGGAATTCCTCGCCCGGCAGGCGTCCCTCGATGATCAGTGACGACCCGTTCATCGCTGGTGGGTATGAAACTGATGGCCGCCAACGATCGACCGGCATCGGATCGACGCTCCTGACCATGAATCACCCTCCGTCTCCGTACAGTGGACTTGCTGTCACCGTCCAAGGGGGATTCGTGAGCTCAGCTGCCGATGCGTCCGGAGTAACGGCCCTGCCCTTCTGGGTTTCGTACGACGATCAAGACGGACTCCACGACGACGGCGACTCCATGGGCCTGTTCGGCGGTGGGGACGGTGAAGCGCGGCTGAGGAGCGTCCCTCTGGGGCCCCTGCGTAAGAACCTCGCCGAGGCCGTGGACGCCTTGCAGCAGGTGTTCACCGAGGCCGCCGCCCGAGGCGGACCGCTGCCCCTACGGGAGGCACACCTGTCGTTCCAGGTGACGGCGAGCGGCGGTGTGCAGTTCATCGGTTCTGCCCAGACGCAGCGCGGCCACGGCATCACACTCGTCTTCAAGCAGTGACCGGTGCGATGGCGCGTCACAGAGCCCTCCTCATCGGGGCCAGCGACTACGAGATGCGCGGTGTCCCTCCCCTCCCCTTCATCCCGGCCGACCTCGCTCGGCTCGGATCGGTGCTCGAAGACCGTGGATTCGACGACGTGCAGGTCCTGGCCGGGCGCGAAGGGGGCAAGCAGGTCTCGGCGAACTACGTGAACGCCCGGGTAGCCGGCTTCCTCAGGCGAGCTCACCCGGGCGACACGCTGTTCATCCTGCTGAGCGGGCATGGCGTGCATGCCAAGGGGCGCGACTACCTCGTACCTGAGGACATCGACGAGGACACACATCCCTTCGAGGCGGGGTGCGTGGCGATCGACTGGCGTGAGCACCTCGACGAGACGCCTGCCGAGCACGTCGTCTTCCTGATCGACGCCTGCCGGGAGGGCATCGAGCAGGACTCGATGGGCGTCACAAGCGTCAAGCAGTGGAGCCGGCAGAAGATCAGCGCCGCGCTGCGCCGCAAGGTGGCGTACGTGTACGCCTGCTCGCCGGGGCAGTACGCGCTGTTCGTACGCCCGCACGACTTCCCCCTCAGTCCAGTCGCCGGGGCTCGGGTCGGCGATTCGTTCAGCATCTTCTCCCGGTCGGTGTCCGACGTCATCGCCGCGCATCCCGGTGGCGCCACGCTCCCACTCGGTCGATTCCAGGACGCCGTACAGAACCGGATGACCGAGTTGCACCGGGGGTATCGCAAGAGCGGGCAGCCGCAGTTCCTGCGGGTCGTGAGCGACATCCCGTCCGACGGTTTTCTCTTCCTGCCGTCTCCGGGCGGGCGGCCGGGGCGTGTCCGTGGGCCCTCCGCCGTGATGCCTGGGCCCTCCGCAGCGGAAGGGGACGCCGACACGGCGGCGTATGAGAGCGCCGGGATGGGTGTCGAGGCCGGCACTCCCCGACCGGCGTATCCGCAGCACGCTTTCCGGCTGGGGCGACGTGCGTTCGCGGCGCTGACCCTGCTCGGCCTGCTCGGCGTCGCGGCCTGGGCCGCGGCCACGTACCACGGCAATGGCAAGGGTGGCGACACGAAGTCGAACGAGCCCGGATCGGAGACCTCGCTCACGCCCAGCTCCTCCGGGGCGCGGTCTTCCAGCACGAAGAGCAAGAAGGACAAGGACAGTGCAGGATCGGCGGATACCAGCGCGTCCAGCATCTCCGCGCTGCCCGACTGCACTCCCAGCGCTGCGCATTTGACCGTGCGCAGCCTTCGCAACGCATACCGACCCGATGACATCCCCACCCTGCTGGTGACCGCGAAGAACATCACCGGCAGCGACTGCAAGGTCGATCTCGGACCTGAGAAGACGGTGCTGACCCTCTCGCCGGCCAATAGCGCCGACGTCTACTGGTCCTCTGCCGACTGCCCCGAAGGCTCTGGCAGTCGGCTCTTCCTGGCGCCTGCCCACGGCGACGTCACGTACACCGTGAGATGGAATCGCAAGCCAAGTACTCCGCAGTGTGGAACGGCTCCGGAAGAGTACGCAGGCTTTGGCACGTTTCTGGCGGAGGCGACAGCACCGCGCTTTGGCAAGGTGCAGACATCGTTCGTGCTGTCCAAGTCTTGAGCAGGCTGCCCGAGCGGAGGCCTTCCACGCTGGTGCCGACGGGCAGGAAGCCCCTCCGACCTCGGTATTGTCTGGCGGGCAGCTGATCGGCGGCATGGGGAACGGGTTCCTACGGGCATTCCGTCGCAGACATCCGCTGCACCATCCCGGACGCGGCGGACGGCCCGCAACAGAAGGAGTCTCAGCTGCCGCTGTTCTGCTCTCGATCCAGGGTGACCGAGTCAATACCGAGGGATCCTCCAGGCTCCGGCGAGGCCCGACGGCCGTGGGCTTGCCCGCACGGGCAGTCACTCACGTACTCGGGACGGAGCCCCGCGCGTCACCTCAGCCGAAGCGCAGGATGCGGGGGCGAAGGTGTTCTCGGGGCCTTGGGCGCGGCCGACCGACCAGACCGTCGCCGTACCCGGCACCGGCGCCAGCCGCAGCGTCCTGGAGTCACCCTCCCCGGCCACCGCCGGTTCGCCGTACTCGGAGAAGGACTGTCCGTTCCAGGCCAGGAAATCCGGCCCGGGAACCAGCGGCGGAGTGCTGCCCGGAGGGCCCGACTTCTGCGAGCGAGCCACCGAGACCCAGCCCAGCGCGCCTGACGTGTTGGGCGCCAGTGAGGTGATCCCGCCGAAGTCGGTGGGTACAGTCACCCGGCTCCACGCCTGCCCGTCCCAGCGCACCAGCAGGGGCGGAATCGGCCGGCCCGGCGGGCCGCCGACGAACCCGGCCGTGCCACCCGCCCACACCTCCGTCGGCGAGACCGCCAGCACACTGCCCACGGCCGACCGCGGGAACCCGTCCACGATCGTCTGCTGCCACGCCTGCCCGTTCCAGTGCGAAACGGCCGCACCCGCGTTGGTTTCGCCCGCGGCCCAGACGTCGTCGGCCGCCAGGATGTGCAGGCCGTACACATTTCCCGACGGCACCGGAACGTCCCGCCAGCCACGCCCGTCCCAGCGCAGCAACACCGGTGCGCCGTTCCGCGAACCGATCAGCCAGGTCTCACCGCCCCCGGCGACGACTTTGGTCAGTACCACGCCGCGCGGCGGCCGGCTCTCGGACCAGGCGCTGCCGTCGAAGCGCAGCAGACGGGAGCCGCCCGCCGAGTCGCGGCCCGCCGCCCAGACCGCGCTCGGCGAGGTCCCGGCGATGGACAGCAACTCTCCCTGCCAGCCGATCCCGGGCAGACTCTGGCGCTGCCAGGCGTCCTGGTCCCAGCGCAGCACCAGCGGGAAGCCCGGAGCCTCCCGACCGACGGCGTCGGCACCCACCGCCCACGCCCGGTCCGGCCCGAACGCCACGGCCTCGTTCAGCCCGGCCTGTGGACGTACCTGTGCCGGGACCGGGACGTGGCGCCAGGACTGGTTCTCCGCCGCGGCCGAGCTCATGATCGTCATGATGGTCATGGCGACGGCGAGGACCGTGACGAGAAGTCTTCGTGCCATGGTCAGCCTCCCAGCCGCTCGCTCAGCAAGTTCGGTTTCGAGCCGTAGATCTCGACGGTTCCGAAGGACAACAAGGAAAGCCCGGCTCTCGCCAGTGCACGTGCTTTGACGTCGATCGCGTCCTTGCGTTCCGGGCCGTAGGAGAAGGTGGCGCGCGGGCCGTCCACCCGTGCGTACTTCGACTGGAACGCGCGGTCGCTGCGCACCGGCAGCCACAGCGCGCCGTCCGGGCCGCGCACCATGGCCTCGGTGTAGGTGTCGCCGAGCGGTGGGTAGGTGGTGCGCCAGACGTGCCCGTTGAAGGTCATCAGGTACGTGCGGGTGGCGCCGTCGGTGGACTGACTGCCGCCGATCGTCACCAGGCCGGACGGTTCGAGCAGGATGGTGTGCACGTTGCTGTTCGGTGGCAGCGGCACGCTCGCGTCCCGCCACGCCGTGCCGTTCCAGCGCAGGACGGTGGTCCCGGAACCGGTGTCCGCCCACGTCCATGCGTCGGTCGCAGTACGCGCGGTGATCCCCATCAGGTACAGCACCCCGTCCGGGGTGGACTGTGTGGTCCAGCCGGAACCGTCGTAGTGCAACACCTTCAGCCCGGTGTCGTCTTCACCGACCACCCACGCGCCACCCGGTACGGCGGTGAAGTCCTGATAGGTCCACAGGGTCTGCGGCAGGGGGACGGTCTTCCATCCTCCGGCCGACCGGCGCAGGATTTCCCCCATCCCCGCACGGTTGTGGAAGATCCACACTTCCTCGCCGACGAACTGCACCTCACCAAGCCAGCCCAGCTCACCGGCACCGGGGAACGTGGTGTCCCGGCTCCACGCCGTGCCGTCCCACCGGTACAACATCGGCCGCAGCCCATCCGCCGCCTGCTCGTACCCGGTGGCCCACGCCTCGCCAGGCCCGCGGGCGGCGAGATCGGACACGGTCACCGGCGGGGCCGCCGCCGGCACCGGAAGCGCCGACCAGCTCGACTTCGCTGCCGCCGCCGGCGACACGACCGTGGCACACGCCAGGACGAGGCAGACAATGACCGCGCGGAGACCGTTCATGAGACCCCCAGAATGCGAAGGTCGCACACCGTATTCGCGTTCACCCAACGGTGAACAGACGGCATTCGGCCATCGCGGTTCCCTCTGGGGTCCTCCGTGTCTTCCGACTCCTCACGCCACGAGCGCTGTTCGTCGTCCGGGCCGAAGTCGCGGCCGCGGTTTCCAGTGCCGCCGCCTGAGCGGTCGTCGAACAGGTGGATCTGCGGAGCGCCGGGCATAGCAGCCGGCACCGGCTGTGCCCTCGTGCTGCCGCCGACTGCCGTTGCCGGATGTGACGGTTGATGCGGTCGAGCCGCAGATCCGTGAACTGCTGGCGGCAATCCGCGAGATGCCGGCGACGGTGATCTCGGGGGTCGTTCGGCGTGGCCGTCCTGACTCCGGAGCGACGAGACTCAAAGAGCTCAGCGCCTCCCGCTGGGTGGGCTTCTTTCAGTGGTCGCGGGCGTCCCTTGCGCCGGGTCCACGGGCAGCCAGTACGAGAAGCACCCCGACCAGCAGCAAGGCCCATGCCGGCGAGGCGGGAAGCAGGGCAACCAGAACCACACCCCAGGCGGTCATGGCCCAGCCGAACGGGACGGGCACCCGCTCGCCCCGCTTCGCCGCGCTCAGCACGAAGGCGCCGAACAGAAGCACCGGCACCCCGAAGCTGCCCGGCGCGACCCAGAAGGCCTCGGAGTAGGCCAGATTCTCGGGGGTGACGTCGAGCGAAATGGTCTGCCACGGTCCCTGGTCGAAGATGTCCGACCAGACGTCTCGGTTGTCCAGCGGCGACACGACCATGTGAATCACGCCGAAGGCCACGGCGATCCAGCCGGCCGCGCGCGTAAGCCTGGACTTGTTCGGGCGGGAAGTGCTCGTGGCGCGCAGGAGGGGCATGACTGCTTCCTCTATCTATACGGCATCGTATAGAACGCAGCCTAGCACTGCTCTATACGGTGGCGTATAGATCGGTGATCGAGGTGGGACAGGGCAGACCATGGCGGTGGCTCGCACTCCGCGTCACAAATTGCTCGACGAAGGACTGTGTACAACTGGCGTGCCAGGACCGTCCGTTGGTCCGTGCGCCGAGCCGACGTGCGGTAGTCGGAGAAGGAAGCAACGTCCAGGCCGTGTATCGCAAGTAGATCTTGGGCTGTCACCCTGTACGACCTGGTCTCCGGACAAGCCGCCGTCGACACCGGAATCTAGGCCGGCTTCGAAGACCCGCCCCGGCCGAGCAAGCGGTGACTTTGCCTCGACCTCTCTGGGGTCACTACCTGGGCACCAGCGGCCATGGCCGCTGGTGCTGCGGAGCATGAGAGGCAGGGCGAGAAGGTCAGCCGGAAGGTGAAGGGGCTCGCTGCGCGCATTACCGACCGCTCCACCGCGGCCGTGGCAGTCGCGGTGAGCAGCTGATGAGCGCGCCCGCCCCCGTCGCAGCCCGCCCGGCCCGCCGGGAGGTGGTGTGACGGATCGCCCTGCCGAGCATTCCGGCGGGCACCGGCAGCGTCGGCGTGGCCCTGCTCCACGGCACCATCCCGTCGGGCTCCGTGCTCTACCCACAGCGCTGGCTGACCGCTCTGCCGGGCGGCAGCGAGGTCCTTCTCAGCCTAGGTGAGTGCGGCCCGTCCCGCGCCTTCCGGTCCTTGGCGCGTCACACAAGCGCAGGTGCCTGGTGGTGTGCGCGCCAGAGGTACAGGCCTCCACAAGGACACGCAAGAGGGTGGGGTAGTCCTTACCGAGGAGCACGTAGAGGCCGTGCAGGATGCTCCAGGCAGCATCGGCCTCCTCCGGGCCCGTGACGGTCCCGTAGCGGGCTGTGAGACGGCGACCCAAGGGCGCAGTGGGCAGGTCGCGTCGCCGCGTTGTTTCTTGGATGGCCTCAGCGACGCAGTCGACCACCGTTTCGAACTCGTAGCCGGTGTGGATGAACAGCTGGTCGAGCCGCGCGTAGGCGACGCGCAGCCTCAAGGAATGGGCTTCCCTGGCTTTTACGGAAGTCTCGTTCGCGATAGAGGCGGGCCACGGCCATGGAGACATCGGTGTGGCCCGCCATGCCGTCTGCTGGTCGCTGCCGTTCAGGCTTGGTTTCCGGGCTGGACCCTCAGCTGTTGGACAGGGTGCGGTCCAGAAGGGGGAGCAGGCGATCCCAGTGGCGCTTCAGCCCGGAGGCGCTATAAGCGTCGGTGTCGGACATGGTGAAGCCGTGAATGGTGCCGGGGTAGATCTCGGAGGTGTAGCCGACACCTGCCGCATCCAACGCCTGGTTGAGCTCGCCGAGGGCCTCAGGTGTCATGTCGCCTTCGGCGTGGCCGAGGTGGACCTGGGCGGTGAGCTTGGAGAAGAGGTCGGGCCCGTCGGCGCCCACAGGGCCGTGGAACGCGGCGACGGCCGCCACCTGGTCGGGATGGGCCGCGGCGGTGCGCATCGCGTAGAGGCCGCCTATGCAGTAGCCGGTCACCGCGACCGGTCCGGCGCCGACCTCGGGCTGGGTGGTGAGGAACCTGAGGTAGGCGTCGGCGTCGCGCACGACACGTTCGGCGGTGTGCGCCTCGATCAGGGGCATCAGCTGGGCGAAAACCGCGGGCCGGACCTCCTCTCCGATGTGCTCGGTAAGCTCGACCAGCGGTGCCGGGCCGTGGCGGTAGAAGGAGTTGGGGACGAGCACGTAGTAGCCGTGCCCGGCCAGTTCGCGGGCCATCTCCCGCAGCACGGGCCGGATGCCGAAGCCGTCCGCGTACATCAGCACCCCTGGGTGGCGCTCGCCGTGGTCGGGGAAGGCGGCGAAGGCGTCGGCCTGGCCGTCCGTGGTGGGAATCCGCAGCGTCTTGGTGGGCATGACTACTCCTGTCGTGG
Organism: Streptomyces sp. NPDC001920; assembly: GCF_053594495.1. Lineage (NCBI taxonomy): Bacteria > Bacillati > Actinomycetota > Actinomycetes > Kitasatosporales > Streptomycetaceae > Streptomyces > Streptomyces sp. NPDC001920. The sequence continues at coordinate 55,077 of NZ_JBSFEP010000025.1, forward strand.
TTGATGTGCAGAGCCTGTGATCAACACGACGGAGGCGGAGCCCGCGCAGCAGCGCAAGAGCCTCGATCAAACACCGGGCCCGAACCGGCCCGTACGGCGCTCAGAAGAGCCCCGGGTCACCGATCCGTGTGTGGCGCAAGGCCGTCCCGGTATTCATAGCCGCACAGCCTAGCCCACCGACGGGACATCGAGACTCCCGTTCGACGGACACCACTCAAGATCGAAAAGACAACAGCTTCTGAGCCCGGTCGCATCCGCACTGGGGCGCCCGCCTTTCGAGATACCGCCCCACCGACCAGGCTGCAGCGTGCCTCACCCGCGAGGCTGGAAGGTGAGCGGATAACGGTGTACGACATCTTCTCGGGCAGACGGCTGTTGCCGAGAGGCCTGATCTGGGATGCGGGGCGCAGGGGGCAAGCCGTCGCAGACGGCGCGCTGTAGCTGTATGTGACAGATCGCAGTGGTGCCGTCGGGCATTTGCCTGATCCGGTTGAGAAGCCGGCCCCTCGTCGCTGGGATCGGAGGGCCAGGCTTTTGGCCTATGGGCCAGGTGGGGCCGGTCTATCCAGTTCGACCGTGTTGGGGACACGTAGCCGGTTGTCACCCGGCGGTGGCTGCCCCCGGTCCGGGCTTGGTGGCTTGCGCGTCCGGTGGCGGTGTCTCTTTGGGCAGAGGGGACGGGGACACTGCGGGGGAAGGAGACGACGTGGCTGCCGGAGTGGTTGAGGACGTCGGTGCGGGGTCCGTATTCGGCGCTATGGGAACGCCGAACAGGAAGGCCAGCGCTATAAGGGTTGCTGATCCGGCAGCGAAGGACACGCCGATGTCTCCGGTCGGAGGCACGGCCGGCGATGTCTTCCGTGTGTGGCGGTAGACGGCGTAGCCGACCGTGCACGACACCACGAAGATCAGCCCAGCCCCCGTATCAATCAGTATGGTCACAGATGCGCCCCCACGGCTCGGAGGGCCTGCCGTGCCGCGACTGGACATCCTGCGGGCGGGCCCTCAACCTCGGCCACCCGCACATGCGAGAGGCTCGAGCAAGCCGCTGGGCACGGGGGCGAGAGCGAGGCGGGGGCGAGGGGCCGGGGAGGAGCGGCCGGGCTGCGGGGGTCGGGGGGGGCAAGAGGGGATCCCGCCGACGGGAGAGGTGAGGCCCCGAAATGAAAGAAGGCCCAACTCTCCCCTTTGATGGGAGCGGGCCACTTCGTTGCTCCCATAGTGGCACACGCCGCGAAGCTGAGGTAGATCCCGCCTCATGGCTGGTAACAGCGCGTCGGGGGTGGTTGTTGCGGCCTCTGCCGACGCGAGCAGCTTCACGAGGAGGCCGAGCAGGCCAATGCAGACGGGCTCGGAGAGGCTGCTGGGGTTCCAGTCCACCGTTCGACGCCTTTCTTGGCGATCGAACGTGAAGACGGCAGCCTCAGTTCGACCACCGGCAGTGTGGTCCTGACTGAGGGACGGCCTGACGCGGAGCGAATCCGCGTTGCGCTGTCAACGCGGTGACGTGACCATGGTTCTCCCGTGCTGTCTGGTTCTTGGGCCCGGAGCGTTGGGTTCTCGGCGGGGACCTGCGACAGCCCTGCGTCGTGGGCTGGTTGCTGATCCTGAGCCAAGGGTGGCACGGCTGCTCTACCGCACCTGTGCCGGTGGGAGGTCCGCTTTCAGCGGCCCGTTGGGGTCAACACCACCTAACGGCAGCCACTATTGCCAACGTCGCGGCTGTGCAGCGGAGTTCAAGATGATGTTCTGTCTGGCCCGGACCAAATCCATACTGACCGGCCTCTCCGCCACGTGCTGGCCTGCCGCGATATCGAGCTCGCTACATGTAGCCAGTGTTTGGGAAGTGGCCCTGGCGTCGAACGCGACGACGTAGGCAGGATCGTGAGTCATGCGTGCAGTCGTGTTCGACATGGATGGGACGCTTCTGGACAGCGTCCCCACGGTGTCCCGCGCGTACGCCGACGCGATTCGCTCGCTCGGCGGCCCGCCGGTCTCGCCGGATGAGGTGGTCGCCGGCTGGCATGTCGGCCACACAGAGCTGGTTCTCGCCCACTTCCTCGGCCGCACCTGCGGCCCCGCCGAGGCCGAGCGCTTCCACGCGTTCCTGGATCCGGCCGTAGCCGAGCTGCGGCCGTTCCCCGGCATACCGGTCCTGCTCGACGAAGTCGCCGATGCGGGCATGCGACTGGGCATATTCACGGCGGCCACCCGACGAGTGGCTTCGAGCATGCTCGCTGCCGCCGGAATCGACGCGCGATTCGACGTGGTCATCGCGGGCGACGAAGTCGGCAGACCCAAACCGGCGCCGGACGGATTGTTGCTGGCACTGCGGCAGCTCGGGGTCCCGGCCGAGGCAACTGCCTATGTCGGTGACGCTGAAGTGGACCTCGACTGTGCCAACGCCGCGGGATCGCTGGGAGTGCACGCTGGGTGGTGTGCGCGCGCCGGTGTCCGTGCCGGGACCCATCCGGTCGCGGCGCGTCCGTACGACGTGCTCAGCCTGCTGGTGGCGCCACGCAGGCGTACGGGCGACGGCACGGCCCGCCAAGGCGGCTCCGGGAGAGTGTCCCGCAGATCGGTAGATCAGGTGAGGCTCGCGAGTGAGGATGGGCAGTCGTGATCATCATCGGTTCGTTGCGCGAGGAGGATCGCGCCGCCTGGGAGGCGCTGGCGCGCGGTTACAAGACGTTCTACCGCACCACGGTGCCGGACGAGGGCTACGAGCAGACGTGGCAGCGGCTACGGGGCGGCACCGAGTTCCACGGCATCGGCGCCTGGTCGCAAGGGAAGCTGGTCGGCATCGCGCACTATCTGTTCCACCCGACGTTCTGGATGGAGGACAGCTGCTACCTCCAGGACCTCTTCGTCGACGAGGCGGCACGCGGCCGGGGCGTGGCGCGGATGCTGATCGAGAAGGTGGCCGATGCATCGCGGGAGCAGGGGGCATCCCGCTTCTACTGGACCACTCAGGAGGACAACGCCGCCGCCCGCGCACTGTACGACAAGGTGGCGAGCTTCAAGGGGTTCATACGCTACGACTACCCCATTGGCTCGCGACCTGGGGGAAGTGCTGGCGGGGCCGGTCGGCAATGTCATGAGAAGGGCCGCGCGGATTAGGGTCTGCCCGGCGGATCTTGGGCCAAAAGTCAGGCGACAGCCGGAGACCGAGCGCCTAACCTCCGCAGGCATGGCACCTTCGTTTGAGCGTCCCCCCTTGCAGGCCGACGAGCGCACCGCGCTCATCGGCTGGCTGGATCTGCAACGGCAGATCCTGAGATGGAAGTGCGATGGCCTGAGCGAGGCCGACGCGCACCGCTCCGTCATCCCGACCTCGCCGGCGATGACGATGGCTGGGCTCATCAGCCATATGCGGTGGGTCGAGCACACCTGGCTGGAGGTGCTGTTCCTGGGCGGCGACAAGACGCAGAACCCGTCCTTCGACGAGACGGACGAGGACGCGAACTGGCGTACCGACGGCATCCCGCTGAAGCAGCTGCTCGCGGAGTACGAGGCCCAGTGCGCCCGAAGCAACGAAATCGTGGCCGCGGCCTCCCTGGACGACGTGGGCCGCCACCCCGACTACCGCTCCGGCAACGCCAACCTCCGCTGGATGCTCATCCATCTCGTCGAGGAGACCGGACGGCACGCGGGGCATGCGGACATCGTGAGGGAGCTCCTCGACGGGGCAAAGGGATATTACTAGGTCCCCCCCGGCGCTCATCTGCCACCGGCGTCTGGGCGCGTGACGGTTCAGGCGGCTCCGAGGAAACCCGGGTCAGTGCCGTCGAACCCACGACACGAGTCACGGCTCAGCCCCAGGAGCTCTGCCATGGACACCGCACGACGGCTGGTCGCCGACAGGTCCTGGCGGGCCTCGGCGGACCACAACGGCGGGAAGAACGACAATCCCTGCCGGCCGTTCAACACGGAGACCTCGGGACGCCAGCCGTCCCACCGCAGGCCCTCGTAGAACTCCTGAAGCCCTCCGGAGAGAATCCAGGACAGCCAGGCCGAATGCCCGACGCCCAGCGCTTCCCAGCCAAGGGAATCCGGGGCGAAGTAGAGAATTTCGCCCGGCTCGCCGGGCCGCCCGGCCTCCCGGGGGTTGCCCCCGTTGAGGGCGAAGACCCCGCCCAGCACATCGTGCGCCACCACGAGCCCCGCAACCGGCCGCCAGGCCGGATCGAACCTCTCGGGCATCGCGTTGATCTCCGCCAGGCCCGGCAGCCTCTCGGCGCCGGCGTCACCCGGGCTTCCGAAGATCCGCAACCAGCCGCTGTCCACGAGCAGACCGCCGCTATTCAAGACGATCCCGCCCAGATTCGACCGCGCCGTGACCTGGAGCTGCAACAGCGAGGCGCGGCCTACCTCGGTGTTGCCGGGCAGCACCTCAACTGGTACGTCGGTGCCAGACAGCTCCTGGAGGAGGAGCGGCCAGGCTTCATCGACGTTGAGCAGCTCATCGACCTCGCGCATCTGCGCATCGTCGCACCAGCGCTCAAAGCGCAGAGCACCGGGGCACCTTCACTCTGATGCACCAAACGAGATGATCTCTAACGAGTTGGTGCGTGATAGCGGGTGAGCGTCGTGCCTGGCCGGTGGCATGATCCGGTTGTGTCGGTCATGGTCAATCGGGCGGTGTGGCGCACCGGCTGTTCACGGGGATTTGTCGGCGTCATCTCGCCCGCTTGGTCGAGGAGTTGGAGGTGCCGTGGCAGGCCGGGGTCGAGGGTCGCCGCCATGCTGCACGAGGTAGGGCCAGGAAGCGGACCGCGGGAGCCGGCGCCCGCCACCAGCTGGTCTTCGTCGACCGGCTGGTGGCCACGCTGATCCATCTGCGGCACGACCTGCCGCACTCGGTACTGGGGCTGCTGTTCGGCGTCGACCGCTCCACCATCACCCGTGCGATCGCAGAGGTGCGTACCCTCCTGACCGGGCGGGGGTGTGCGGTCCCCGACCGCCGCGGCCCGCGATTACGGACTACGGCCGACGTGTTCGCCTACGCCCAGGCCGAGGGCTTCGAGCTGCGGCTGGACGCCACCGAGATCCAGGTACGCCGGCCACCGGCCGGACGCGGCGGACGGCGGGCATTCGTTTCCGGGAAGAAGAAACAGAACATCATGAAGGCAACCGTCATCGCTGACTGGCGGGGCCGCACGTTATTGACCGACACCCTTCGGCCTGGTCGTATGCACGATGCCACGGCCGCCCGCAACGAGGGCATCGCCGTCTGCTTCCAGCACTTCCCCGACGTCGAGGTCCTCTTGGACGACGGCTGTCTCGGCCTGAGCCGCGACCATCGCAGGCAAGCGATCACACCGCCAAGAAAACCGCGTCCGGGAGCACTGCCCGGCAGAGTCCAGCAGTGGGAACGCGACCGCCACGGGCACTCCTCCGACCGCATCACCGTCGAGCATGCCCTCGCCGACCACAAACGCTGGAAACAACTATCGCGCTGGACCCACCGCCCGCGACCGCTGGCCCGACACCTACCGAGCCATCGCCAGCCTCGTCTCCGACCGCACCGCCGCCTGAAAACAAGCCACGAGCAGGCCAAAGCGCCTCACCCGCTATCACGCACCAACTCGTAAGACCGTGTCCTACGTGGTGAGGCGGACGACTCGTTTGTAGCAACAGATAGCTGTGGCCAGACCGAGAAAGGCCAGGTAGTTGCGAGGGTTCCGCTCGTAGCGGGGGCTGAGTCTGCGCGGTAGCCGGACAGCCACGACATCGTCCTTTCGATCACCGACCTGCGGCGGCCCAGCCGTTCGCTGGACTCAATGCCTTTGCGGGCGATCCGGACTCCAATGCGCTTGCCACGTAACCATTTCACGCGCCTCTGGCAAGACGAGAACCCACAGTGCACCGCCGGATGCTCGGCAACGGCTACTGTGCTCGCCCCCTTGCCACTTCGCCTCGATCTGCGAGTCCTGCACGTTTCTCCTTACCACCATCGAGTTCCGGCCCAAGCTCGAACGTCAGCGAGACGACGCGGCAGCCAAGTGACAGGACGCCCGCGAGCAGATCTTCGACGGATTGCTCAGCCGTCTCGACGGAGAGGCCTCCTGAACATCCCCACACGGAAAATGCAGCTCGGTCAGTGCGGCGACCACGGCAGAAGATGAATCACCCCAACTGAGGTCTCCTCGATCGGTGAGGCATAGACGGCGCGGACTGCCCAGCGGCCGGGCCGAATAGGGACGGGCGCTTGCTCCGGCAGGCCACCGCCGGCCGGGTACTCGACACCCAGCTCAGCCCCAGCTGTCACGGAGTCCATGAGCACCGCCGGGCCATCCGTCTCCCATACACCGCACTCGGCCCACACGGTGGTGGGGTCAGCGAGCACCGCCGGCCGCAGCGATCAGATCGCCCTCGCAGTTGGCGCCCAGCCAGCGGACGAACGCTTGGTGTTCCGGCAGATAGCAGCTGCTGGCGGGCTCATCCGCCAAGACAAGTCCTTGAGCGCCCTCCTCGCCGACGGCAATCACCCCAGCCAAAGTCTCAACCTCGCAGGCGCGGTCATAGTCGTCCCGAACGTCCCCGACGCCGAGGACCATCCCCGACTCTGTGCAACCACGCCACCGGGCCAATGCGGAAACCGGCACTGCTATCAGCGGGCCACCCATCGACTCGACCCAGGCGGGGGAAGAGTCGGCTGAGCTGGCCGTGGTGGAGGAAGACGTCTTCACGACGCCAGTATCCCCGCGGTCACTGACAACGAGCATTCGAGCTGATCAGCACGACCCGTGGCTCGGCATCGAGAACCGCATATTAGAGGGGTTCCGCGGAGTGAGGTCCGCTACGACAACCTGAAGGCGGCCGTCGCCCGGGTGCTGGGGCTGAGCCGGGCCCGGGTGGAGGCTGACCGATGGATCGCCTTCAAGTCGCACTTTCGTGCTGCCATTCACTCCAGCGTCCTCATGCTTACTGAGGAGCAACCCCTCAACCCTGGCCTCAACCCGCTTCCCCTATCAGCCAACCCCTCGGATTCCCCGCCCTGACCGGCCGGGGAGACTTGCACCTTCCACCGGTCAAACTCGATGGCACGCAGTCAAAGTTCGCTGTCACGGGACACCGAACCCTTGGGTTCGCGAGGCACCCAAGGTGATCAAAGGGTGATCAGCAAGACAACGAGGACCGACAACGTGCCCGCTGTGAGCACCGTCCCCACCCCGGCGAATACCAGGTAGAACGACTTGGAATCCCAGCCTCGGATCTCGAATCGGCGGGGATTCTCCGCGTCGTACAGGATGGTGACGGAGTTGCCGATGCCGAAGCCGGGGAGAACTGAGCCGCGGCCGAACATGGAGGGGTATGTGCACTCGCGCCCGTCCTGGGTTGTCCAGGCGACGACCGGGTGGTGGTACTTGGCTCCGTCGTCGTCCCGCCTGGTGTCGTGACGCACGACTCGCCCCACCGTAGTGATTCCGCTGCGGCGAAGCGCGCTGGCGCGGCGGATTCCATACACGCCAACACAAAGGAAGCCCACCCCAACCAGCAACGGTATGAGCGAGAAGAGCCATTCGCGTTCCATGTGATGTCCGACGCCTGAGTGCCCTCGTTGGTTGCTGCGGCAGGTCTCTCCACCTCTCTGCCGCACTCGAGCACGGGCATGGCCTTTGCCGCAGATCAGTGCGGCGCCATGGGGCCCTTTTGAACGTCACGCGGTTCGCCGGCTCGATGCACGGGGGGGGGGGGCGGGGGCCCCGGGGGGCGCGGGCCCCGCCCCCCCCCGCCCCACCGCGGGCGGGTACACGCCCGCGGTGCGGCGGAGCATACGTGGACGCCTCGCCGGAACGAGGCGAAGCGCGTGCCGGCTGTCAGTCCTTGAGCTTGTATTCGCAGGGCTTGGCCGACTTGCCGTCCTGATTGTCAGCGACCTGCTTGCCGTCGACTTTGATCGTGCACGGGGCCGGCTTGAGCATCCCGTCCGGGCCCTTGACCGAGCCGGGCACCACTGACACCGTGACGCCGACCTTCAGCTCAGCGCCCTCCAGTTGGATGGACTCCGTCTTGGTCCAGGGCAGCGTCACCTGTTCGAAGTGGTTGCTGTTCCCGTTCCACATGACCTGGGCCGCGCCCGTGCCACCCACCTCAAAGACCACCTGATGCGGGACACCCTTCTTCCCCGAGGACGAGCCCTTCGCCCCGCCGCTCGCCGAGGTGCTCGGTGAGGCCTCGCTCGCCTGGGCCGGGCTGGCGTCCTTCTTCTCATTGCCGCACCCGGTCACCAGGACCGTCGCCGCGAGCAGACTGATGGTGAGGGTTGCTGTCTTGCGCATATGCGTACTTCCCCGTTGCTGAACTGATCGGTGCTGGTGCACCAGAAGACCGTAGATCATGACGCCGTACGGGTGCATACCGCCTCAGAGGTGGGGCCCAGAACAGGGTCAGGGGCTGCGGTAGGGGCGGGACGGTCCGGTGTTCCCGGACGGCGTCCCGGAGGAGGACGGGGGTCACGCCGGCGGCGTCGAAGGTCTCGGTCCAGCCGTTGGGCATCTGGGCGGCGTTCGACCTCTAAGGTCACCAACTGGCTGGACAACACCGGCAAGCCTGACGGCAGTTGTCTCGCTGAACTTGGCTACGAAAATCACAGTGGCCATGGTGCAGCGACATACCCGATGATCGACTCCATGGATGTCGTCGTTCAACGAGTACGCACGTCATGGACGAAAGCGTCCCGGGGCGGGTCCGGGGCCGCCGCGCGAAACGCAGTCCCGACAGTGTTCCCACTCCCACTTGGCCTGAAATCCGGCCTGCATGAGGTCGTCATGCAGGAGTCCGACGCATTCAGTCCGAAGATGTCCGAACAGAAACTGTCGGATCCCGGCCTGGTACTTCGCGAGGCCGACGGACTGCTACGAGTCCATCCACCAGAGACAACGATCTTCAGCATGCCCCGACGCAACCGCCGCCCTCCAGCGGTCCGACTCACCCCCGGGCAGTGGCTGCAATGGCAGATCAACTACCGGTTCGTCGGCACCAGGGGCGGGCCGTGGTCATACCGGCTCGATACGTTCAATGTCTCCTACGGCTCCGCCTCGCCCGAGGTCTTCCTCAGCACACCACCGACACACAGAGTCGACGAGCGCGGCTTCCTGCGCTGAGCCGTGGGGACGCTTGGACGGTCACGGAGGGTTGTCACCAGAGGAGAGTTGCTCAGGATCTGACGACAGTTGAATAAGACCGTGTCCTACGTGGTGAGGCGGAGAAGGCGCTTGTAGCGGCACAGAGCGACAGCGAGTCCCAGAAAGGCCAGGTAGTTACGGGGATTGCGCTCGTAGCATGGGCTGAGTCTGCGGTAACCGGACAGCCACGACCCATCGTCCTCTCGATCACCTGCGACGGCCCAACCGTTCGCTGGACTCGATGCCTTTGCGGGCGATGCGGACTCCAATGCGCTTGCCGCGTAACCTTTTTCGCAGGTCCGGGCGGTCGTAAGCCTTATCCGCGTGGAGACGCTGGGGCTTGTAGTAGCGGCCATGGTGAGGGTTATGTCTCGTTTGGTGACCCTCGATCATGGGCTTCAGTCCTTCGCTGTCGTGGGTGTTGCCGGCCGACACCAACGAGGAGGGGCAGTCCGTTCGCGTCCGACAGGACGTTCATCTTTGAGCCCGGCTTGCCCCGGTCCACGGGGCTCGGACCTGTGTGTTCGCCCTTTTTTTCGCCCTGGCGTGGGCGGTGTCGAGGACGATGCGGGTGACGTCGATGAGGCGGCGTCGTCCAACCGGTGCTGGAGAGCTTCATGCAAGCGGCCCCAGACGCCGGCTCTGGACCAGATCAGGAAACGGCGGTGGGCCCTCGACTTCGAGATGCCGAAGCAGGGTGGCAGCGCCCGCCAGGCGCATCCGCTGACGAGCACGTGGATGATGGCCGCGTACAGAGTCTCATCAGGCGTGTCATGCGTCCCACCGCCCTGCGGCCGCACCCTCGATGGTGGGATCAGCGGCTTCGCGATCTCCCACAGCCCGTCCGGAACAATCCAACTCCACGTACCCCGCCCCACACCCGGGGCAACGACGCCTCACCACATAGGACACGTTCCAAGAAGTCGTGTTTCACCTGAGTCATTGCGGTATAGCCAGGTTGCTACCGTCCCGTGGTCTGATGCTGGTGAGGCTGTCGGGCTGGTGGTGGATCCCGAGACGAAGGGTGTGACGCCTGGGGCGGAGGACGGCTTGCGTCTGCCTCATTTCCAGGACGCCCGGGTCCGTCCGTGCTTCGATACGGCCGCACGCACGCCTGGGCGCACGCCCCTGAACGGCGGCATCCCCAGGTCATGGCTGACGGTCGCCCGTATCCGAGTGATCTGTCCGATGCACGCTGTGAGTTGATCGAGCCGGTCCTGGCCGCCTGGCGCTACGAGCGCCACGGCCGGGCGCTGGGCTTCGGCCGGCCCGCCGAGCTCGACCTGCGCGAAATCATGAACGCGATCTTGTAAGTCACCACACAAAATCCGCGTCCCGGGATGAAACAACGGGAGAAAGCGGCCTCTGAGGAACAACACGCCACAACCGAGATCGATAAGCAAACGCAACGGCTACGCCACACACCGCCGAGGCAGCCGCCACCCACGGCACCCCCTGTGCCGCGGCCGCCCTCATCGACCCGCCCGGACACCCCGCACCCCACCAATCACCGCCCCTCCCGATGAGCCGCCGAGGTGTGAGCGGGCGGCCACCCGTGCGGGCGATGAGAGCCGGGAGGTTCGGCGAGACGCCCAAGGGCTTGCTCCACGCCCGCCGGTACCGGCCTGCCGGCCGCCCAGACCGGCGCCGGCGGGGCGACATCACGCAGGGACGCCCAGCGGCGGGTGCTCGAGCACTCGGGGCTTGTACTCGACCAGCTGGATGCGGCCGTCGAAGGTGCGGTGGTCGATCATGTCGAGGGCAACATCCGGATAGCCGTCGTAAATGCGTTCCTCGCCCGTGGCCCCGGTGATCACCGGGAACATCACGACCCGGAAGCGGTCCACGAGTCCGGCACGCAGCAGGGACCGGCACAGGCTGAGGCTGCCGATCGTGCTGAGCAGCCCCGAGCCGCTCGACTTCATGGCGCGGACCGCCTCGACGGCGTCGTCGCGGACGAGCGTGCAGTTGGCCCACGTCAGTGGCTCCTCGAGGGAGGAGGAGAACACCACCTTGGACGCTTGCGTGAGCTCGTCGACGGACGCCTCTTCTTCGGGCCTGAACTCGTCTTGGCCCTTCGGGACCTCGCCCGCGGCGAAGCCCGACATCAGGCGGTAGGTGTTCGCTCCCATCAGGTACGTGGCCTCTGGCTGCTCGCCGAGCCATGCGAGGTACTCCGGGCCCTCCAGGCCCCAGAAGCCGGGCCATCCCTCTGCCGACGCGTAACCGTCGAGGGACGTGATGAAATCGACGAGAAGCTCCGACATGGCGGTGTCCTTTCCTGAGACGTCACGAGCTTGGACCGTCCGGGAGCCACAAACTCATCGCCGCGCCGTGCGCCCCCAAGGCACGGTCGTGGCCGCTGCCGGTCTCAGCGCCAGTCCGGGAGCAGTGGCCACTGTCCTGAAGGACGGGACGGCTCGCAGCGTGCCAGGAGGGCTCGCAGCCACGGGGACTCTCGACATCCCACCGCTGCCGTTCACACCCGGCCATCCTGGCCGTCCTGGCCATCGCCCCGGCTCCGGTGGTGGACCCCGAGGTATTCCTGCTGGCCGCGCATCCGCGAGGAGCATCGACGAAAGTGCGGACTCCCGGGCCGCGGCGGTGGCGGGCACTGCCCGTACCAGGCGCAACCGATGGCCCCCGCCGCACTGGCCGTGGCGATCTCCCACCCCACCACGGCCACCCCCACGCGTCAGCAGCAAACCCGCCTCGTCCCCCGCTCCCCGCCGAGCGGGTGGGCGGCACCCCGTTGGCCGCTGAGGTCCCCTCTGTGGCCGCAGAGGTCAGTTCGCGCGGGGCCGTCGGCTTCGTAGGTTCCTCGCATCACCTGACACCGGGGAAAGGGAGGCGGACCGGTGCGCGAGAACCAGGACGACACGTGCGTGATCGGGGCGGGGCCCGCGGGGCTGGCGGTCGCGAGGGCGCTGGCGGAGCGGGACCTGCCGTACACCCACATCGAGCGCCACACCGGGCCGGGCGGGCTGTGGGACATCGACAACCCGGGCAGTCCGATGTACGAGTCGGCCCACTTCATTTCCAGCAGGACCCTCTCCGGCTTCGGCGGCTATCCGATGCCGGACCACTTCGCGGACTATCCGCCGCACCGGCAGATCCTGTCCTATCTGACGTCGTTCGCCCAGGCGTACGGGCTGACGGAGCGGATCGAGTTCGGTACCGAGGTCCGCAGCGTGGCGAAGAACCCGGACGGCACCTGGTCGGTCACCCGCGCCGACGGGCGGGCGAGCGGGCACCGGCGGGTCGTCGTGTGCACGGGCGCGCAGTGGCACCCCAACATCCCCGAACTGCCCGGTGACTTCACCGGCGAGGTCCGCCACACCGTGACCTACCGCAGCAGCGACGAACTGCGCGGCAAGCGCGTGCTGGTCGTCGGCGCGGGGAACTCCGGGCTGGACATCGCCTGCGACGCGGCCCGCTCGGCCGACCGCGCCGCGATCAGCATGCGGCGCGGCTACTGGTTCATTCCCAAGCACCTGTTCGGCCGTCCGGTGGACACCATCGCCGCGGGCGGACCGCACCTGCCGATGTGGCTGCAGCAGAAGCTGTTCGGCGCTCTCCTGCGGATCGTCAACGGCGATCCACGCCGACTCGGACTGCAAAAGCCCGACCACGAACTGTTCGAGACCCACCCGGCCATCAACTCGATGCTGCTCCACCATCTGCAGCACGGGGACATCGCGGCCAAGCCCGCGATCGCCCGTACCGAGGGCAGTACGGTGCACTTCACCGACGGCACCAGCGAGGACTTCGACCTGATCCTGCTGGCCACCGGGTACCTCCACAAAGTCCCCTTCGCGCAGCAGTACTTCGGCGACGAACAGCACCCGGACCTGTACCTGTCGGCGTTCTCCCGGGAGCACGAGGGCCTGTTCGGTGTCGGCTTCGTCGAGACGAACTCCGGCGCCTACCGGCTCTTCGACGCCCAGGCGCAGTTGATCGCCTCGTTCATCCGGGACGCCGGAGCCGGGTTGCCGACCGCCGAGCGGTTCGCCCGCATGGTCCGCGACGACCGCCCGGACCTCTCCGGCGGCCTCAAGTTCGTGGACTCACCCCGTCACACCGGGTACGTCCACAGCGACACCTTCGTGAAGTACCTCGGCAAGGTCGCCGCGTCGATGGGCTGGCGCACCGAGGGCCGGCCGCCTCGGGTCACGCCCGTGCGCCGTGAGGCGGTGGCGTCGTGACGTACGACTTCCGAGACAAGGTCATCGTGGTGACGGGCGGTGCCGGAGGCATCGGCAGTGCCCTGTGCCACCGGTTCGCCACGGGCGGTGCCCGCCTCGTCGTGGTCGACATCGACGGGGCGCGGGCCAGGCTGACAGCCGCCGGTCTCCCCGGCAGCGGGCACCTCGGGCTGGGCTGCGACCTGCTGGACCGCGCCGCCGTGGAGGAGATGGCCGACGCCGTCACCGCCGGCCACGGCCGCATCGACGTCCTGGTCAACAACGTCGGCATGACCAGCTCCGAACGCTTCGACGTGCGCAGCGTCGAGAGCATCGAGCAGGAGATCCGCCTCAACCTGGTGTCGCCGCTGGTCACCACGCGGGTCGTGGTCCCGCTGCTGAAGGCGTCCAGCGATCCCCGGGTGGTCACCACCGTGTCCCTCGGCGGAATCTTCCCCCTCGGCGAGACCCCCATCTACACCGCGTCCAAGTTCGGGCTGCGCGGCGCGATGCTCGCCATCGGGCTGGACCTGCGGGACAAGGGAATCAAGGCCGGCTCGGTGCTGCCGTCGGCGACGGACACCCGGATGCTGCGCCAGGAGGCGGTGGACGGCGGGAACTCGATGCAGTTCCAGGATGCGCCGCAGCAGCCGACCGACGTCGTCAGGGCGGTAATGAGTCTGCTGGACAAGCCCCGCCTGGAGTCCTACGTCCGCTCCGGCGAGTCCCGTCTGGTGCGGGCCGCGATGCTGGCGCCGAACCTGCTGCCGAGACTCTTCCCGCTGTTCCGCAAGCGCGGCGAGCGCGGTATGGCCCGGTACCTGGAGGACCTGCGCCGCAGGGGACTGGCGCGTCAGGTCGGCGGACGCTGGGAACTGGTGGAGGAAGCATGAGCGGGGAGAAGCTGCGCGTCGTCAACCCGGCGACGGGCGAGCTGATCGCCACGGTACCGGCCGCGAGCGCGGCCGACGTGGCCGAGGCGTCCGAGCGGGCGCACCGGACGTTCCGAAGCGGCGTGTGGTCGGGGCGGTCGCCGCGGGAGCGCGCCGCGGTCCTGCTGCGCCTGGCCGACCTGATGGAACGCGACGCCGAGCTGCTGGCACGGCTGGAGAGCGAGGACGCGGGCAAACCGATCACGGAGTGCCGGTCGGGCGACGTGCCCGGGGCCGTCGAGTCGATCCGGTGGTTCGCGGAAGCCGCCGACAAGGTCTTCGGGCGTATCGCGCCCACCGGTCAGGACAGCCTCGGGCTGGTGATCAGGGAACCGGTCGGCGTGGCGGCCGCGATCTTGCCCTGGAACTATCCGCTGGCCATGGCGGCCTGGAAGGTGGGGCCGGCCCTCGCGGCGGGCAACAGTCTGCTGCTCAAGCCCGCCGAGGCCACACCACGCTCCGCCCTGCACCTGGCCGAGCTGGCCGCGCGGGCCGGCCTGCCGGACGGCGTGCTGACCGTGCTGCCCGGGTACGGCCGCGTCACCGGTACGGCACTGGCCCGCGACCCGCTGGTGGGCGCGCTGTCCTTCACCGGCTCCACGGCCACCGGACGCCGCGTCCTCGCCGACGCGGCGGAGACCAACTTCAAGCGGGTCTCCCTGGAGATGGGGGGCAAGAGTCCCCAGATCCTGCTGCCGGACGCGCTCGGTTTCGGCGACGAGCTGATCGACAACATGATCGAGGCCGCCTTCTTGACGATGGGGCAGAACTGCACGGCGGGCTCCCGCGTCCTGGTCCATCACAGCATCGCCGACGAGGTGCTGGACCGGTTCACGGCCGCCGCGAAGGGCCTGGTCGTCGGCGAGCCGGCCGACGCGGGTACGCAGGTGGGGCCGCTCATCAGCCGGGCCGCCTTCGACCGGGTGTCCGCGGCGGTGAACGCGGCCCGCTCCGCCGGGGCCCGGATCCACACCGGCGGCCTGCCGCACGGCCTGCCGGCCCGCGGCGCCTACTACCCGCCCACCGTGGTCAGCGGGGCCCCGCCGGGCAGCGAGGTGCTCACCAAGGAGCTGTTCGGCCCCGTCGTCGCCGTCCAGACCTTCGCCTCGCAGGAGGAGGCGATACACCTGGCCAACGCCACCGAGTACGGGCTCGCCGCCTCGGTGTGGACCCGGGACCTGGACGCGGCGCTTCGGCTGGCGCGCGGCGTCGAGGCCGGCGTGGTCTCCGTCAACGCCTACAGCGAAGGCGACATCACGACCCCCTTCGGCGGCTGGAAGCAGTCCGGCTTCGGAGGGGGGGAGAAGTCCACCGACGCCTTCGCCCAATGGACCCGCCAGAAGACGGTATGGATCCGCACCCGCTGACCGGACAAGGGCGCCCGGCTCAGGTGCCGGCGTCCCCTTCCGGATCCCCGCTCCCCCCGCGCAGCCGGGCCGGGGCCATGCCGTGCCATCGGTGCACCGCCCGGCGCAGGGCGCGCACGTCGGAGAAACCCGCCTGTCGGGCGATGTCGCGCAGCGTCGAGTCCGAGCGCAGCAGCAGCTGTTCGACCCGCTCACGCCGTACCCCGTCGACGACCGCCTCGTACGTCGTGCCGCACTCGGCCAGGCGGCGGCGCAGGGTGCGTTCGCTGGAGGAGTGCCGACGGGCCTGCTCGACGAAGGACGGCACCTCCGGCAGGCTCTGCGCGATCGAGATCTCCAGGACCTCCAGCAGGTCCTGCTGCTCACGGCGCGACGTCAGCTGGTGCTCCAGCAGTTCCATGACGGCCGCGTAGGTGACGGGATCACGACCCGGCATCGGCCTGCGGGCCCAGGCCGTGGGAAACACCAGGCGGTTGTCCGCGGCGGCGAAGCGCACCGGGCAGCGAAACAGATCCGTGAACACGCCCGGGTCCCGTGGGGCCGGGAAGGTGAATTCGACACTGCGCGGGACGAACTCCTCTCCGGAACTCAGGCGGGTGAGGGTGACGACGCTGGCCAACGCCTCCTCCGCGAGGAAGACCGCGACGGCCGGATCGAGGGCGGGGTCGGGCAGCGTGGCCCGCAGCACATACCCGGGCTCCTCCGGCCCGGCCGACCAGAGCACCATCGCACCGGACAGGTTCTGGAACCGCACGCCGGTCTCGACGGCGTCCCGCAGGGTGTCGGCGGCCAGCAGGGCGAAACCCGGCAGCCCCCACGCGGTGAGGTGCTGAGCCGCACCCACGCGAAGGCCCAGATGCGCGTCGCCGGTGAGTTCCACCGCACGCCGGATGACGGCGCTGCCCTGCCGGTAGGAGACCCGCAGCGTGGCCGAGCGCATCACGCCCTGGTCCAGTCCGACGTCCGTGAGCAGGGGCTGGAGGTCGAGCCCGTAGTCGTCGGCGACCATCGCGAGGTAGCGCAGGATGTTCGGCGCGATGGTGGCGGAGGTGCTGCGGCTGGTTCCGGGCGAAGGCGTCGGGGCGTGCGTGCCGGGCATGCGGTTCCTTGCGACAAGAGTGGGACCTGATCTACGGGAGAGCGTCGGGACGGGGAACGCCGTCCGACCTCTTGCCTCTCTTCACTGTGCGGCGGCGTCCGCGCGGAAGCATGCAGGATGGTAGACCGCATCAGGCGTCATCAGACCTCGTCAGCCTCCTCAGCCCTCCTCAGCCTTCACTGGCTCCCGTTGGGAAGGGGAGACCGGCCACCGAGCCGCCCTGGCGCCCGGGCGGCGGTGGGGCCGTGCCGCACAGGGGACGTCAAAGGGCTCGCAGCACGTCTAGCGTCGTGGGGGCCACGTGGGGTTCGGTGCGCTGGACACGGTATGCGAGGTCACAGCCGAGGAGCCGCTCGTGGCACGCAGGCGCTGGGTACATGGTCTCGCGGGAGAGACCGCCCCGGCGAGCCGCGGTGGTCTTGTCGTCGGCGGCCTCCAGATAGTCGCGGACGGTCGGGCCTTGCGCCGGTCGGCCTCGGTGGCATGTGCTCAAGCCCGGTGGTCAGCTTCGGCTTGGCGCGCAACCGCGCCCTGGTTGGCCTGTGCGAGCGCGGCCGGCCCGCCGGAGAGCGGGGCCGCGGGGATCTGTCCCAGCCTTGCGAGCACGTTGCCGACCGCCGGGCGGCCCTGCGGGGCCCGGAAGAGGCACTCGGTGATCAGCGCCGCCAGGAGGGGGTGGAGCGGTCGTGAAGGGCGGTAGAACTCCGTGCAGATGTTGATCGTGGTAGTCGTGCTCGTCCGGTCCCGTGAAAGGCGGGACGCTCTCCAGGAGCTCGAATGCCGGAACGCCCAGTGCGTAGATGTCGCTGGCGCTGGTGGCCCGCTGATTGTTCCAGCGTTCCGGGAGCATGGACGCGAAGGTGCCGTGGAACTTGAAGGTGCGCTTCGCGGTTGTGGCTTCGGCGTAGCGGGCGATTCCGAAGCCGGCGAGGCACCGGCGACCACCGAGCAGGAGGATGTTCTCCGGCTTGAGGTCACGGGTGGACGATCTCGCGGTCCTTGAGGTCGACGAGTGCTTCGGCGATGTCGGACAGGAGGGGGATCGCCTCGCGAGGGGCAGCTGACCGTGCTCCTGGAGGTATCACCGCCGCGTTCTCGCCAGCGCTGTCCTCCGCCTCGAACACGGCGCCGGAGCCGCCACCACCGATGCGGGCGCCGACGGCTCCCTCCTTGTCCCATGCCAGCCTCACGATGCGCGTTGTCTCCTTCGTCAACCGCCGTCCCGAGAGGGCGGTTTCGCCCGCTCTGCTCTCCCCAGGGACCACTGACAGAGGTGTGTCCGTGCTGCCCCGCGCGCCCGGGCCGGGCCCCGGGTGTCTGGTTCCCGGGACCTGTGGCATGTCCGTCCCTGGGGCAGATCTCTCCGGCCGCTGTGGCGGGGAGGCAGTCGGCGGCTTCGGCGTTCGTCACCCGCGGCACTTGAGCCGGGTGGGCGTCGCCATCCTGAATGACGTGGACGTGGCCCGGAGCGGGCTGCTCTTGGGCGAGTTCGACCATCAGGGCGAGCCGCTGCCACATGCCGGCGCTGACCCGGGCGACGGTGACGGTCGAGAACTGCTGCCGGGGATGAGGCGGCCGCCGACGGTGGCGGGTCCGTCGTAGATGACGTGGATGCCGGCCGCGCACCCTCGTACAGGACGGCCTCGAGGGCGGCGATGGCCGGGGAGCGCTTCGGGTCGTCCTTTTGCCGGAAGGTCTCCCCGTAGCGAGTGAGGTGCCGCAGGGGGTCGTCGGCCCGGTCGATCACGACTATCAGCCGCGGCACGCCGTCGGGGCCGGTGCGGCGCTTCAGCTCGGAGTTGAGGCCGACCAGGGGGTCGTGGATGCCGGCGGCGTTGCGCGGTGGGTGCCGGTCGGCAGGTCCTTGCCCCCGGGTGGGAGATGCGGGTGTGGTCGAGGACCGGGGCGTGGGCGCCCTAGGTGGAGGAACTGGGCGGTGAGGGTGCGCAGGATGGTCGTGCTGCCGCCGCCGGTGCCGCTGCAGACTGCGCGGGCGTAGCGCAGCGCGGCGATGGTGATGTCCCCGGCACGTGGCGTTCGTGGGCCTCACGCAGTCCCACCGCTTGGTCGTCGTCGACGGGGGCCGGGGCCTCCGGGGGCAGGGCCGCCGGCGACCTCGGCGGCCGACGGCTTGAGAGACCCAGGCGTCGGCGACGAAATCGGCAGCCGGAGCCGGGGCGGGATCGGGCACGGCCGGGGCTGCCGTGGTGCTCTTGGGGGTGGATGGCCTGGGCGTAGACAAACCACACATGGGGCGAGAAGCCGACACAGCGTGGGCCCGTCCGCAGCATGCGGACGGGCCCCTTGGTCGAGCGCCGAGCAGGCCTTGGACCTGCTTCTCCCCGCAGGAAGCGGGATGTCTGCCGCAAATCAGCAGTCAGCGCGGATGCTGTAAACCGGCGTCCAGTTGCCCCTGACGGGACCGTAGTTGGCCGGGGTGGTGTAGATGATCCAGCCGTCACTGTTGGCCATCCGGACGCGACCGTTGTTGGGCAGGCGATTGTTCCAGTAGCCGCCCCCGCTCCAGGGCATGCTCTTCACCTCGCCACAGCGGAGCTCGACGTAGCCGCCTGCGTCATTGGTTCCGCAGAACTTGCCGGCCGCGTAACAGGTGCCCTGCGCTGCCCGGCCGGTGTGGGCGTTGATGGTCGCGCCAGCCCCAGCCGTGGAAAGGGTCGCTGTAGCGGCCGACACGGCGAGAACAGTCATGACATTGAGCACTTTTCGCATGTTCGCTCCCTTTTTCGGTGCAGGTGTGGTGTTCTCACCATGCCTCGGCTGTCTTGGGAGAACCTTCGGGATGTCTGGAATCAGGCTGCACCCGCTGGTCAGCAGCGGGTAAACCGGAATGACTTGACCATGACGGGAGCGTGGGCGCCGACGAGCCGCGGGCCAGGATCCGCAACGCCTCGCTCGCGTCGACTGGTGGTCGCGAGCAGCAGACGCGTCAGCCAACCGTCTGCGGGCTTTGGGTTGCCAAAGCTTGATCAGACATCAAAACGCCATGTCAGTGCCGGACGGGCCGGTGGCTCGACAGGGCCACAGTGGGCGGGGGGAAGAAGTTGGCGGTGCAATTCCGGGTGCTGGGCCCCATAGAGGTATGGCGGGGTGAGACGCCGATCGATGTGGGGCACGCGCGGCAGCGGTTGGTTCTGGGGGCCCTGGTCATGGAAGTCGGTCGGGTGTTGCCCGCAGGCGTGCTGGTCGACCGGGTTTGGGGTGCGTGGGGGCCGCGGCGGGGCCGGGATGTGCTGTATGGGTATGTGTCGCGGTTACGACAGGCGCTTGCCGATACCGGAGCAGGGCCGATAAGGGAGCGGGACGGGTACAGGCTGAAGGTAGAACCGGAAGCGGTGGATGTGGTCCGGTTCCGCGACATGGTCAGCCGTGCCCGTGCGATGAGTGGCGGCGAGGCGGCCGTAGCACTGTGGCAGGACGCACTCGAGCTGTGGCGTGGGGACGCGTTCGGCGGGACGGACGCCCCGTGGTTCAGCGCCCAGCGGGCTCTGCTGGACGCCGAGCGACTGGCTTCCCAGTTGGACCTGGTGGAGGCGCGGCTCCAACTGGGACAGCACGCCCAGGTTGTGGCCGAGTGTGCCGCAAGGGTGCAAGCCCATCAGCTGGACGAGCGCGCGGCTGCACAGCTGATGCTGGCCCTGTACAGGTGCGGGCGGCAGGCGGAGTCGCTGGAGTGTTACGAGCGCACCCGGCGACGGCTGGCGGACGAGATGGGGATCGATCCGGGCGCATCTCTGCGAAAGCTCCACCAGCAGATTCTCACTGCTGACCCGGAGCTCGATCTTGCCCCTCCTGCTCCCGTCACGATGGTCACCACAGGCACCGGTCCGCCCGTCCCCCGGCAACTACCCGCTCCTCCATCGTCTTTCGTAGGTCGTGCCAGAGAACTCGCCCTGCTCGATGCCTGGTCGGAGCAGTCGTCCGATGAGGATCCGGTGCTGGTCATTTCGGCGATCGGTGGTGTGGGGGGCGTCGGGAAGACCTGGCTGGCGTTGCGCTGGGCCCACAAACACCGCGAGGCCTTCCCCGATGGGCAGCTGTACGTGAACCTGAGAGGCTTCGACCCTTCAGAGCAACCCGTGTCACCGCAGACGGCGATGCGCGGCTTCCTCGACGCTCTCGGCGCCGATCCCGCACGCATTCCGGCGGATCTGGACGCCCAGGCCGCGCTCTACCGCAGCCTGATCGCCGGCAAGCAGATGATCGTAGTTTTGGACAACGCTCGCGACACAGCCCAGGTCGCCCCGCTGCTGCCTGGAAGTCCGACGTGCGCCGTCCTGGTCACCAGCCGCAATCAGCTCACCGGGCTGGCTACTGCCCACGGCGCGCGCCCGTTCACTGTGGACGTCCTCAGCGACACCGAGGCGCGCCACCTCCTCGTACGCCACCTCGGCGGGGATCGCGTCGCCGCCGAACCAGAAGCGGCGACCGCCCTGCTGCACCATTGCGGGGGCTTGCCGTTGGCCATCAGCATCCTGGCTGCCCGCGCCACGACGACCTCTCGTATGCCTCTGGCCGAACTCGCCGAAGAACTCCATGAGGCACAGACCCGACTCGACGCCCTGGACACCGGCGACATCACCGCCGACGTCCGGGCGGTGTTCGCCTCCTCGTATCAAGCGCTCGACCGGGATGCCGCGCAGGTGTTCAGGCTGCTCGGAATCGCGCCGGGATCCGACATCAGTCTGCCCGCCGCCGCCAGCCTCACCGCCCTTGAGGTCCCACGGATTCGCGAGCTTCTGAGCAGACTTCAGGCCGCCCATCTGGTTCACGAAGACGCCCCCGGCCGCTACCGCATGCATGACCTCATCCGTCTCTACGCAGCCGAACGGGCGCGAGAAGAGCTGACCGAGGGAAGTGAGGAGGCGCTGCTGCGGCTGGCGGATTTTTACCTGCATACCGCCCACGCCGCCGCCGGGCATCTGGACCCGCAACGGGATCCCATCCTCCTGCCGGATGCTCAGCGCGGTGTCACGCCGCAGAGGATTGCAGATCACAGTGCCGCCCTGGACTGGTTCACCGCTGAGCACGGCTTGCTTCTCAGCATTGTCGACAAAGCGGTCAGGGCTCGTTTCGACGCGCATGTCTGGCAGCTTGCTTGGGCCCTGGAGACGTTCTTCGACTACCGCGGTCACTGGCAAGAGTGGGCAGCCACCCAACACGCAGCGCTCGAAGCGGCGCAGCGGCTCGGCGACCGGTACTGGCAGGCGGGCGCGCACCGCAGCCTCGGCAGTGTCTACACCCAGATGGGTCGGCTCGACAGCGGACACACTCATTTCCTCCGTGCCCTCGACCTGTATCGGCAATTGGGCGATCGTGTCAGCCAGGCCCACACCCACCGTGGCCTGGGCTGGGTGTGTGACCGGCAGGGACGCCGGCGCGACGCGCTCGACCACAATGAGCAGGCGCTGATTTTCTACAGAGACAGCGGTCACCGGGTCGGCCAGGCGAGAGCACTGAACAACGCTGGTTGGCTGCACATCATGCTCGGCGACTACCGGACGGCACTCGACTATTGCTCCCAGGCGATGGCCCTCAATCAAGAGATCGGTGACCCGCACGGCGAGGCAGGTGCGTGGGACAGTCTCGGCTACGCTCACCACCACCTGGCCGAGCACAGCGATGCCATCCGCTGCTTCCAACGGGCCCTCGAACTGGACCGAGGGTGCGGTGACCGGTACGGCGAGACGGAGATCCTGTGCCATCTCGGTGACACCCACCTCGCTGCCGGCGACCCCGACGCGTCTCAGTTGGCCTGGCACCAGGCCCTGGAGATCGCTGATGAGATCGGCCACCCCTCCGCTGACGAACTCCGGAACAAACTCAGCGGCAAGCCGGTTGCTGAGGCCGACCGGTAGGCGGCGAGCCGGTGCGACGCGGCTGACTCTCCAACGTCGACTTCAGCGCCCTCCGAACACCTCATCCAGCGCAACCGAGGCGGTCTACGGCGTATCCGGTACCGCAGCGGCCAGCGGCCTCATAGACGGGGCTGCCTCGCCGAGACCGGATTGACCATCAGACCCGCCTGAGCAACGGCGAGACATCACAAGCTCAACCTCAGTGAGAGGTCGGTCTCGTAGTCGCCCAGCAGGATGGTTGCTGCGTCGCTGCCGCGCTGGTTGCCGATGCGGCCGTAGTCGTCGGGGGCTTGGACCTTGGTGAACTTGCCGTCCTTGTAGATCAACAGGCCGTCCTCGCAGCCGATGCCGATGGCCTCGCCCTTGACCACGACCTCGCCGTGGACACCAGGGTCCAGGGCGAGGGCGCCGGTGCGCCGGTCCTTGACCGCTACCGCCTCGGTACCGGGCGCCGCCTTGGCCCTTGCGTCGGACGAGGTGCTGTCCTTTCCTCCACAGGCGGTCAGGACCGCAAAAGCCGCCAGGCGAGGGCCGTGCTCGTGAAGGCTCGGTTGCGTATCGGCTTGTTCACGGGTGTGTTCCTTTCGGCGCCGCGCGAGCGCGGCCGGGGGGGGAGGTCGTCGAGCACGTGGACGGCGTGGACGAGACAACGCACCGCGCCGACGCCGACCGCTGGGGCGACCGCGGGCCGTGGCGCCGGCTGACGCGGCAGGATCGAGTCAACGTGGACCAAACCATGGAGCGTTCGGCATCACCGACCTCGCCACCCGCCAACTCGGAGAGCTCTCCGGCGGACAGCGACAACGCGCCCTGATCGCCCAGGGACTCGCCCAGGAGTCGGACCTGCTCCTCCTGGACGAACCGACCACAGGCCTGGACCCCGAGGCACGTGACCGGATCGCCGCGCTGCTGACGGAGCTGCTCGCCGACGGCAGGACCGTCGTCCGGGCCACACACGACCTGGAAGCCGCCCGCTCGGCGGACGCCTGCCTCCTGTTCCGCGACGGTCAGCTGGTGGGTCAGGGTCGCCCCGAGCCACTTCTCACCGCCTCAACGCTCGCCCAGATCTGGCAGCCGACGTGAGGCGACGGCCCCTTCCTCTCTCGTAGCCGCGGTGCTCACGTGCCGCTGTCGCACGTAACCGCGGCCGCCACAGGTCAGGGCAGGCCCGGCCCAGGGCTCTCGTACGTCGATGGGTATACGCCGATGAGAGCCGACCCACCCTTCGAGCCCTCTCCCCCCAGTCCCACAAGGCGTGGGCTCGTGGCCACGAAACAGGGCCACCACAGCCGGCAGGACCGGTGCATCGCCGGCACCGCTCCTCACCCGCCGCACCCGGCGGGGCGGTGCATCGTCGGCACCGCCCCGCACTCGCATTGCCCGCCGCGCCCGCCCGGGCCCGCGACGAGGGGTCCACAGCCCTCCGGCCGGCCGCACCCAGAACGGGTTTGCCGCCGCTGCGCGTCGTTCGCGCTTTGAGGGCGCCAGGCCGGCCGGTGGTGCGCTCATCATGCCCCCGGGGCCGCCGGTGACGTGCCCATCAACCCCCCGGGCCGGCCGGTGATGTGCTCATCGCCCCCCGGGCCGCCGCCCGTCCCGAAGCCCCGTCGGCCGCGACCGGCAGGCGCACCGATTCAGGCAGCGCGGAGGGTTTCGGGCCTTGGTGCGAGGTGTCGTACGGCATGGCGGCGCGCCGGGGTCGCCGACAGAACCAGATAACGCACCTTGCTCGCGTCCAGGCCCATCACGCAGGCGGCGGCCGTACTGCTGTAGCCGAGCCGGCAGTGCAGGACCAGCGCGTCGTACTGCTGCGCGGGGCAGCTGTCGAGCACGCCGGGCACCGGGACCGCGGCCCGGACACGCGCGCGCAGCACGGTCCAGGCCTTGCCCGGCGGGTTGAGGTTGCTGACGATGTCGCACCAGCCGACGGCGAGTTCGCCGAGCACGCCGCAGACCAGCCGGTGCGCCTGCTTCGGTGGCAGATGAGCGCGCGCGTAGTCCAGGTAGCTGTCGCGGTTGAGGACGCAGAACGCCTCGAAGGCAGGCGGCAGCGCCGGGTCGAGGCCGGTCGGTTCACGCCGCACGGTATGGCTGGTTCGCGGGCGTACACGGCACGTCGGAGCGGTGGGAGTACGGACAGGCTGGCGTGTGGTGTGCATGATCATCCGATCACCTCGGTGACGGGGCCGCCCGCGGAAGACAGCGGGGCGGCCACAGCGGCACATGCGGCATTCCAGAGGGGCCGAAGCGGCTGGGCTTCGGCGTCGAGGGCGTGCGCGAGTTCCTCCACGTCTTCCCAGGACGGCACGGCGGTGCCGTGGAACATGCCGGTGATGGCATGCGCTGTCAGACGGGTGTGCTCGCCGAGCTCGTCGGCAGGTGGCCGGGCAGCGGCCAGGTGCAGTCCGCGCAGGGCCGCCGGCAGACTCTGACGCTGGGCCGGGAGGTGGGCGCGGGCCGCCTCCCACAGGGGCCGGACCTCCGCCGGATCCCCTTCGCAGGCGAGCGTGAACAGCCGCGCGACCTTCCATGACGGGCATCGTTCGCCGCTGAGGACCCGTGAGACGTAGGAGGCGGACACTCCGGTGTCGTCCGCCAGTTCGCGCCGGGTCTTGCCGCTGACGTGCTGCAGGTGCGCCAGAGCGCGGGTGAGCACGGCGGCAGGGCCTGCCCGGTGACGGGCGGGGTCTCTGGCCCGGGACGGAGTCACGTCCGCTGCACCATCGGGCGTGCGGCGGTGCCCGGGTATACGGGCGGCCGAGACCGTACGAGGCGCAAGGGTGGGCGCTGAGGCGGCCTGGCGCGGCAGGCGGACGCGGGTACGGGTGCGCAGCGGGCGGCTCTCGATACGGCGACGCACGGCGTCTGCAGAGAGCTTGCGGGTGATCTGTTCCGAGGGCAGACCCAGGCACTGGGCGATGTCGGCGTTCTTCTGCCGCTGGTCGCGTGCCTGCTGGATCAGGGCGGCCTTGAGGTCTTCCAGGTCACCCTCCACGAGACGCAGCAGCGTCAGGGCGGACAGGGGCTGGCGGTCCCGGGTCAGCTGCAGCATGTGCGCGACCACTCGGGCCAGGTCATCGGCGACCTGGGCGGCGAACGCGTCATGGGCGAGCGTGTCGGGGGTGGGCGACTTCTCGCGGGCCCTGCGGTACGCGCGTCCGCAGGCGTCGCTGCAGTAGTTTCGCGGACGCCCCGAACCGGCGCTGCGGCCTATCGGGTTACCGCAGCCGGGGTTGAGGCAGTAGACGGGACCGGGGTCTTTGGGTGTCATGACAAGGGCATCCCTTCCAAGAAGTACCGCTGGGAACCGCGACGTACGGAAATGGGCAGATTCGGCAGATGCCGTCCACCGCCTGCTTCTCCCCTATCCGCACCCGCGGTTGCGTGAGCGCCACAGGCCCGGTGTCCGCCGCCCGGCCGGCCGTTGCCGCCGGGCGGCGGACACCTGTTCTCGTCAGGCGCTGCGAAGCCGCCGGTAGCGCAGGTGCGAACGACGGGTTGCCGCCAGCAGCACGCAGACCGCCGCTGCGGCGAGTTCGTACGCCTCGGGCCGCAGGACCAGCACGACTCCCAGGACAGGGGCCGCGATGAACGCCCCTACCTGCATCATGACTTCCTTGTCACGCAGATCGCGGGTTTCAACCGCGGCCTGGTGCGGGATGTTACGGTCGGACCGCTTGGGCCAGTGCCGATCCAGTGGCTGGCCGAAGCCGGAGATTCGGTCGGGGAGCATTCCAACTCCTTGGTCGAAGAGAAGAGTTGAGTTGGGCCCCGGTCTGGTATGCCGCCGTGCCGGGGCTCACTCGTGCGTGGTGGGGACGCTACATGCTCACTCAAACGAATGCCTACCACTACGGTACGTAAATGACATCGCTGCGGTATCCGACCGCTCCGCACGTGCACAACGGTCAACACCGCACACACGGCGATCAGATTCGGTCCTCACGCCTCCCCGAACGCCCAGCTCTGCGCCAGGACAACACAACCAGCCGCAAGACACGGTCACCCCGCCAGCCCCACACGCCGTGGCGGCAACTCCGCCCGGCCCCTTGAAAGGATCCGGCCCCGCCGGGCGGCCCCACCCCACATCGCGCCCCGCCCCACCGGACGGCTTCGCCGCACCGGACATGACCTCATGAACCTCCCTGCACCAGCGGCCGTCCCACCCCCCGATCGCTCAGGCCGCGGAGCCGAGCCCATCCGCCCGCACAGGCTGACCGAAACACACAAGCCGGCTGCACAAATGGTGGTGAGCCGACAGGAACGGAGCCGGTCGCGTTGCTGCCGCCGAAAACGAAGCGATCGACGACAACCGCACAACGACAGGGACCGGTGAAGGTCCTCGACGACGACCGCACACAGGCAGGGACCGGTGAAAGTCTTGGCCCAGCCCGCGAACGACCCGCTGGGGGCGACGGCAGCCCGCGGCACCGGGGACCCAGGGGACCGGGACAGCCCCGCCATGAAAGATGCGCCAACGCTAACCCCACGGCGCAGGCGGACAGAGGCGGGATTGCACCGGTCACCCGGTCGGGGCGCCGGACAACGAGGCAGGAATCGGCCTTCGCGGCCGCCAGGCGGTCGGCCTCCGTCCCGAGTCCGCCGATGAGCGGGCGGGCCGGCCGGGGCTGGAGCCGGTCTTGCGGACGGCGAGGTGGTACAGGCGAAGGCAACACGCGGCGACGCAACTGCCGCCCCCTCCCCCTCACTCCCCCGGCCAGCCCGCCACCAGAACCCGGGCGCTCACGCGGTGGCCGGTGAGGAGGAGCAGGCACGCTGCTCGTCAAGGCTCCTGCCGTCGATGATCACCAGCACGGCACTACGCCGCAGCCCTACTCACCCGGGGCGCCAGGTGCCGGGCAGTGTCGAGCAGCGCCTCGGACCCGGCGGGCACGTCCACGACGTCACGCCGGCATGGACGCCACCCACCTACGACACGGAGCCGCCCACCCCCTGGACGGGCTCGGCGATCAGGACGGCGGGCGGCTCGCCCCCGTCGGCCGCCGGCATCCACCTCCCCTGGCTCGTCTGCCCGCTCCGCACACCCATCCGAGATTCGTCAAGGAATCCGGCTCGCACAGGCGAGAGCCTTGCGGATCTCACTGACGGGGTCGGTCTCGTGGTACGGCCGCTCGCTGATCTCGATGTGGTCCAGGAATTCCTGAGACCGCACCGCGTACGCGAAGTGGAACAGGGGCTCGACCAGCTCCAGCGCGCGTTCCGGCGCCGAGCCGGGCTCGTGCTCCCGCCAGGCCCGCGTCCACACCTCGGCGATCTGCGTCCACCGCTCCGCGTCCACGAACTGAGCGGGCGCAGCCGTCCAGGGCCGGGTGGCCGAACGCGGAGTCGGCGTAGTCCACGATCACCGTCCGGCTGCCGTCAGAGCGCCAGTTGCCGGTCGAATCCGGGCATCTTCTGGGTCAGGCCCGAATGCGGCTCGCAACCGCTCGTGGTCTCGGGGCTGGGCCTGCTGCGTCATTGGTCGTGGCAGGCGCAGGACGATCACGGCGGTGCCGTCGGTGAGGCCGGCTGGGGGGATCAGGTCTTGCAGGAGCGGGTCCGCGAAGGTCCGGGGGCCGGTGGTTTCGTGCCGGGTCAGGAGGCGGCGAGGCG
Source organism: Streptomyces sp. NPDC001920 (assembly GCF_053594495.1). Lineage (NCBI taxonomy): Bacteria > Bacillati > Actinomycetota > Actinomycetes > Kitasatosporales > Streptomycetaceae > Streptomyces > Streptomyces sp. NPDC001920. The sequence goes on from NZ_JBSFEP010000025.1 coordinate 83,279, forward strand.
GTGCCGGCCATGTCGATGTCTTCGCGGCGGCCTTCGATGCGTCCGTCGTTTCACAACACCAGGCGAGCCGTCGTTGCAGGAGAGGCGGCCTGGGGACGGGGTGCGTGTTCGGAACAGGCTGTGAGCGGGGGGGCGGCAGCCTGGAGGAGGAAGGTGAGGGTGCCGCGGATGTCCGGGCACCGATCGCTCCACAACCCCGTTCGGGCTGTCCGCCTCAACCGATCAGCCGTGCTCAGGAAGCACTGTGCGGCACGGGCATGCAGCGTGTCCCCATGAACACACAAAAGGACACCCAGGTGAGTACGCTCACGGGTCGGCCGAAGAAGCCCGGCCTGCCGCTACGTACATTCAGCGCCGTCTTGGTCATCGCAGTGGCGTCCGGGGCGATGACGGCGGCCTCCGCAGTGGCTGCGCCCCTCGATCGTCAGGAGGCTGCGAAGACGATGGTCGGCCATTCGAGTTCGCGTGGAGACGGCGGCACCGACAACTGCATCCTCACCATTGCGCTCCCTCTCTGCTTGGGTTGAAGCCCCGGTGATGCGCTCATGGGGCGACCTTGACTGCGGATACCAGTCGTCTCGAACGAATCCAGGACTCCGGAAGTAGGCCCTCCAGATCCATATCCCCCGGCATGCTCGCGGCCTGCGCCAGATGGGTGACGAACTCGGTCAACGTGTAGGCGTAGCCGTCACGTACCCGAATCCGTCCTCAATCGGGTTGGCCGGCCCCCTGCGGTCGTGCCGAAGAAGGCGAACGAGCTGCTCGCCACCACGCTGCTGGACCTCGTGACGCTGAGACGGGATCGGTCCGGACAGGACGTGACCTCCTGGCTCATGGCTCATGGGGCCCACCATGGGACCCACCCCGCTGGGCTCGCCGACGAGGAGATGGTGCACACCCTCGTCCTCCTCATAGGCGTCGGCACCGAACCCCAGCAGCACCTGATCGCCACAGTCTGCGGCTGCTGCTGTCCGCAGAAATTGCTGGACCGCCTCCCCGACCTGCACTCCGTCAGCCGCCGATCAGTTGGTACAGCGACCGGGCCCCTTCCACCGTGCGCTGGTCACGCTGCCCGTGACGTTCCCGTCGGCTGTCGTGGGCCGATCCGCCGCGAACGGCGAGCAGCCCTCGCGCCTTGTCGCCGGTCCCGCGGCGGGCGGGCGCGCCGCAGGGCCGGCGATCCGACCGGCGCGGCACGGCTTGGCCGCCCGGCTACTCAGCTGGTGGCGGAAGGAGTGATCAGGACAGATGAACCGGCAGGGAGCGGTGGCCGTTGGAGATGAAGGAGTCGACCGGCTCCAACTCCTCGCTTGCGACGGCGAGTCGCAGCCCGGGGAAGCGGTCGAACAGAGCGGGGAGGGCGACTCGCGCTTCGAGCCGTCCCAACGGGGCGCCAAGGCAGAAGTGCACGCCGTACCCGAAGGACAGGTGCTCCTTGTCGAGGCGGGTGACATCGAAGGAGGCGGCGTCGGGGCCGTACTTCTGCGGGTGCCGCCCGGCGGCGGCGTACGCGGCGAGGATCGCCTCGCCCTTGCCGATCACCACCCCGTCCGGACCGCCGAACCGGCTCATCACCAGGTCCTCGACGGCGTACCGGAGCGGCAGGCTGGCCACCGGGGCCTCCACGCGCAACGCCTCTTCGACCACGTCCTCCCAGGAGGCGCGGCCGGCCCGGACGTGCGCCAGCTGGACCGGGTGGGCGAGCAGCAGGTGGATGGCGTTGTCGATGAGGTTGACCGTGGTCTCGTGCCCGGCGCTGACCATGAGCACCAGGGTGTCGAGCAGTTCCTGCTCGGTGAGCCGGGTGTGGCTCTCGTCGTCGTGTACGGCGATCAGCGCGGTGGTCAGGTCGTCTCCGGGGGACCGCCGCTTGAGAGCCACCAGTTCACGCAGCGCGGCGTAGAACCGTGTGTAGACGTCGGTGACTTCCTCAGGGGTGGCGGAGGTGTGGAAGACGCCGTCCACGACGGCGCGCAGCTCGGCGCCCTGCTCCTCCGGCAGCCCGAAGAGCTCGCTGATCACCCTGATCGGCAGCGGATAACAGAACCGCTCACGCAGATCTACGACTTGGCCACGCCGTCCGGACTCCTCCAGCGCCTCCAGCAGGTTCTTGGTGATCTCCTCGATACGGGGCTGCAGCGCAGCGGTGCGCCGGGCGGTGAACGCCTTGGAGACGAGGGAGCGCAGCCGCTTGTGCTCGCCGCCGTACGCAGTGAACATGTTCTGGACCGCGACCCAGGTGAACAACGGCCACTCCGGCGAGACACCGCCGTCGATCCACCGGGACCAATGCCGGCGCGGGTCCTTGGACACCCGTGGGTCGGTGAGCAGGCGCTTGAGCAGCTCGGGGTCGCTGACGGCCCATGCCTGCACACCGTCGGGCAGTTCGACGAGGGTCACCGGTCCGCGCTCGCGGATACGGGCGGCCTCGCCGTGGATATCGCGACCGGTCGGATCGATGACCAAAGGGCTGGACTGTCCGGGTTGTCCCATCACTGTCTCTCCCATGCTCGCACGCGGATACGAACCGTGAACCTACTCCGGTGAAGTGCTGTGCCACGAGACCGCGGGCGGCCTGCTGCGCACCGCCACAACTTCTCTGCCGTGCGGCGAAGTCCGCCACCGGTAACCGCTTCGGGCCCGGGGCCGGACAGCGCCCGACCGCTGGTGCCCCGACAGGCAGCGTTCGCCCCGTCGCGACACCCGGCACGCGCTCTCGCCGCACCGGGCACATGCCCAAGTTCGTCCAGTACGAGGGCTTGTGCCCGGTGACGGAGCGGATGCGGTTCGCCGTCGGCCGGGGGCCCGGGCTCGCCGGTCAGAGTGCTGGTGCCGGCCGCCGCCCCGCCCTCGGCCCACTACGACTGCGGCTGTCTGGGGGGCAGCGGCTCGAACTCGTCCGGATGTCAGACGACTTCGGACCGCCGTCCTCGGGAATGATGTCACCGTCGGCGATCGCATGAGGCTTGCCAGATGATCACGCGACGCCTGTCGATGCGGCACTAGAGCGAGATGCGGAGGTCCACCACAGAGCCGGTGGTGTCGATCGGCGTCGCGTCCAGTTTCTCCAGCACGTGCAGCATCGGCTTGTTGCACGCCGCCACCGCGGCTGCCAGCGTGTGGTGCCCCTCGCGGCGGGCAACGGCGGCCGCGTGTACGGCCAACGCGGTACCGAGCCCCCTGTCCTGCCACGCGTCCTCGACCAGGATCGCAAGTTCTCCCACCCCTTGCTCATCGGTGCGCATGAGGTTGGTCATCGCGATGATGTGATCCGTACGCCCGGTCGGAGTGGTCACCAGCGTCGTGCCGCGCTCAGGATTGGACAGCTGGCGCCATTCGGCAGGTGAGAGCCCGGACTTACCCGCGTGGTACCGCAGGGCTCGACTGCGGAGGGAGCAACGGTGGTGCAGTTCCTGGACCGGTGCCAGGTCGACGGTGGCCGCTTTCCGGGTCCGGGTGGCCGTGCCGTCGGTCAGTGTGATCGGGTGTGCGGCGTCTCGACGCCTTGCGTCGGACATACGTGACTCTCCCTACGATTGCGATCGTGACTGTTTACCGCGGGTACCGGGACGCGAGTACGACTCGCTACCGGAGAAGTCTTTTGCTGACTTCGAGCCGACTCAAGAGGGCTTCACGTCAATTCGGCTGCGCTGAGCCCATGTTGAATAGCGCATAGAAAACGGAAGAATGACTGAGCCGTGTCCGTCGCGGCCGACGAATGCCGAGTGTCGCTCCCCCCATCACCCCAGGATTTGCAGAGGCGGTCATCCAGCAGCGCCGCCAGGGCCGGACGACGAGTGGCCCGTGCTTTGCGGAGTGACCCGACCTCCGCGTGGCGGAGGAACAGCCCTCGCCACGGCCGCCATGCGGATCTGTAGGGGGCGGCCGTCGAGACAGGCCGCGGCCAGGGGGGAGGGCTCGCTCATGTCCCCTCCCCCCGGCCGTCCGTACGCGCTTCCACCACTGAGCACGATGACGGCTCACCCCGAAGTCGCGCTGCGCCCCGGGCCGCATCGCCTGTCCTGCCCCCTCCCTCACCGACGCCGCTGGGTACGGTCGGTGCGCATGATCCGCGGATCGTCCACCCTGGTCCGCGGTGGGGCGTCCGCGGGTTCACCGAGAGGGTCGGCCAGGTGGTGCCGTCTCGCTGCCCGACGGGAAAGGCCGCACATTCCATGGCCCACACGTATGCGTCCACGGCTCCGGTCGGTGCTGCGGGACCAGGACTGGACGACGGTGCCGGAGACTCCCCGTCGACCGAATCCCGGATCAGGGACAGCGAGTCCCAGCCGATTCCATGAGCGTCGCCGTCCGCTTCCACTCGGCCATACACAATGGGCGCCGTCATGCGCGTCGGCCCGGACCGGCCGAGCACGAGGGCGAACTCAAGGGATTTCGATGAAATCGAGACTGGTCTGGGGTGCTGCCGGGGCCGCCGTCGCCGCCCTGGCGGCGCGGGCGGTGGCCGACGGGATAGAACGTCAGCCCGATCCCGTGCCCCGCGACGTGCTGCGCCGTGAGCCCGAGGGCGACGAAGTGTTCCTTTCCCGGCCCGACGGGACGGTGTTACGCGCCGTCGTCGCCGGCGAAGGGCCCCCCGTGGTGTTGGCCCACGGTTACGGTGTCTCGCTCCTGGAGTGGAACATGGTGCAGGCCACCCTTGTGGCACGCGGCTACCGTGTCATCGTCTTCGACCAGCGCGGCCACGAGGGCTCCACCTGCGGTGCGGACGGCATCGGCTCCGGTCCGATGGCACGGGACTGCCTGGCCGTCCTGGAGCATTTCGGCGTGGAGGACGGAGTCCTGGTCGGGCATTCCATGGGCGGGTTCGTGGCACTTCGGGCCGTGCTCGATCATCCCGGCGTCGCCCGGCGGCTGCGCGGTCTGGTGCTGTTCGCGACCTGGGCGGGCCGCATCTACGACGGAGCACCGCACAACCGGCTGCAGATCCCGCTGCTGGAGACGGGCCTCCTCCAGCAGCTGGCACGCACCCGGACCGGCGGAATCCTCTTCGGGGCCGCCCAGTGCGGAAAGCGCCCCTCCCCAGCCATGATCGACGTCTTCCTCGACGTCTTCCTCCGCCAGGACCATGCCTTGCTCCTGCCGGTCGTCCGGGCCTTCGCGCGCGAGAACCGCTATCCGCGACTGCCCGAGATCACGGTTCCCACCGTCGTCATGGTCGGCTCGGCCGACCGCAGCACACCGCCCAGCCACGCCCGGCGCCTCACCGCGGGGATACCGGGCGCCCGCCTGGTCGTCGTACCGGACGCCGGACACATGCTCAACTGGGAGAACCCTCAGGCACTGGTGGAGGCCGTCGTCTGCCTGCACGAGGCCGACCGAGCGGGCTGACACCCCCTCGACATTGGCCGAGAGCGCGGTGTGCTTCCCGTGCCGTTACCGCTTGGGTGAAAGGATCGGTCAACCGGGTGGGGCGAGGGGGCACAGGTGTACGACTACATCATCGTGGGCGCCGGATCGGCCGGCTGCGTGCTGGCGAACCGACTCACCGAGGACGGGAGCGCGCACGTTCTGCTGATCGAGGCGGGGCCCGTCGACGATGCCGCGGAGATCCGCGTTCCCGCGGCGTTCAGCCAGCTCTTCCAGACGAAGTACGACTGGAGTTACCTCAGCGAGTGTGAACCGGGGCTGGACGGCCGCCGTCGCTATCTGCCCCGGGGCCGCATGCTCGGCGGCTGCTCCTCGATGAACGCGATGATCTACATACGGGGCAATCGCCGCGACTACGACGCGTGGGCGGCAGGCGGCGCTGACGGTTGGAGCTGGCAGGACGTCCTGCCGTACTTCCTTCAGGCCGAGGACTTCACGGGCCCCACGTCACCGTGGCACGCCACCGGCGGGCCGCTCACGGTCAGTCAAGGCCGCTCACGGCATCCGTTGATGGACGCCTACGTGGCGGCCGCACAGGAAGCCGGCCACCCCTTCACCAGCGATTTCAACGGCCCCGAACAGGACGGCGTCGGCTACTACCACCTCACTCAGCGCGCCGGTCTGCGCTGCAGCACGGCCGACGCGTACCTGCGGCCGGCCCTGTCCCGGCCGAACCTGGAGGTGCTGACCGGCGCCCAGTGCACCCGCGTGCTGCTCGACGGCGACCGTGCGACCGGCATCGAGGTGGACCGCGACGGCGAACTGCTGCGCCTGCACGCCGAACGCGAGGTCGTGCTGTCGGCCGGTGCGTACAACTCTCCGCAGCTGCTCATGCTCTCCGGCATCGGCCCGGGCGGCGACCTGGCGGCCCATGGCATCACGCCGCGCGTCGACCTTCCCGTCGGGGAGAACCTGCAGGATCATCCGCATGTCGGCCTGTGCTTTCTCACCGACACCGAGTCGCTGTTCACCGCCGCGACGCCGGACAACGTCAGCCTGTTGGAGAGCGCGGGGCGGGGACCACTCAGCTCGAACGTCGGCGAGGCCGGCGGGTTTCACCGTACTCGTGAGGGACTCGACGCCCCTGACATCCAGGTGCACGCCACACCGGTGATGTTCCATGACGAGGGCCTCAGCCCCGTGGCCGACCACGCGTTCATGTTCGGTGCGGTCCTGCTCGCTCCGACGAGCCGGGGCAGGGTCTCCCTGCGCTCTGCGCTCCCCAGCGCCAAGCCCCGCATTCTGCACAACTACCTGACCACCGAAGAGGATCGCCTCACGATGATCCGAGCCCTGCGGATGCTGCTCGACATCGCCGACCAGCCCAGCCTGGCCAAGCACCGCCGTGCCGGCTTCCGCGTGCCGCGCTCCACGGACGACGCCGGCCTGCTCGCCTTCGCCCGGCGTGAGCTGCAGACCCTCTATCACCCGGCGGGCACCTGCTCCATCGGGCCCGTCGTGGACCCCCGGCTCAGGGTGCACGGCACAAGCGGCCTGCGGGTGGTGGACGCCTCGGTGATGCCCACCGTGGTGCGGGGCAACACCAACGCCCCCACGATCATGATCGCGGAAAAGGCCGCAGACATGATCCGCGGTCTGCCGGCACCGGTGTGACGGCAGCGTCATACGGATTGACGCGGCGTCCTTGGCCAAGGCGTCCCACGGCGCCATGTCCGGGACTGGCCGCAGTCGACGCAGTCGACAGTCGACCATCGTGCATCGACCGCGCGGACTGCGCGAGCTCCCCTCGACGTGGAACGACATGGACGGAACCAGTACTGGCACGACAGCTCCGCGAAGCCGCCGCCCGCACCGAGTCGGACCCACGCGTGCGTCAGCGTGCGCCGCAACTCGGCCACCGTCCGTGGTGGACGCACGCCACCACCACGCCCCTGCCGCCCCTCAACGGACCCACTGAACCGCCTCCACGGCCACACAACGGGCGTGGATGTGCGATGCTGCGTCGCGCGACGCGACAGGGCGTTCGAGACAACTGCTCTGAGATGCTCCCTGGGCGGTCGGGCCGCAGGTGGGCTTGCCCGGCGCCGCCGTGCGCGCAGTCGAGGAAGCGCAAGGGGTCGTCCGTCATGTCGGCTTGGCAGGCGCATCCGGGTCGAGTGTGGCGCAGGTCACGGGAAGTCGGTGCGCGGTGCCGGACAGCTCATTGAGGTGAGCACTCATATGCGTACCCGGGTACGGGCCGGGGATCCGAGCGCGTTCGCCGAACTCTTCGACGCCTACGCCCGCGCGGTCTACAACCATGCCTTCCGGCTGACCGCCGACTGGTCCACGGCCGAGGACGTGATGGCCGCGACCTTCATGGAGGCATGGCGGCTGCGCGACAAGGTCGATGCGGAGGGCGGTTCCCTGCGGCCCTGGCTGCTGGGCATCGCCACCAACACCGCGCGCAACCAGTACCGGAGCAACCGCCGGTACCGGGCCGCGGCGCAGGCCGCCGCGGCCGCCGAACTCGCGGTGCCCGACCACGCCGAGGAGGTGGCGGGCAGGCTCGACGATCGGCAGCGCCTCGCAGCGGCACTCACCGCCCTCGCCTCGCTGCGCCGCCCGGAGCGCGAGGTCATCGCGCTCTGCCTGGGAGAGGGCCTGGACTACGAGACCGCGGCGGAGGCGCTGGGCGTTCCGGCCGGCACCGTGGCCTCCCGACTCTCCCGCGCCCGCAAGAAGCTGCGCAAGCTGGCCGATGCCGACCGCGGCGGTTCTCAACCCGCAGGCCACGCAAGGCAGTTGAGGGGCCCTACGGCAACGGCACTCGAAAGAAATCTCGAAGAAAGTCTCGTGAAACGGGAAGGCGGCCGCCCCGACCGACAGACAAGAGGCGATCACGCACACGCGATCCGGCCCGCACAGGGAGGAAACCGATGAACGCGAACACGTCCCGGCAGAACGCTGCCGAGCGGGAAGAGGGCGCCCAGCTCTTCGACCGGACGACGCGCGACTTGCCGTCGGGCCGCCACCAGTTCCACAAGGAGCGCATGATGGCCCGGATTTACGAGACCCAGCAGGCAGAGCACACGGGCGTGGGGACGGAGACGGTGACCCCCGCGAAGGATCGGCGGTTCCGTCTGCCGCGTCCGGCGATCGCCCTGCCCGCGCTGGCCGCCGCCGTGGCCGTGGCGGTCGCCGCCGGTGTGGTGACCTCCGGCGGTGAGGCCGGGGACGGCGGTGTCGCCACGGGACCGGCTCTGACCACCACCGTAGGCGCCGCGTCCGCCAAGGGCGTCCCGCACCTGCTCGACCAGATCGCCCTGGCTGCGGCCGAGGTGGAGCAGCCGGCCGTCAAGCCCGGCCAGTACATCTACATCGAGTCCAAGACGGCCGAGAGCTTCGTGAGGACCGTCGGCGACACCAGCACCCTGGCCAGCCACGAACTCCACACCCGCCAGGTGTGGGAGTCCCCGGACGGCACCAAGGGCTGGCTGATCGACCCTGCCGTCAACGACGACCCCGAGGGCGAGACCCTGAGCCTCCCCGACGAGCAGGGCAACATCCCGAAGGCGAACCTGAACGCCCCGTCATACGCCTACCTGGCCAAGCTGACCATGGACCCCGACGCTCTCCTCGCCAAGATCTACAAGGAGACCGAGGGGCAGGGCAACACTCCCGACCAGCAGGCGTTCACCACCATCGGTGACCTGCTCGGCGAGAGCTACCCGCCCGCAAAGCTGTACCCGGCTCTCTTCAAGGCCGCCGCGAAGATCCCCGGCGTCGTCGTGGTCGACGACGCGGTGGACGCGGCGGGCCGGCACGGTGTGGCAGTGGCCCGTCTCGACGAGGCCAGCGGTGTGCGCGAGGAGTGGATCTTCGACAGGAAGACGCACGTCTACCTGGGTGAGCGCACGGTTCAGGTGAGCGGGACCAGCGGTGAGAAGGGCCTGATCAAGCCCGGCACGGTCATCTTCACCAGCGCCATCATGAACCGCGCCATCGTCGATGGCATCAAGCAGACCCCGTCACAGGCCGGCTGACGTATCCGATCCACGCAGCGATGACCGGTACCTCCGGTGAGTCCACCGGAGGTACCGGGAACCTGCCGTTCAGCCGGCCCCGAGGCTGTGGCTTCTTCCGGTTGATGACCCGGACAGGGAGCGGACAGGGACCGGACAGGGACCGGGAGCGTGGTCCCCTCGGGGCCCCGGCAGGCAGCCGTGGTCGGGCCCGTCCGTACCGCACCGTGACGTTTGGGCGTGCAGATGCGCTGGATATTGCGGACCAGTCTGTGTGACGGCTGTGCCTGAGCCATGCCAACGTGATCGGGGAGATGAGGGTGGTACCGCGTGCAGTACGTCATCGATGTTCGCTGACGAGACGTGCTCTTGCCGGGGTTCCTGTCCCTGCGGCGGCCGCGGTCGTGACGGTCAAGACACCGCGACGACGTCCGTTCACACTGCGGCGGTGTGGACCGCAGCAGCAGACCTTCCCGTATCCGATCAAGTCCGTCACCGGCCCCTGACCGGCCTCAACCGCCCGCTGGGCGGGTTCCCGCTCTTCCCTCCGCGAAGGAGACACATGCGCAAGCGTGCTGCCTTTGTTCTGCTCAGTTCCGTTGCCGCGGCCGCGCTGGCCGCCTTCGTCATCCCCGGTGCCTACGCGGACGAGGCCCAGGACGTCCAGATCACCAACGTCCGCTTCGACGGTGGCGCGAACATCGTGGTCGATGTCTACGCCAAGACGATCACGGTTTCCGGGACCTTCACCCACCCGTCGGGCATCCATGACGCGGACTTCGTCCTGTGGCGTGGACCGGATGGTGCGAACCCCTACGAGACCTACGACGACCGCATCGTGTCGAACCAGTACTACTCCCATGCGGACTGCGTCGCCTCAAGTGCCACCACCTCCACCTGTTCGCAGACGATCTCCCTCGAACCGGACTGGAGGTACGGCGGCACCGCGCTCACCAACGCCCACGCCGGCACCTGGAGGGTCAGTGTGCAGGGGGTGGCCGGTGACGACAGCTGGACCCACACGGCGAGCCACTCGACGACTCGTCTGCAGCGGCACTCCAAGCTCACCGTGAACGCAGGCCCCGAGCCGATTGCCAAGGGCCAGCCCCTCACCGTCACCGGCAAGCTCACCCGGGCCAACTGGGACACGCTCGATTACCGGGGGTACACCAACCAGCCTGCCAAGCTCCAGTTCCGCAAGGCCGGTACTACGACCTACACCACCATCAAAACCGTGTATACCTCCAGCACCGGCAACCTGACGACCACGGTCCCCGCCTCCGAGGACGGCTACTGGCGTTGGAACTTCGCAGGCACCTCCACCACCCCGGCCGTCAAGGCGACCGGCGACTTCGTGGAGGTGCAGTAGTCCGGACGCCGCTCCCGCGGGTTCAGACCCGCACGGCGATCAGCGGCCACTCTGGCCGTCGGACCGGGTCGGTGAGGGAATCCAGGGTTGCGCGCCGATCGGTCGGGGGCGGCCCGCGCGCGACCAGCCCGTCGGCCTCAGGAGCATCCAGCAGGCCAGTCACGTTACGAGGGTGGCCTGCAGCTGCCCGACCAGCTTCCGCTGGGTCAAGGGCCCTGATGGAAAGGTGCCCACAGCAATCCGGCGCGCGCCCTGGTCAGACCACGCTCCGGCACGCCGCGCTGCATCATCACGCTCAAGACGCTGCGTCCCGACCGGAGGTGGTCGACGACTGTCTCGCTGGGACCAGCATGGCCCTGGACGCGTGACCACGCCGGTCGGTCGAACGGCGCTGGGCCGAGCTTCATCGGGACCCAAAAGCTGCTGGACACCACGGAGGTGGAGCCGGCGCCCACCGGCCCCAGCACTGTCGTGGCGGCCCAAGCGCAGCTCGTCGACGAGGCCGGTGAGTGCCCCGGTGAGGTTCTGGTCTTCACTCAGGGCGGCTACCTGTCGTGGCTGGAAGTCTGTTCATGGAGCGACGACGTCGAGGTGACGCTGGCCTCCCTTCGGCCCTGCTGGAGGCACGCTCTTGACTCGTGTCGGCGGCATCCAGCGGGCCCGGCTGCGACACCACGATCCGAACGCCATCGCGATGTCAATTTCATCAGCGACAGACAGCAGTGATTATCTGGGGGTCAAAGGGTTTCTGTGCAGCTCATAGGCATGATTGACGGTGCAGGCAAGTAAGGCACGTGAATGGTTCGGTCGAACGTTGCAAAGGGCCACGCTTGGCTGGGGCAGGGCTGTCAGCGTTTGACGCGGTTGCGGATGGCGAGGACGGCCAGGCCCAACAGGACGGGTTCGGTGAAGCGTGAGGTCATCTCGATGTAGGTGCCGGCGGTGGTCAGGTCCTGGCCGGAGGTGCGGAACACCACCGAGTTCAGCGTGACGTTCAGGGCTTTCTCGAAGCGCTCGCTGGTGAACCGGTTGCCGGTGGGGTTCTGGGGATCGTCCTTGTCGATCTCGAAGGTGACCTTGCCCCCGCCGGCCGGGACGGTGCCGGTCGCGGTCTGCTTCGGGGTGTCCTGAGCGAGGCCGAAGGCCATCAGCAGGATGATGGTCAGGAGCATGGCGACGCCGAGCCAGGCCAGGGCCCGGGAGGCGCGCAGGCCGTAGCCGGACAGCGCCCAATAGGCGGTCAGTAGCCCCCGTTCACTGCGGGGGATGTCGTCCGCGTGGCGGCGCATCTCCATCTCGCCGTAGTAGAAGTCGGCCGCCCCTGGCTCGTGCTTTCCGTCCTCGAAGGCCTTGCGCAGCGCCCGGTATACCGGAGCCAGTTGCAGCGGCCCAGCCCGCCCGGGGCCGAGGACCCAGCCCTGCACTGCCCCCGGCTGGCTGGCACGCCAGTGGTGTTCCTCGGCCAGGACGCGGCGCTCGGTGAACCGCACGGGCGGCCAGCGCCGCCAGTACACGGCGAGCGGTGCGGTGTTGAAAGTGCAGGCCCCCTCCAGGCGGAGTTGGTCCAGGTGGACCGTGCCGGTGAACAGACATTCCCACAGATCGAGGTCGGCCAGGACCAGATGGGCCGCGTCCACCCCGCGCAGCGACGCCACCCGCACCCCGGGGTCGTACGCGCTCGGAAAGAGATCTTCGGCGAGCGGTCGGCCGTCGTTGAGCACGAACAGACCCAGCTCGGCGGCGATCGTGAGGGGGTACTCAAACACGGCATGCGCGAAGTCCACCGTGGCATAGCGCAGGCGGATCTCCGCCGTCGATGACCAGCGGGTGCGACGGCACTCCAGACGGCGCACAGCGAATGAGAGGGTCACCGGGCTGCCGAACATCGCACCGGACAGCACAAGCCGCCCAGCACACACCAAAGGCCCGAACTGGTCGGCCTTCACGAAGGTCGCCGAGCTGAACCTGGCGTCGCCCTTGAAGGTCGCCGAGCTGAACTCGGCGTTGCCCTTGAAGGTCGCCGAGCTGAACTCGGCGTTGCCCTCGAAGGTCGCCGACGTGAACATGGCGATGCTCTCGAGGGTCGCCGAGCTGAACCCGGCGTCGCCTTTGAAGGTCGCCGACCAGAACCAGGCGTCGCCCTTGAAGGTCGCCCAATCGAACCAGGCGTCGCCCTTGAAGGTCGCCCAATCGAACATGGCGGTGCCCTCGAAGGTCGCCGACCCGAACATGGCGATGCTCTCGAAGGTCGCCGACTCGAACCCGGCGACGCCCTTGAAGGTCGCCGACTCGAACCCGGCGACGCCCTTGAAGGTCTCCGACCTGAACCAGGCGTCGTCCTCGAAGGTTGCCGAGCTGAACCAGGCGTCGTCCTCGAAGGTCGCCGACTCGAACCCGGCGGTGCCCTCGAAGGTCGCCGACCCGAACATGGCGGTGCCCTTGAAGGTCGCCGACCCGAAATCGGCGCTGCCCTCGAAGGTCGCCGACAGGAACCAGGCGTCGCCTAAGCGGGGGTGACCGGTTGCGGAGTCGCGAAGGGCGTTGAGTAAGGCGATGAGGAGGGACCCGGTGAAGGTGGTGCCCCGGTGGTCGATGTCGGCGCCGGGCGTCAGGCTGGCCAGATAGGCGTCACGGTCGGCGTCGGCCAGGTGGGCGAGACATTGGGTGTAGCCGGGGACGTGGATGCCGCGGCAGCCGACAGGGTCGGCAGCAGGGGCTGCACCGTGTGCGCAGTGCGGCCAGGCTGGCGGTACGGATGTGCTCATGGTGCGGCGGCTCCACGGTGTCAGGTGCCCTTATGGACGCCCTGGGGACGAGAACGGTTCAGGCTCGACGATGATGGGTAGCGTCGGGGATCGGGACCCACCCTTGCGAACATGCCGTACGTGCCTGAACGACCCGTAGCTCTGTCAGGCATGGTGCACTGAGGCGCACATGCCTCACATGCCTGTCGCCCGCTCGACACCTGAGATAACAGTTGCTGCGCCTGCTCCGTACGGGCTGACATGCGCGACCAGCACGCGTGACCAGCGGCCACGCGCCGGCCGAGACGCGGCGTTTGTGGCGCGCCGGGTCCGCCCGGGTGGCCGCCTACGACACGTCGCTGACGGACCGGTACTCGCCGTTCCTGATCGACATGGGCGGGCAGGAGTTCCCGCCGACGGGCTCTTGGCCGACCGAGTCCTGCCGAAGCGTCCAGTGCCGTAATCCCGCCGGCCCGCCGCACCGGGTGGACCACCGCGGACACGTCAGGCAGACGCAGGCGAGCCCGTCGGCCCGATGCCGGAACCGGCCACGGCCGGTTCCACCTGGGTACCAATAAGGTGGCCCCATGTCTGCCACATTGAGTCCCACGAGAGCCAGAGCCGCGCTGCGTACATCGGCGCGTATCTCCGTGGAGTTGCTGCTGGTCCTCGTGATGCTCGCAGCGGCGCTGTGGCTTCTGGGCCGAATATGGTCGGTGGTCTGGCCACTGGTCATCGGTCTGCTCCTCACCACACTGACCTGGCCTCCGGCTCGTTTCCTGCGTCGTCACGGGTGGTCACCCGCCCTGGCCGCGTCGGCTGTGACCGTACTGTTCCTCCTGGTCGCCGTGGGCGTCGTGGCGCTGATCGCGGTGCCGGTGGCGTCCCAGTCCGGCGAGCTGACCGACGGAGTGGTCGAGGGTCTTCAGAGGCTGCGCGAGTGGGCCGCCGGGCCGCCGTTGAACGTCGGCGACGACCAGATCACCAAGGCCATGGACACGGCGGTCGCCCGCGCTCAGGAGGGCCTCGGCAGCATGGTCACCGCGGTCGTCACCGGGGTGAGCACCGTGGTCAACGGCTTGATCACCGCCGTCCTCGCCCTTTTCCTGATGTTCTTCTTCCTGAAGGACGGACCGCGGTTCCTGCCGTGGCTGGCCCGCCAGTTGCCCGGCCGACTCGCCACCGACGTCCCGACCGTGGCCGCGCGCTCTTGGGACACCCTGGGCGCGTTCGTACGGTCCCAAGCAGCCGTCGGGCTGCTCGACGCCGTCCTGATCGGGCTCGGCCTGTGGATCGTGGGGGTACCGCTGGTGCTCCCGCTGGCGGTCCTGACCTTCGTCTCCGCGTTCGTCCCGATCATCGGTGCCCTGTTCGCCGGTCTCGTCGCGGTTCTCATCGCGCTGGTCTCCAACGGCCTGACCGACGCCTTGATCGTGCTGGGCATCATCGTCGCGGTACAGCAACTCGAGGGCAACGTGTTCCAGCCCATGATCCAAAGCCGTGGGCTCGGCCTCCACGCGGCAGTGGTGCTGCTGGCCGTGACGCTCGGCGGCAACCTGGCCGGCATCGTGGGAAGTCTCCTCGCCGTACCCGTCGCCGCGCTGATCGCGGTCGTCTGGAACTACGTGCGCGATCAACTGAGCGAGCCGCGCGAGGAGTCGGACGAGGAGCCCGTGGGCGTCCCAGCGTAGCGATGTGCGCAGCAGCGCGAGACGTACTTCGCTCTGCCCGAGCCGCACGGGAAAACCGGCTGGCACCCGCCGCGTCCGCTGGGTGAGAGCCCCGAGCCGATGCCAGTGGTTCCGCGCCTTCCGCGGGACTGTAGCCCGTGGCCCAGCCGGCCAACTCCCTGCCAGGCCGACGCTTCGGCGGCTCCGGGAGCGGGCGGCGGGGCGCCGGTTCCGGCCCCGCGGCGGGGACGGCCCCGGCCCTTTCCTGTGACCGCCCCGGTCGGTACAGCTTGTCGACGGCCGTGCTCGTGGTCTTCGGGGTACATCGACTCGCACTCCGCATCCCCGTACTGCCTGCGCCTGGCGTGGCCTTCACAAGCCGAGGGGGACGCCGGCGTCAGGGTCGGTGGGGCATGGACTGAGGGCCTTGTACCACCGCGGGCCGGCGGGGATCATGATCGCGTGCAGCGCCGAGAGCAACTCCACGAACTACTCGCAGGCGCCGGACTCACGGTCGTCGAGGATGTGCGCCCGGGCGACCTGTTCCCGCCGGAGGCCGGCTGGCGGATCGCGCGGGGCGTCGCGGCGCCGGACGGTGTGGCCCGGGACGAGCTCGATGCCGCGTGGTGGCGTCGTCTGTGCGATGTCGACGGCGAGTTTCTGGTGGTCGTCCTCAGGCACCGGATCGGCGGCAACGACTCCTGGTGGACCCGGGTCCGGTACACCGGGAACGGTGTACCGGAGCTGACCGGCGCCCCCGGGTTCGTGGCGCTCTCCCTCGACGGGCAGGTGCTGCTGGCGGTGGTGCCCTGCGCGGACGGGTCTCGGGTGACGGCCCTCGACCGACTGCCGGAGCGGCTGGAAGAGGCGGCCGAGGCCGCCGGGCGCGAGACGGAGGCCGAGCGCGCCGAGGTGTGGGCGGCGGTGCCCGGCCGAGGTGCGTGGCCTCTGCACTGGGCGGAGGGGATCGGGTCCAATCCGGCTGCGACGGACGACATGCTGATCCGGCTGCTGGATGTGGATGAGGGCTTCCTGCACGGATGCGACCGGCCCGCCGTCCTCGACGCCGCCGTGGCGCACCCGGATCCGCGGGTGCGGTCAAGGCCCGCCGACACCTTCCGGCCCAAGCTCACCTCCGATCAGTGGGTACGCCTGATCCGCGCCGAGCCGTCGCCGAATCGACGCGTGCTCTGGGCGGAGCATGCCTGCACCTGGGGCGCCGAACTCCCCCAGGACCTGTACCACGACCTACTCGCCGGCCCGTCCCGCGCGCGTGCCGCCGAACTCCCGGGACTGGCCGCACAGCACCTGTCCGGCCCCGCGGCCGACACCGATCCCCGGGTGCGGGCGGCGGCCTGCGCCCGGTGGGAAGACCTCGATGCGCCGCTGCGGGAGCGGCTGCTGGCCGACACCGACGACACGGTGCGTACGGCTGCGCTACTCGCCCACCACACCACCGTACCCATGCCTCGCGAGGTTCTGGCCGCCCTGCCCGACCCGCAGCGGGCGCTCGAACGCTGCCGTTTCGCAGCCGAGTTGGAGGCGGAGCTGGTCTGCGACGGGGACACGGAAGTACGTCGGGCACTGGCCGCCAACCCGGGCCTGGGCGCGCACGCCGTCGCCGTCCTGGCGCGGGACCCGCAGGACGACGTCCGCTCCGCGGTGGCGCTGCGCCCCGACCTCACGGAGGAACAACGTGCCGCGATCCGCCACGACTTCGATGTGACGTCGATGTCGCACACCCTGCCCTGGGTCGAGGACCTGCACGGCGACGCCGACGCGATGCGCCGCCTCGCCGCGTCGTCCCACCCCCTTGTCCGCCGTAGTGTGGCCCGAGCCCGGCACCTTCCGCCGGATGTCGTGGCGCGCCTGGCGCGGGACGAGGACCGGGTGGTCCGCCTTTTCCTCGCCGAGTCGTGCGAGGACGCACCGGCCGACATGCTGCTGGACGTCTGGCGCTGGTGGGACGGCAGCTTCAGCCACCCCGACCGGCCCCGCAGCCACCCCAACTTCCCCCGTGCGGGCCTGCTGCGCTACACCACTGACCCCAGCGGGCGCATGCGCCGCCTGGCCCTGGACGATCCAGAGTCGACACCGGCCGACGTCGCCCGCCTGGCGCGGGATCCCGAAGCCGAGGTGCGCAGCCGAGCGGCTGAGGATCCCCGGCTGTCACCGGCCGACGCGGTACGGCTGCTGAACGACCCAGCGGCCCACGTCCGCAGCACCGCGGCGCGCAATCCACGGCTGCCGGCCCGCGTCCTGGCCGGACTGCTGCATGACCGCGACACGGCGAGCGCAGCGGTCACGAACCCGGCGATCCCGGTCCCCGTCCTGCACCGCATCCTGGCCGCGGCCGCGACAGCCGTGGCGGCCCGGCGCTGAGACCGCACGATTCGGGAGGCGTCACCCGTACGGAACTCAGTCACCCATCTCAAGCTGTCCGCAGGATCGATTGACGGGGCGTAAGCCGTTGTGGCTGCCTCGCTCGGTTCACGTGCCGGCTCAAGCAAAGTGCATCAGGCCGTTGTCGGCGTTTCGGCCAACCACTCCGCTTCGCGCTCCTGTTGCTGGAGGCGGGTCGATGCATCCCACACACTCCGCCACCCGCTCAGTATCCAGAGTCGGCGGCGACCGAAAGACATGCGTTCGATATCTCGGTCGGCTCGTTGAGCCTGACGACCACGCCGGACGACGATCAAGGGGGATCACATTGACCTCGGCCGATGGGCAAGAGCAGCAGAAGACCACCACGCCACCGCCGCCGCCACCGGCGGAAATCACCTACAGCGGGCAGTACTCCGTGAACCCGCTCGCCGAGGTGTCGTTCCGGCGCATGTGCGCGCAGATCCCGGCCGTCCTGGGCCGGATCGCCCGGCTGTCGTGGCGGACCGACCGGCGAGCGGTGCAGCTCCTGCTCGGCTGCCAGGTGGTCACAGGCATCTCGGCCGCCGGGCTCCTGGCCTCCACCGCCCACGCCATGGAGCCCATCCTCGGGGACGGCTCCGCCGCCGACCGGCTGCGCGGGGCACTGCCGGCGCTGCTGATGGTCGCGTTCGCCGCCGCGATGGGCCGCGCCGCGGGGGCGGTGGCCACGTACGCCGAGCGGCGGATCACCCCTCGGCTGACAACGGAGACGGACAGTGCTCTGGTGGAGGCCGTGTGCCGGGTCGAGGCCGCGGCGTATGCGGAGGAGGGGTTCTCGGACCGGCATGAGGCGGCCGAGATGGGGGTGATCCGCACCCAGGTGATGGTCACCGACGCCCAGCGGTTCATGTCCGCGCTGATCCGCATGGTCACCGCCGGAGGTGTGCTCTCGGTGCTGAACCCGTTGATGCTGCCCCTGCTGCTGCTCGCCGTGCTGCCGGCCGGTGTCGGCGCCGTCCTGACTGCCCGGGTCGACTACCAGATCCACTACGCCAACATCGCCGACCGCAATGTGCGCGGCATGATGCGCTGGTGGGCGACCACGTCGAAGTACGGTGACGAGGTCCGCGCCAACTCGATGACCGACTACCTCGTCTACTGGTACCGGGCGCTGTCCGATCGGTGCGACCGGCGCACCCTGGCAGCAGCGCCGCGGACGCTGAGGATCGCGCTGCTGTCCGCGCTGGCCGGCGGTGCCTTCCTCGTCGCGACCTGGGGAGCCCTCGCTTGGCTGGCGGTGTCCGGGCGGATCGAACTCGCCGTCGCCGCCACGGCCGTTGTCGCCGTCCAGACCACGCTCGCCGCGCTCTCCCAGGTCGTCATCAACGGCGCCGCGGTCTTCCACACCAGCCTTTACCTGAGCGACATGCAGTCCTTCCTCGACGACGCCGCCGCTCGCGCCCCCAAGCGCGGCCACCGCAAGCTCGCCGCGCCGGTCGAGGAGATCCGGCTCGAGGAAGTCGTCTACCAGTACCCGGGCAAGGACAAGCCTGCCGTGGACGGTGTCTCCCTCGCCCTGGAGCGCGGGCAGATCCTCGCGATCGTGGGCGCGAACGGCTCGGGGAAGTCCACGCTCACCCGGCTGCTGACCGGGATCTACCTGCCGGACAAGGGCAAGGTCACCTGGAACGGCACCGACCTGGCCGACGCCGACCCGGCCACGGTGTGGGCGAACGCCGGTCTGGTGCCGCAGATCTTCGCCCAGTGGCCACTGCGGGTCCGGGAGAACGTCACCCTCGGTCAGCCCCGCACGTACGACGACATCCCCGTGTGGGAGGCCATCGACGCGGTCGGCATGCGCGAAGCCGTCGAAGACCTCCCCGCGGGCCTGGACACCCTCCTGTCCCGCGAGGTCTTCGGCGGCTCGGAGCTCTCCGGCGGGCAGTGGCAGCGCGTCGCCTGCTCCCGTGCCCTGTACCGCCGCCCGGGGCTGCTGATCCTCGACGAGCCCACCTCCCAGATGGATCCGCGCGGCGAGCACCAGATCTTCGAGCAGGTCAAGGCCATCGCGGCCGACCGCATCACCATCGTGGTCACCCACCGCCTGGAGAACACGAAGATCGCGGACCACATCGTCGTGATGGAGCACGGCCGGATCACCGAACAGGGCCGGTACGACGACCTCGTCCACGCAGGGGGAACATTCGCCGAGCTCCTGGAACTCTCCCAGGACCGCTGAAGGGGAGGCCGCGTCCAGTTCAGCCCGTAGGAGTTCGTGGAGCCACCCCAGTCAGTACGGCCCCCGACATGGGTAGTCGGTCGGGGGCCGTGGTCGCGTCCCCTATGTCGTTGCTAGCCAGAGAAGTCGATCAGGCCACGCCCCCAGGTGTCCGCGTCCGGCTTCTGCTTGTAGGCGAAAGTCGACAGCGTCTGTGCCGGGTCCAGGTTCCTGTCGCCGGACAGCAGGAGCGCGACCGCACCGGCCGCGAAGGGTGCTGCCATGCTCGTGCCCTGCATCGCCACATGGTTCTGGTCGATCATCCAGCGGCGACTGTTCCTGGAGTCGCGGGACTGCATGGAGACGATCATGGCGCCGGGCGCGGCGAGATCGGGTTTGGCCTTGCCGTCACGTCGCGGCCCCAGGCTGCTGAATGGTGCGATGTCGTCCGGCTTCAGCCAGCTGGCCTCGCGGCTGGTGCCATCGATGTCCGTCCAGCGAGTCCTGGTCGTGTAGGCGGCCACCGTGATCGCGCTGGTCGCGGTACCGGGAGAGCCGATCGTCATGGAGTTCGTGGCATGCGGACCGGAGAATCTGCCGTCGCCGAGGGCCCAGACGTCCACGCGCGTCGTTTGGTGGGCCGCCTTCTTCCCTCGGACCAGCAGGGTCCAGGTGCGCGAGCCCGCGGCGTTGACCGGGGGTCGCAGGCGCACGGTGAACTGGTGATCCTGGTTTCTGCTGTCGGGCCCAGGGGTGCCGATCTGCACCCTCCAGTTACCGAGCTTGTGGACCTTGTTCGGGTTGCCCTGCGGGCCGTTCGGCAGAATGCCCTGGAACGGCGTGGTCAGCCCTTCCGGTGCGGCTACCGCAACCTCGACCTCGTCGCTGCCCGCGTACCAACCGTTGAACCACAGCTCCTGGACGACTCCGTCGCGGTCGGGACTGTGCAGACAGGGAACCCTCAGCGTCTCCCCTGGGTTCGGGGCGAGTTGGGCATGGATGTTGTCTTCTCCCTCGTTCCCCGCCGCGCAAATAACGATCCTGCCGGGACCTGACTCGTCGTCGATCGCCTTGGCCACGGCGTCCGTTCCGTCATGAGGGTCGCTGTGACCGCCGAGGCTCAGGTTGACCACGGCTGCCTTGCCGAGTTCCTGGGCGAGGCGGAACACGTACTGGATTCCGTCGATGATGCCCACGTTCGTCATGTTCGTCTTGACCACGACGACGTCCGCTTCCGGCGCCACACCCTGGAACTTGTTGTCCGAGCCGGCGGCGATGCCTGCGACGTGGGTGCCGTGCCCGTGGTCGTCCTTGGACTTGACCAGGTCGGCCGTGTCGGCGTACTCGATGCCGTATCGGCCTTCGGGCACACCTGGTCCGCCACGTGCCTCCTGGTCCCATATCCGAAGGATGCGGCCGGCGAATGCCGGGTGCCGCGCGTCGATCCCGCTGTCGACGACACCGATGATGACGCCCTTGCCGGTGAGCTGGTTCGTCGTCCGGAAGGCAGGAAGTCCCACCTTTCCCGGGGCTACGTCCATCAGCGGATGAACCCTTTGCGCCGGGGCGACGCGCTCGACTCCCGGATGCTGGGTCAGGGCCGGCAGGTCGCTGAGCGGGACAATGGCCGTACGCACCCTCGCCCCACCGGCGTTGACCTCGATTCCGGTGGTGCCCTCCAGATCACTGAAGTCAGCGTCCGGCGAACAGTCCAGGGTGACCACGACCCGAGCGGGCTTGGCGAAGTCCCGTGGCGCCACAAACCCCGGCATCTGGTCTTCCTGCACGTGGTCAGCGAGCTCTTGGCGCCCCTCGGCGTACTCGTCGTAGGCCATGGCAAGTGACGGAGCGAGTTTGCTGTAGTCCATGAGCGTTCTCCCTCATCGGGCTCATCGGGCTCATCGGCGATCGAGGTCACCGCTCACTCGTGACACACTTCCGCCGCCAGTGGGCAGATGAGTGGTCGCGGAACGTGGCAGAGCCTGCGCCGAGCGCCGTGCCGGCGGCTGCTGTCGCGCGAGGGGGAAGAGAATGCAAGCGCACAGGGCCTTCGCCGCCGACCTGTTGCTTGGATGCAAAGAACACGACCAGGTTCCCTCCGGGCCAAGGCTGCTGCAACTGGATCAGTTGCGTGAACCACTGAATTTGCTCTTGCAAGGGGTTCATCTTGTTGGGCACACAGGACCTACTGACTGATCCGGCAGGTATGCCGTCCGCTCCTGTGGGGTGAGGTCGGTGTTGGGTGGATGTCTCGGGTGTAAATCATCCGTCAGCGGGCTCCTTCGAGGTTCGTCAGGACAGGGCGCGCGCAGCGGGCCGGTCGCGCGGTGGGACCGTTGCGGAGCTTGGTGAAAGTCCACCCCAATTCTTGAGAGGGGCGGAGCAGTACTCGACCGAGGCGCGGGTGGCCTCGAAGCCGGTGACGACCATGGGGTCATCCGGGTCGTCGTCCAGGCCGAGGAAGCCGAGATCGGCCACTGTGCCGAGGCCGGCAGCGGCTAGTGCTGTGACCGAAACGTTCACCGGCCCGGGGCCGGGGCATCCACCGGATCTGTGACACGGAGGGTTCGCTCGTTCCGTTATGGTGCGCCGAATGGACGACAGCACTTCCCGGCAGCACTCAACGGCGACTCAGACCCTGTACTTCCATCCCGACTATCTCGATGCAGTACGCGCCGAACAGAAGACGACCACGGTACGTTTCCGCGACCCGGTGGAGACTGGCCCGGTGAACCTGGTGTTCGAGTTGGACGACGAGGTAGCACTACCGGGTGTCGTCACGCGCGTCATTGCCAGGACGATGGCCCAGCTGAGCGAGTCGGACGCCCGAGCGGACGGTTTTCGTGATCTCGCCGAGCTTCACGACAGGCTGCGGTTTCACTACCCCCACATCGGGCCGACCGACACCATCGCCATCGTGCACTTCCGGTTGGCCAAATAAGTGCGTGAGTGACTCAGGCATCGACTGGAGTGACTCCCCGCATGATCACACCGCTTCGGGACGTGGGCGGCCCCAGCGCTGCTGACGCTCATTGCGGATGCGGGCACGTTCACGGCCAGGCGGTTTCGTTCGGATCAGCCGGTCGTTGGTTTGGGCGTGCCGTTGAGTGACGCGCAATGGGCGCGGATCAAGCCGTTACTCCCGGACCACACGCCCAAGCGGGGTGGCCGGTGGAGAGATCACCGCGAGGTGATCGACGCCATCGCCTTCAAGCTCCAGACCGGAAAGCAGTGGATCCACCTGCCGGACAAAGACGGGAACTGGAGCGGCCTCTACAACCGGCTGCGGATGTGGGCCGTTGACGGCACGTGGGAGCGAGTGTTCACCGCGCTGATGGCCCAGGCCGACGCGGACGAGGACCTGAACTGGTCGGTCTCGGTGGACTCGACGATCGTGCGAGCTCATCAGCACGCGGCCGGGCCCGCAAAAGAGGCCCCAGTCGGCGAGCCGGACGACCACGCCATCGGCCGGTCTCGCGGTGGCCTGACCACGAAGATCCACCCTCGCGGCCGATGGACGCTGTTCCCCTCTCGCCTTCGTTCTCACCGCCGGACAAGTTGGCGACGCGCCCGTATCCGCCGACGTGATGGCCCGGCTACGCGTTCCCCGACGCCGTGGACGGCCCCGGACCAGGCCGGATGTGGTAGTCGCTGATAAGGCGTACTCCTCACGCGCGATCCGCGCGCACCTGGCCAGGCGCGGCATCCGGGCCGTGATTCCCGTCCCGGCGGACCAGAAAGGCCACCGGCTGCGCCGCGGCAGCCAGGGCGACAGACCACCAGCCTTCGACCGGGAGATCTACAAACAGCGCAACACCGTCGAGCGGTGCATCAACCGCCTGAAGCAGTGGCGAGGCATCGCCACCCGCTACGAGAAGACCGCGACCATCTACCTGGCTGGGTTGTATATCGTTGGCATCTTTCTCTGGCCAGCATCATGATCAGCATTTGGCCCAGTCCGAGGGATAAGCCATGAACGACAGCTATCGAAGCTTCCATGGGTTCGAGAACGTCAGTCTGGAAGACAGCTACGTACTGGACATCGCGGTCCATCCGGCTGTCCTGACCCTCAAGCTCGATCTACTGCTCTTGCCTGGTCACCCTGAACACCGGGCCGCTTTGGCGGGTGAACGTGCCTGCTTCCGGCGGGCCACGGTCGTCTTCTCGTCCGTACGTGCCCTGCACTGGACGGGCCAGGGTGTCATCAAGCCCGCGATGGACGCGAGCGGCAGTGCCGACCTGGGATCAGTCGACTCTCTAATCAGAGTCGACAACAGCTACACGCTCCTGGGCGACTGGGGCGAGATCAACCTGCAGTCAGACGCGCCTTCCTTGTCCATCGATCCGGGCCCCGCCACTTGATCCAAACAAAACGGCCTAGGTGGATGTGAAGCACAGCCGCCCGAACTGATGCCCACGAAGCCCGGTGAACGTCTACATCCACACCGGCTCAGCCTCAACACCCCACCCACAAGGAAAATTTCCTGATCACAGGCTTCTGCAACACGCTTCAGGGAGACGTCCCGTGATCGAACTTCAGGTGTGCTGCGATGTCGAACAGCTAACGGTGGCTGCCTGTGCGGCCTGGAGGAAGCTGTGTGCGTGCGCTGCACGCGCGGGTTCGCAGGGTTGGGTGATGACAGTGGGGGGATGGCGGATCTAGGATCCGCCCTGATCGAGGAGACGGGGGCAGAGTGATGGTTGAGGACAGTGCGGGGAACGTCCGCCGGGGTTTGAGATGACGACGCCTCATCTCGTCTTGCGGGGCGGTGGCGTGGTGGCGCGGTTGGTTCACGACGGGGTACTGCTGGAGCGGGCGGGCGAGGAGTTGGCCATACCGCTCACGGCGATCGAGCGGGTCACGGTGGACGGGCGGCGTGCCGCGATCGAACTGACCGTGCCGGACGGCACGGCGCCGCATGTCCACTGTGTCGAGGACGAGAGTGTGGTCGCGGTCGCCGCGTTTGCTGACACGGTCAACCGGCTATTGCCGAGGCGGGCGTCGGGCGAGCCGCGTGCCGACGGCTCCACACTCGTCAGCATCCGCTCGCTTGCGGTCCAGGAACGGCGGATGACCGCCGGAGGCGCGGCCCTGATCGTCCTGCTCCTGGCAGCCGGCGTTGTGATGGTGGCTGTGGGTGTAGCCGGAGGAGCGCGCTACTCGGCGATGCTGGTGCCCGCGTTCATCGGCATCCTCATTGGCTGGCTGACTGCCTACCTACCCGGTCGGAGTCTGTGCCGGACATGGTGGCTGCGAAAGCACAGCATCGCGGTGATGGCGCATTTCTCGCACAATGTGGACGGGATGAGGGCGTACCGCTACACGGACCTCAGCGGGGAGAGTCACTTTCACACCACCACCAGTCACGATCGGCGGATTGAGGTCATTTACGACCCGGCCGATCCCTCCCGGGCCATGGTCCGTGAGTCCCTCGCGATGCGCTGCATGACGGCCGTCCTGGCGCTTGTGGGGCTCGTTACCCTCGGCGGCACTCTGTGGTACGCGTACACCGTGATCACTGACGCGTTCAGCGGCTGACGTCTGACGCACAAGCATCGCCCTCTGGGCGGGTAGATACGAGGGGTGAGGGGCAGCTCCGGGAGCATCGGCTGATCCGAAAGAAATGATCTCGCGACGGCTGGTGTGATCACAGCGTCGGAGCCTTCCTGGATAGGCCCGTTCACCGGGCTGAGCCCGCGGCAGTTCGGCAAGCTGCTCACGGCACTGCGGTGCGAAGGCACAGACGCGGTTCGCAAGGGTCGGCCACGCGCCTGCGGTTGGAGGGCCGGGTTCTGCTCGTTGTCGGCAGGCTGGCGCATTGACGTGACACTGCGGCAGCTCGCGCCGGTGTTCGGCATCTCGAAGTCGGCGGCCGGTCGCATCATCGACCGCCTCGGGCCGTTGCTCGCGCTCCCGCAACGCAAGCGGTTCCCCAAGGACACCGTGCCGATCGTGGATGGCACCTTGTCCCCACCCGCTACCACAGCATCGCTGAGCAGTCGAAAACTTACAGGTGTCCGGTGTGCCTGCCAAAGTGCACACCGGGGAAGGGCAAGCGGCTACCCGCCGACGCCACCAAACTCACGACCTATGTCGACTGGCTGCTGGACCGTAGGGAGCTGATGGCGCTCGGCCGCGCGTTCGGCACGTTCAGTCAGGGATATTGATCCACCAGTTGGTCGCTGTTGTCCCACTCGGGCATTTGACGTAGGGCGACACAGTGCCGGGCTGCACCCAATCACCGGTGTAGTAATTACCGTTCGTGCAGCGCACCAGCGGCTGGTACGCGTAGGTGTGCGCGCACCAGGCCCAAGAGCCTGACCGATCTGGGAGGAAGCCCCCCGAACAGCCAGGCGGAACGTAACCGTCAGCAGATGCCGGGGGCGTTGCCCCGAGCACGATTGCCGCGGCCGCCGCAGCGGACGAGGCCAGAACTGCCAGTCGTCTCCGAGCCCTCATAGATCCTCTTCCTTTCTGTAGGCGGTGATCTTTTCCGTGAGATTAGGGGCACATGTGTTGTTCGACAGAGGTACTGGCCGGACAAACAACGTCCGAAGAATGGCTAGCGCTCGACGGGGTTCACAATTCTGCTCCTTCAGGAATCAGACCTTCCGTAACCGCGGAGTCTTCGTGGAGAGGGTCAGGGGCGATGCGCCGGGCCACCGCACAAAGTCGCGCTCCACGGCCTACACCGCGAGCATGAGCAACTGCACGTGGGGCTGGCGAAGATCAGCCGCTCGGCGTGTTCGCTGCTAAGCAGGGATCTCAGAGCATTGGTCTCGTAGGCCTTTTGCGGGCGGTGGGCCGATCAGCTGGCGAGGTGGTCCCGCGTGACCTGACGCAGCGCGCGCCGCCGACTGCAGTGCGGGCGTCGGCTCCCGCCTGCAGCCAGCGCGACACCGGTAAGAGCGAGCTGCGGCGCCTGAACAAGGCGGAGGTGTACCAGCGGGCTACCGACTACGACGTCGCCGGCCGCTCCAAGATGAGCCGGGAAGAACTCATCGACGCCCTCGCCCGCGCCGGACTCCGTCCCCTAGAAGAGCGCCGGCCCGCCTGACCCGGAGTCGTGCTGCGCTCGTGGCGTGCCCCCTTCGGAGTCGATGCGAAGCGCTCCCGTGCCCGGGTGGACGTGAACATCACCTGGTAGTGAACGGGGTGCGCGCGCCCAGTTCTACAGGCGGGTTGGGCCGCAAAACCCTTCCCGCTCAACCGTGTTCCCCGCACACACAGCGCATCCCGCGGGCCGCGCCCGTGTCCAGTCGGTCGTACAGCGAGGCGTTCAGGCAGCCGAGGTCCGTGCACCAGGCACGGCCGCCATTGGAGGTGAGGGCGCCAATGTGCTCAGGGCATGCGCCCGCCGATTACTGAATTGGCTGGAATATTGCTTTTTTACATTCTATTGCGCTGCTTAGGGTGCTCCCGTTTGGTCATCGCAAGCCGGGCAGCCGACTTGCCGTATCGAGGAGCGGTTTTGAAATCTTTCGCGGTCCGCAGCAGCGTTGTGGCCACCGTGGTTGCCGTGGGAGTGGCCGTCTCGGCCAGCCCCGCTGTGGCAGCCGGATCAAGCGCCACATGCGTCCAGAACTACTGCACGACCGTGGCGACTTCGTTTCCCGGCGGCACGATATCCGTCGATGCGGACGTACACGGCAGTGGTAAGTCTCGGTGGCAGCTCTGGGGACCCAACGGTTACTACTGCTCGCTCAACTTCGAAGCGTCCGCTCCTCCCCAGTCATGGGTCTGCTTCAATGCACCCGCTGGCACCTACAGCGCCGCCGTTACAGGACCTGCTGGACCTTCGAATATCGGTATCCGTTGGTGACTGCCAATCCGCTCGCGCAGAGTGCATGAAGTAGGAGCTGCGATCCCTCCAACGAGGAGCAGCTGACACAATGCGCCCCTCGGTGTCTGTGGTGCTGGCGTGCGAGACCACGCCTCCATTTGGTTGCCCCACGGCTATGGCTGCGAGTGCCCTTCACACGGAGCGGGCCGACTGCGGGAGTGGGCCTCGGCCGCTGCGAGAACTGCGGACACACTCCCGCAGATAAATGAGGCACTGGTCGGATGCCTGGTCGCAGCTCAGTGCCCGCAGAGGCCCGGGCCGGCCCCGAAGATGCTTGATCGGCTGGATCCGATCATGTGGTCTACCTGTTGAGCGAGAAGTTGTCCGTTCGGCTGCCACCGCCGTCCCGGAGCCATCGGGCGGGCCAAGAAGGAATTCCAGTGACTGTCCCAACTCGCCCCGCCCTTTCCCATGGTCATCCAGGTACCAGTGGAAGTCGGCGACACCGGCTTCGGCTATCCGTGGCCGCGGGCGGTGACCCTCTGACTGTACGGCGAGATGGCGACCGTTGCACTGGGCGACTCCTCCGGGGCCGTTGAACTTGCTCAGT
Organism: Streptomyces sp. NPDC001920; assembly: GCF_053594495.1. Classification (NCBI taxonomy): domain Bacteria; kingdom Bacillati; phylum Actinomycetota; class Actinomycetes; order Kitasatosporales; family Streptomycetaceae; genus Streptomyces; species Streptomyces sp. NPDC001920. Next base: position 111,394 of record NZ_JBSFEP010000025.1, read on the forward strand.
CCTGACCGCCATGCAGCGGTTCGCGCCCGGCGGCACCCCCGCCGGTCACACCAGAGATCGTGGAACGCGGGGGCCAGCCGCGACGCCGGCGAGGAACGCCGCCCGCTGGTCCGCCCGGGGCTCCTGGGTCCGCTTCCGTCCGTGTCCAGTCGATCCACCTGACACCCGATCCACCCGATCCGGATCTGCCGTGTGCGTGTGCCTCCACCCCGCATCCACCCGTCACACTTCGCCCCCGTCGGAACGGGTCGCTCGGCCATGGGTGGCGTCCGCTGCAAAAGGGGTGGCTCGCCTGAAGAGCCGCTCGGTACGGTGGCTCGGTGTGCTTCTACGCCATGACCCGCTACAAGCTGCACTACGCGTGCGTCTCGTGCCGTGTCAGCTTCAACCAGCATGGCTGTCCACAGCGGAAGCACCTGTGCCCCAACTGCGCCCGGCCGCTCGTTTGCGCGGGTCATGACTTCGCCCCTCCGCCCAGGCGTGATGTCCGCGGGTGGTCTGTGGCGGCTGCGGTGTTGGGGGAAGGGCTGCGCTATGAGGGGCGATCGGCCTGCGGGTGTGGCAAGGAGCCCAAGTACCGCCCGCGGACAAGAGCGGAACTGCGGGTGCGTCGGATCGTTGCCGCAAGGGAAGGGCTCGCGTTGTCCGAGACATTGTCCCGACCGGACCCTCTGACTCCGTAGGCTGACTGACCTCGCACATCTGTTTCAGGCGGCGATGGCTGATGAGGGCTGCTGCAACGCCCACGTGCGGACGGCCCGTACCGTGAGGAGCTCATGCATGTTGTTGAGGCCCGGAACGACCTGCGCTGAGGCGATCACGCTGTTGGAGCGCCTGACCCATCAAGGGCTCAACGACGTCCAAAACGCCGTACCGTACGTGGTCGGCGACGCGGCGCCCGGGATGCCTCAGGAACACTGGGACGCCGTCGCTCGGATGCGGCGCATGTACGACGAGTGGACGCTTCAGGCCGGGAGCGAGCTGCTGAAGGCGTTCGCCGACCGGTCGGTGGCGGCGCGGCTGCGGGGCGAGCGGTACAACGCGATCATGCACGGTCAGTTCACCGCCGACCGGCTCACGGTGCTGACGAACACCGAGTTGCAGGAACTGCGCAGCTACTTCATGGACCTGGCCAACGAACTGCGCCGGACGCAGGAGCGGTTCACGCGCCACCGGGTGCGGACGGTGGTGCTGGACACCAACGACCTGCTGCACTACATGCGCTTCGACAAGATCCCATGGCAGCGGGTCTTCGGCCCCGGCACGTCCGTGCTGATCCCGCACGTCGTGCTCGACGAGATCGACAAGAAGTCCTACGAGACTCACGACACCAGCGTCCGGAAGCGGGCACGCGGCGTCTTCACGCTCCTGGAGCAGACCCTGGCCCAGATCGAGACCGCCGGCCACGCGGTGGTGAACGGGGACACCATCGTCGACGTCCTGCTGGACGAACCCGGGCACGTGCGGCTGCCGAACAACGACGATGAGATCGTCGCGCGCGCCTGTTTTCTGCAGCAGGCCGTGGCGCCGTCACCGGTCACGGTGGTCACCGGGGACAACGGGATGCGAGCTCGAGCGCTGTCCTGGGGGCTGAAGGCCCGTGTCCTGGACGAGAAGTACAAGATCGAGCGGCTGAGTGCTGCGGAGAAGGGCGCAAACGAGCAGGCCATCACGTTCGACGTTCCCGACGAGGACGGGGACGGGGACCGATAGACCCGGCGCCGGCCGACAGCCTCGGCCGGCGGATCGGACGCGCAGCCGGAGAGACACTGTGGACCTACCGCAAGCCCGCGCGCAGCAGCACGCGCAACGCCTCCCGCGCCTCGTCCCGGTAGGGGCCGGCGACGAACGACCGCTGATGCTCGAAGTGCTCGACGACGATCGCCTCCGCCTCCGGCGCGCCGCTGCGGGCCAAAGCGAGCAGGGCTGGGCCGTGGGGGTGCCGCATCATCGGGTCGGAGAGCAGCTTCAGCAGGTGGGGCAGTGCCTCGGCGACGGGGCGTTCAGCGAGGGCGCGTTCGGCCGTGGCCCGGACGGGCTGCGGGTGGGGCCCGTGTGCCAGCCGGGCCAGGGCTGTGGTGGACTCCGGCCCGGGGCAGGCGGCGAGCGCCGGGACCAGGGCGCAGAGGGTGGCGCTCGGCCAGCGGTTCTGGCGCGCCAGGCCGGGAAGGGCGCACAGGGAGGCGGCTGCCGGTGGGCCGATGCGCGCCAAGGAGGCGACTGCCGCCCGTACGGTCTCAGGTTCCGGGTCGGCCGTCAGGTCCGTGAGGGCGGTGATCGCTTCTTGCGTGGGGAAGCTCCCGAGTGATGCGGCTGTCCGCAATCGGAGTGACTCGGAGTCCGAGCGGGCCGTGTCCAGCAGTGTCGGGAGGGCCTCGTGGGCGCCGATCCGTCCCAGCGCCGTGACGGCGCGCGCTCGCAGGGCGGGGGCCTCTTCCGTGTCGCCGGCCAGGGCCACGAGCGCCGGGACGGCCCGGCGGTGACCGAGCAGGCCCAGCGCGTCGGCGGCGGCGCGGCGCAGGGTGGGCGGCTCGTCGGTGGCGAGGGCTGCGAGCAGCCCGGGGGCGGCGCCCTCGTGCCGCAGCAGGCCGAGGGCGATCGCCGCTCCTCGCCGGGACACAGCAGTGCCCGTGTACCCGCGACCGCCGCCCGGCCCGTCATCGCTCTCGCCGAGCAGTTGCAGCAGCTCCGTCACGGGCGGCTCTGGCAGCCGGGCCAGCGTGGCTGCGGCGGCCTCGACGGTCCGACGGTCCGGCAGCGCACGCTTGAGCAGCGCCGCCCCCACCATCTGCCCGGCCCGCAGGTCGATCACGCCGAACGCTCCCAGCGCCCGCACGGCGGCCCTGCGCAACGCGGCCGGCCACGCCGGATCCAGCAGCGGCAGCAGTCCCTCCGCCTCCCTGACGAAGCGCAGGTCGCCGAAGTAGGACGAGGTGAACAGCCGCGGCTGCTCGGTCATCACGTCGCAGATGGCGACGCATGCGGCCTCATACGGGTAAGCCTCCCGCGGATACGTATGCGGGAAGTTCTCCCGGTGCTCACGCGGCCAGCTTCCCTGTGGGTCCTGCAGGAGTCCCCGCATCCGCGCACGCCCCTGCTCGCTTCGGGCCAGCAGCCGCCCGGCCAGCCGCGCCGTCTCGTGGTCAGCGCTGCGCAACCGCTCCACCAGCGGTTCGATCCTGGAAACATGCAGCCATTGCTCCGGCTCAGGCAGTTCGAGCAGCGCCTGCAGCGCCGTCCGGCGGATCGGGTGCGGCGTCTCCCCCATGGTGACGATGTGCAGCAGTGCGGGCGCTGTACGCGGATCACGGAAAGCGGCCAACAGCCCGACCGCCGCGTCCAGCTCGTACGGCAGCAGCCGCCACAACCGGGCCAGCACTGGTTCCAGGGCCTTGGGATGGGGCGCCTCGGTGAGCAGCCGCACCACGTCCGACTCCGGTCGCTGGTCGAACCGTACGAGCAGCCGTTCACTCGCCTCCGCCCACGCCCCGATCGCGACCAGCGCCTCGAATGCGGCGGTCTCCAGCCGGTAGCGCAGGTTCTCGCTGACCTCCCCGTCCAGCAACCGGCACAACACCGGCACGGCACGCTGTTCCTGTCGCCGTCCCAGTGCCCGCACCGCCTCGATCAGCGGCCAGGACCGGTCATGGTTGTACAACCCGAAGTCCGGGTCCGCCACCAGCGGTTCACACCGCTCCAGGTAGCGAATCAGCGCCGCCCCGCTCTCCGCGCCGAAGGTCGCCTCGCCCAGCACCTCGGCCGCCCGCGCCGCCGTGAGTTCGTCGGGCCCTTCCAGCGCCCGGCACAGCCCGTCGAGATCGCCGGCCATCCACAACCGCGCGACCCCGGTGTCCCTCATGCCCTTCATCCGCCCGGCTGCTCCTCCGACAGGGCCACGTACAACGGCGTCCCCACCACCACCTCCCGCTGCGCCCCCGTCTCGTCGGTCACCCTCCCGCGCAACAGCTCCCGCGCCAGGAACTCGCACCACATCGCGGGTCCGGCGAGCCGGTCGCACACCTGCGCCACGTCATGCAGTACGCCGCCCGCGGGCCGCGTCGCCGGCACCCCAGCCGTTTCCGCCCGCGTCGCCTCCTGCAGGAACCGGTACAGCGACGGCAGCCACGAATGCCCCACCCGCCCCAACTCCGGCGCCGCGCTGTGCCCCACCAGATGGTGCGCCGACCCCACCAGCGCGACCAGGGTGTCCCCCTCCACCCCCGACATCAGCACGGGCCCCTCGGCCAGCCCATCCCCCGACACCCGGAGTCCCGCCTCACCCCGGAACCAGAAGCCGGACCCTGCCTCCTCCTCGGCTCCCGGCGACATCCATCCGACGTCGTACTCCCGCTCCAGAAACCCCTCCACCACATCCAGCCGCTCGTACAGTCCCATCTCCTGACGCGCAGGCCGCTGCATGGACACCCCGGCGACCTTCAGATCCACCTTGGCCTCCCCCGCCAACCGCGACAGCAGCTTCTGCGGAATCTGCGCGTGGAGCATCTCCACCTTGGCCTCGGACACATACACGTAGTACCGCAATCCCGCCTCCCTCACCTCAACTATCGCTTCAGCGTATGCAGTTACGCAGTTGCGGCGTGACCGTGTCGGCGTACGGGGCCGCGCTGGCGGAGGCGTCCGCGTCGGTTGAGGAACCGCACCATCGGCAGCAGGGCGTGTGTGGAAGCGCCCGGCGAGGACGGCGGAGTGCCCGGCGCGGATACAGAATGATCGGATGGTCACCCTTGAGACTCCGCGATTGATCCTGCGTCGCTGGCGCGAGGAAGACGTTGCGCCCATGGCTGCCATCCATGCCGACCCCGAGGTCATGCGGTGGATCCGTGACGGCAGCGTCCGTGACGGTCATCAGACTCGCGACGGGATCCAGGCTTGGGAGAGCGAGTGGGAGTCACAGGGCTTCGGCCTGTTCGCCGTAGAGATCCGGTCCACTGGCGAGCTGGCCGGGTTCACCGGGCTTTCGGTGCCAGCCTTCTTGCCGGAAGTGTTGCCGGCGGTTGAAGTCGGCTGGCGGCTGGGACGTTCGCACTGGGGGCAGGGCTTGGCCACCGAGGCCGCTGCGGCCGCTGTACGGTTCGCGTTCGAAGAGCGAAGGCTGAAGCGGATCGTCAGCATCTCCCAGGTGGGCAACGACGCCTCCGAACGGATCATGACGAAACTGGGGATGCGTCCGTTCCTCGAGACCGTCAGTCCCACCGGCGGTCGGCCCCTCCGGGCGTTCGAGTTGTCCGCGGACCAGTACGTCACAGCCGCTCGTTGACGGCGGCAATGAGGCACCAGCCTCGTGTGGACCGGCTCAACTAGCAACGGGTTTCCGCCCACGACGGACGGCCGGGTCCGACGTCCGCTGCGAGTCGCCGGACCCTGCGCCGTCCACGTCAGACAGGGATGAGGGTCAGGTTGCCGTTGGTGTGAACGTGGCTCACTCCCTGGATGGTCAGGCATTCCAAGGGATTGTGGGGACCGACGGTCTCGAACAGAGTGCTGTATCCGGCGAAGTCGCCGGCAGTCACCGTACCCACCTCTGTCGTGACGATGTTGCCACCCACGATCGTGGCGGTCCTGCTGTAGCTGATCGTGCTGAACCCGTGAGTGCCACCGTTCCAGTAGACGGTGAACACGCCCGTGGCCGGCGTGAGGAGGTCGGCGCAGGAACGAACCGCATGGAAATGCGCGCCGTACGAACCTGCCGAAATGCTCACATCGCCGATGCATGGTGCGAGCTTGCCGTCCACCTTGACCTGAACCGTCTGGGGCGTGGCGCGCAGGCCGGGTTTGTAGTGGACGTCCGTCGACGAGACGCAGGTGAGGGTGGCGGCCTCGGCCGCTGCCGATGGTCCTGGGAAGAGGAGGATGCCGAGGAGGCCGGCCACCGTGGCGGCGGCGGTGAGCATGAGCCTGCATCTGACGATGGCTGGGAGCATGGGGATCCCTCCTGGCCGGAAGGCCGACCGAGTCCGATGAGAGATGGAGCGTGGGTCGTGCCCTGCCGCAGAGGCGAGGCAGGGCTGCGGGTGTCGGGACGGGCGTGGCCCCGCCCACCACGGGGGGCGCTGGCGAGTTCCGCGACTCTCGTTGCCTACGGCGGCCCACGCGGGAGCGGAGGCTCAAGACCACCGTCAGGGGCCGACTTCCTGGGCGCCAGGGCGTTTCGAGGGGCGCTCGCAGCAGTCGGGCAGCGCCTTCCAGTCAACGCGCGCCGCGGGCGGTGACGGTGTGCCCCGGTAGTCATCGGGGCTGCGCCTGGGAGGTCAGGCGCCTTTGCGGCCGCGGCTCTTGGTGGTGCCGCAGCCCGGGGTGTCGGCCGGTCAGGTCAGCCCGCCTCGTCACCGCCAGGTGGCCGCCGAGACCCCGGGTGTCCCTCTTCTCCTCGTCGAAGAACCTCCACCGCAGACCTCACCCACGTCCCCTGACCGATGCGCGTCAGAGCGGGTCGAGGCGCGCCTTGAGCAGGCAGAACTCGTTGCCCTCGGGGTCGGTCAGGACATGCCACTGCTCCTCCCCCGTCTGGCCGATGTCGGCCGGGCGCGCACCGAGTTTCAGGAGGCGTTCGACCTCGGCGTCCTGATCGGGCGCAGTCACGGACACAGTTCGGCCCACCTCGTCACGCCTCTGGTGTGCGTCACGGTGCCGTGCCGTGCGGCGAGGGCCGCCACGATGAACATCCCGCGACCGTGTTCCTCCGGCGGTTCAGGGCGCTGCGGACGACGAGGCTGCGAGCCGCCGTCCTCGACCTCGATGCGCAGCGTGCTGCACCGAGCGCAGCGCAGGCGCAGGACTGCGGGCGGCAAGGCGTGCGTCACCGCGTTGGTGACGAGTTCGGAGATGATGAGCAAGGCGTCCTCGCACGCCGATGCTGACAGCTGCTGGCGCACGAGGAAGTCCTGCGCGAGGTGGCGGACCCGTCTGACGTCTTCGGCTCCGGTGGTCACCACGACGAGGCGCCGGGTGTCCTGGTCCTGCGCCATCGGCCGGGCCTCTTGCCGAGGAGCCTCCCCTGGCCCAGGGAACGCAACGCCGTGGCCCGCGTCGAGCAGCCGGACCGGACCGGTCGGTTCGGGTAGTGCCTGGGCAGTCATGGCAACCTCGCGTCATCGGCGCGTCTTCGGCGTGTGCGTCGACCGGTCGACCTGGCCGGTTCAACCCTGGCCGGTCCACTCGTTCAAGTGGTTATTACCAGATATGACCAGTTTGAACTTGCCTGACGGAGCTGTCAACCCGCGCCGAATCGGCATCTCGAAAACTCGCAGGAAGGGCGCGGATGACGCCCACATGCGTCAGCGACTGCTTCGGCCCCCGGCCTTGAACGCCCGGTGGTGCGTCTTCTGGAACTCGTGCAGTGGATCACCGTCGAGTTCCCAGGGCCAGGCGGTGGCCACTGCGGACATCGCCTCGAAGACCTGCCACGCATCGCCGAAACGGGTGGCCTTGGCCAGGACGTAGGCGAGGAGGTTGAGATCGGCGAGCGCGGTGGCATGGGTGAGAAAACCGGGTTGCGGCCAGGTCGCGCGGGCGTGGTCGACGAGTGCACGCTCGTGTTGCTGGTTCCAGTGCCGGTGTGCGGTCAGCGCGGTGATCCCGCCGGCTGCCACATCCCTGCGGTAGCGCGTGAGGGAGTAGGTGAGGCTGAGCGCCGCCACGGGAGCGCCGGGAGGTGCGGCGATGGTGACGGAGTCGAGGAACTGCACGGTCAGGGCACTTGATCCGCACTCCTCCGGAGACACGTAGTGCAGCATGTGCCGGTGTGCTTCCCGGTTCCAGGGGTCCCGCTCCTTGACGGCTTCCCAGACCTGCTGCACCACCACCCCGGGTGACCGCTGCATCCGGTGACAGCTGAGCATGGCGACCCAGGGGGCGGGGTCCGCGGGCGCGAGTACCGCCGCACGCCGGGCCAGACGCACGATGCCTTCGGTGTCGAGAACCGTGCCGGTGCTCTGGGCCCGGTGGATGTCCGCGAAGATCTGGAGGAGCAGGGCGTCGGCGGCGTCCGGGGCCCGGCTTCGCCACTGACGGGCGAGCACGGGGGCCTCGGGGACGGTGCTGAGCACGAGCAGGCGGTGCATACGCCGGTCCCAGTCGTCGCCCGCGTCACGCAGTGTCTGTTCGATGGGGTACGTCAGCGCACCGCGGTCGTTGGACTCCTCCAGGTTGTTGCCCTGGGCAGCGATCTGGGCCGCGAGTTGGGCCAGGGTACGGGCTAGCCGGCCGTCGTCCAGCTCCGGGCAGAGTCGGCGGGGCGGTCGTGGGCAGCGTATGCGGAGCCACATGGTCATCTGCTCGTTTGCTCCTTCCGTCTGGTCGTGTGTGTCGCGGCAGAGCGGGACGGCCACCGCCTCACGGCGGCAGTCCAGCGGTGCCACGCGGGCGATCACAGCCGGGGGTCTCCGCGCGGTACTCTCCGAGGGGCGCCGTAGCCGGCCGGTGCGTCTCCCCACTCGGCCCGCCTGGCTTGACCACCTCACCCCGGCAGTCGTGATTGACCTGATCGCGTGACTGACCTGATCGCGTGACCGGCGTATCCGGGTAGGTCGCCGAACCCACCGGCGATTGCATCCGCGCCGCGGAGGAGGCCGCCGCCTGCCCCGGCCACGGCCCCCTCCCTGGGGTGGGTGTCCTCAATACCTGTGCCCGACAGGCCTGTGGCGGGCGATGCAGCGGTAGTAGGCCCGTTGTTCCAGCCGTGCGGCGGCCAGTTCGTCCACCACGACGGTGACGTGGGGGTGAAGTTGCAGGACGGAGGCGGGGCAGGCCGCCGTGACGGGGCCTTCCGCGGCAGCGGCCACGGCGTGGGCCTTGTGCGGACCGGTGGCGATCAGCACGAGGTGGGACGCCTCGCCGATCGTCGCGAGCCCCTGGGTGATGACGTGGCGGGGAACGGCGTCGATGCTGCCGAAGAAGCGTGCGTTGGCACGGCGGGTGTCGTCGGTGAGGGTCTTGAGCCGGGTACGGGACGCCAAGGAGGAACCCGGCTCGTTGAAGCCGATGTGACCGTTGGCCCCGATGCCGAGCAGCTGCAGGCCGACAGGCCCCGCCTCGGTCAAGCGGTGTTCGAAGCGGCGTGCCTCCGCTGCGGGGTCGCAAGCCGTACCGGAGGGTAGGTGGAACCGTGCGGGATCGAGGTCGACCTGGTCGGCCAGCTCGCGTCGGATCACCGCGGCGAGGGACTGCGGGTGGTCAGCCGGGATTCCGACGTACTCGTGGAGCAGGAAGGCATGCACATCGGTGCAGCTGAGGCCCTCGTGGCGATGGCGGCGGGCCAGGTCCCGGTAGACGCCGAGGAGCGAGGAGCCCGTGGCCAGGCCCAGTGTTGCGAGACCGTCGTCCAGCGCCTGCTGGACGATGCCGGCCACGGTGCGGGCGGCGTCCTGCGCGTCAGGGCGGATCACCACCTCCATGTCACAGCCCTTCGCCGTCGGGCACGTCGGCACCGAAGGCCTCGCTCAGCTCCCGCACGGCGGCACGAGCCGCGGCCGGCCCGGTGGTGTCCCGTACAGCGGCCGCCAGCCTGCGGCACTGCTCCAGCGTGACCTCGGCCAGGGTGTCGCGGACATCGGCGACGGCCGGGGCGGCCATGGACAGGCTGCTCACCCCCAGGCCGACCAGGACCGCGGCCAGAAGCGGGTCGGCCGCGGCCTCGCCACACACGCCGACCGGCCGTCCCAGGGCACGGGCCGCGCCGCAGACGCCCGCGACCAGCATGAGCAGGGCGGGCTGCCACGGATCCAGGAAGGCGCCCAGGGCATCGGACGTCCGGTCGGCGGCCAGGGTGTACTGGGCCAGGTCATTGGTGCCGATGCTGGCGAAGTCGACGTACTCGAGCAGCTGGTGGGCGCCGAGAGCGGCGGAGGGTACTTCGATCATGATTCCGACGCTTCCCGCGCCCAGGCTGCGGGCGAGGCCGGCGAAGGCGGCGGCTTCGTCCGCCGTGGACACCATCGGCGCCATGATCCTCAGCCGTGCGCCGGTACGGCGCTCCGCCGCGACGAGGGCCTCCAGCTGGGTTTCGAGGATGCCCGGCCGTAGCACCGCCGTGCGCAGGCCCCTGATCCCGAGAGCGGGGTTGTCCTCCCGTGGCAGCCGCAGGAAGGGCAGCGGCTTGTCGGAGCCGGCGTCAAGGGTCCGCGCGGTCACCTCACGCCCTTCGAAGTGAGTGAAGATGCGGGAGTAGGCCTCCACCTGCTCGTCGAGCGTGGGGGGTTCGCGGCGGTCCAGGAACAGGAACTCGGTGCGCAAGAGCCCCACGCCTTCGTTGTCCGCCTGCGCCGCACGCGTGGCGTCCGCCGGTGTGCCGATGTTGGCGAGGAGGCGGACGGCGTGCTCGTCCGCGGTACGGCCCGGGCCCTCGGTGCTCGGGCGCGTGCGGGTACCGGCCCGTTCGAGGGCGCGCCGACGGCGTTCGGGTGACGGATGGGTCTCGACGGTCCCGGCCCGCCCGTCCAGCAGAAGAGGTGTGCCGTCCGGCAGGTCGAGGGCCTGTGGGCAGCCGACCACGGAGGGCAGGCCGAGGCTGCGGGCGAGGATGGCGGTGTGGCCGGTGGGGCCGCCTCGTTCGGTGAGCAGCCCGACCACGTCGCTGTCGGCCAGCTGGGCGGTGTCGGCCGGGGACAGCTCTGCGGCGGCGAGGATGAACGGATGTCCGGGCCGGGGGATGCCGGGCATCGGCACACCCGTCAGGAGCGCGACGGCCCGGTCACGAATGTCACGCAGATCGGCCGCGCGTTCTGCCATGTAGCCCCCCGTGGCCTCGAGCGGGGCGCAGTAGGCCTCGATCGCGAGGGAGAGGCTGTGGGCGGTGGGCGTGCCCCGGCCTATGTGATCGGCGGCGGCGCGGACGAGTGCGGGGTCGCCGGCCATGGCGGCGCCCGCTTCGAGGATCGCGCCCGCGGTTCCGCCTGTGGCGACGGCGCGCAGTTGCGCGGCCACATCCGCGAGCGCTCGACGTATCCGCTGCACTTCGTGACCGGGGTCGTCACCCGGTGCTTCGTCGGGGTCGGTGACGACCGGTGGCGTCATGCGGATCAGCGGTGCGCACGCCAGCCCGGGGCTCACGCCGTACCCGGTCACCGTGACGGAAGTGGGGCTCACGCGTCGAGCTCCTTGCCCAGCAGATCCGCCAGGCCGTCCAGGACGGCCTCGGCCTGCTCACCTTCCGCGGTCAGCGTGACCTGGTCGCCGTAGCCGGCGCCGAGCGTCATGACGCCCAGCATGCTGTCGGCGGCCACCGGCGGCCTGCCCTCGACGGCGATCGTGACCGGCAGGGGCGCCTGGGAGGCGGCCTGGACGAAGGTGGCGGCGGGCCTTGCGTGCAGGCCGCTGCGGGAGCCGATGGAGACGACGCGCTGCGCCATGGAACGGGCTTCCTTTCGATGGGGAGGTGTGGGAGTACGGGGCCGGGTCAGGCCGCGGGCTGGGGGTGGCGTTCCTGGCCGGTCTCCGGGCTGTCCTCCTCGCGGCCCGGGGTGCGCAGGTTCCAGCGGCGGATGACGAGGCGGAACAGGACGTAGTAGACGGCGGCGTAGGCGAGGCCGATGGGGATCAGCAGCCACGGGTCGGTGGCCTTGCCCCAATTGAGGAGGTAGTCGATGAGCCCGGAGGAGAAGGTGAAGCCGTGGTGGATGTCGAGGGCGTTGACCAGGGCGAGCGACGTTCCGGTCAGCACGGCATGGACGAGGTACAGGGGCCAGGCGACGAAGAGGAAGGCGAACTCGATCGGCTCGGTGATGCCGGTGAGGAAGCTGGTGAGCCCGGCCGAGAGCATGATTCCGCCGACGGCCTTGCGGTGTTCGGGGCGCGCTTCGCGCCAGATGGCCAGCGCTGCGGCCGGCAGGGCGAACATCATGATCGGGAAGAACCCGGTCATGAAGAGGCCGGCCTCGGGGTCGCCGGCGAAGAAGCGGTTCAGGTCACCGTGGACGACCTGGCCGGCGGAGTCGGTGAAGTCGCCGAGGATGAACCAGACGACGGAGTTGAGGATGTGGTGCAGGCCGAGCGGGATGAGCAGCTTGTTCGCCGTTCCGTAGATGCCGCCGCCGATGATGCTGTTGTCGTCGACGGCCTCGCCGACGGCGGTGAGACCGTTGTCGAACAGCGGGTACACCAGACTCATCAGGACGCCGACCACCAGTGCGGTGACAGCGGTGAGGATCGGGACCAGCCTGCGCCCGCTGAAGAAGCCCAGATAGGGCGGGAGCACGGTGCGATAGAAGCGTTGCCAGAGCAGGGCGGCGAGCAGGCCGATGACGATGCCGCCGAGCACGCCGAAGTTGACCACGGCCTGTTCGCCCGCGAGGTCCTTCTTTCCGTCGAGGACGACCGGGGACATCGCGGTGAAGACGCCGTCGAGGACGAGGTAGCCGACCACTGCCGCCAGGGCCGTGGAGCCGTCCGCCTTCTTGGCGAACCCGATGGCGATGCCGACGGCGAAGATCAGCGGCAGATGTGTGAACAGGGCTCCGCCGGCGGCGGAGATCACGTGTGCGGTGTCCTTCAGGGCGGAGAACCGGCCCAGGACATCGTCCTGCCCCAGTCGAAGCAGCAGGCCCGCGGCGGGAAGCGTGGCGATCGGCAGCATCAGGCTGCGGCCGAGTTTCTGCAGGCCGGCCAGGCCCGGGCGGCGGCCTGCGGATGTGGACGTGACGGTGCTCATGACGTACCTCGGAGGTGAGCGGAGGCGGGAGGCGCGGAGAGCCGGGCAGAAGCGCAGCAGCACAGAACTGCTGGATGAGCGGGGCTCCGCTGGTAAGGTCTGGTCATAACCAGTTGCCCTCAGAATGGCCCTGGGCACTCGACGTGTCAATGCCTTGCGCAGCGGAACTCCAGCCTGCACAAGCGGGCGGACGAGCGGCCGCGACACGGGGCTGCGACGAGTGCGGCCGCACCGGAGGTGACGCATGGCGCATACTGGTAGTGACCAGCCAGGAGGTGCGACGGGACCTCCGAGAACCGAGAGTGGGGTCGCAGTGACTGCACAGCAGATCGCAGGCAAAGGCATGGTGCCCAAGCACGCCCAGCTTCGAGCGATCCTGGTCGACATGTGCACCAACCAGCTCTCCCCCGGGGACGCGCTGCCGAGCGAGCGGCAGCTGTGCATCGACCACGGGGTGAGCCGGGTGACGGTGCGCGAGGCCCTGAGTCAGCTCGTGACGGAAGGGCTGGCCGTGCGGGTTCACGGGCGCGGCACCTTCGTCGCCGAACGGACCCACCGCTCAGAACTCGGTCTGGCCTCCTTCCACGAGGACATGCGCCGACTCGGCCTGGAGCCGGGAACCGTGGTTTTGTCCATCGACAAGGAACCCCCCTCCCCCGCGACCGCCTCGGCACTGCGGATGCCCGAGGAGCAACAGGCGTGGCACGTCCGCCGCCTGCGGCTGGCCGACGGGACCCCCATCTCCGTCGAGGACGCGTGGTACGACGCGACGCTCCTGCCCGAACTGGACTCGGTCGACTTCACGGCATCCGTCTACGACACCCTGGACTCCCGCTTCGGGTACCCCGTCGACCGCGCGGAGCAGACCGTCGGAGCCGGCCCGGCCTCCACGGAGACGGCGGCGCTGCTGGGTATCCGCAAGGGCACTCCCGTCATGACCTTCGACCGCATCGCCTTCAGTGGCGAACGGCCCGTCGAGCACGCGTACTCATGGTTCCGCGCCGACCGCTACCAGCTGCACATGACACTGTCCGACCGCTGACCTCGTCGCGCGCCCCGAGCGAGCCGGTTCACTGCCGATCGTCACTCGTTTGTCATGCACACACCATGCTCGACATCCTTCACCGGCCGGCTCGGCCGGGTCGGGCCGCACGGATCCCTCCCCTCTTCGCCTTGCCACTGGAAGTTTCAGCCTCTACCTTGTGGTCAGTACTGGTAATGACCAGTAGCGAAGCATGGCGCAGGGAAATGCGCCGTTCGCCACGCTCATCCATCGAGGGGCACTGTCATGTCCAAAGCACGGTTGATCGTCGAGGGGCTCGGCGGTGCCGGGAACATCTGCGACATAGAGGCCTGCATCACCCGGCTCCGCACCGAGGTGAACGACGCGGACGCCGTCGACATCGGCGCTCTCAAGCAGGCAGGGGCTCTGGGAGTCCTTGTCTCCGTCGGTGTCGTACAAGTCGTCGTAGGTCCGGAGGCCGACGCACTGGCCGAGGACATCAAGGAGTTGCTGTGAGCCTTGCGGTCTACGCCCCGCTCTCCGGGACGCTCACTGCGCTCGGCAAGGTACCGGACCCGGTCTTCGCCGCCCAGATGGTGGGCTCGGGAATCGCGGTGGAGCCTACCGCGGACGCCGGGCGCGTGGACGTCGCCGCTCCTGTCACCGGCCAGGTCGCCACGGTGCGCCCGCACGCGTTCGTCATCCGAACCGTCAGCGGGGCGGCCGTGCTGGTGCACCTGGGCATCGACACCGTTCGGCTGAACGGAGACGGCTTTCGCACACATGTCCGCGAAGGAGAACACGTCGAAGTCGGCCGCCGTGTGATCACCTTCGACCCCGGCGCGGTTCGTACGCGCGGTCTGTCCGCGGTCTGTCCGGTCGTCGTCCTCGACAGCGCGCCCGGATCCGCGCAGGCACCGTCGGTCACCGGGCCGGTGCGGGCCGGGGCCTTGATGTTCAGCTGGGCGGCGTCGTGACGGCCGCCGGCCGCGACGCACCGGGGCACAGGGACGTACGGGCGTCCGGCGCTCGGCCGCGGTGCGAGGCGGTCCTGCTGGATCTGGACGGAACTCTCGTGCTCAGCGAAGAGGTCCACCGCCTCGCCTGGCAGGCGTTCTTCGAGACCTGGGGCGTGACGGTGACCGACGCCGATTACGAGCAGCACTACATGGGGCGACGGCCCGGCGATGTCATCGCCGGCGTTCCCGGGCCCTGGACGGGCACCGACTCCGCAGCCGCGCTGTCCACCATGACCGCCTTCACACTGGAACACGCCGACGGCGTCCGAGCCGTGCCCGGCGCTGCCGGCCTCATCCGGCAACTGCGCGTGAAGTATCCGGTGGCCGTCATCACCAGCGCCGGCGCCGGGTGGGCGGACCATCTCCTCGGCAAGGTCCTGGACGTACGGCACCTGGTCGACGTGGTCGTCACCGCCGAGGACACCACCGCGGGCAAGCCCTCCCCCGAGGGCTATCTGAGAGCCTGCGCGGCCTTGCGCGCACGCCCCGGGCGCTGCCTGGCCTTCGAGGATTCGCCGTCGGGAGTCCGTGCCCTGGTCGCCGCCGGAGTGCGGGACATCGTCGGCGTCACCACCACCGCCGCCGAGGACGACCTCACCGGCGCGGGAGCGCGCTGGACCGTTCCCGATCTCACCTCCGCCAGCGTGCGCGATGTCCGCCGCGCCCTCCGGGGACGCACGGCCACAGGGGCCGGCACCGACGAGGAGAACCGAGTATGAGCAGACTTGATGTCGCCGTGATCGGTGCCGGGTTCATCGCCCGCACCCATCTGCCGGCCTGGATCGCCCTCGGGGCACGGATCCGCATCCATTCCACCGACGGCCAAGCCGCCGTACTCGCCGAGGAGTTCGGCCTGACAGAGGCCGCCTCACTCGAGGAGGCACTGGACGGGGCGGTGGTCGCCGACATATGCACCCCCACCACCACTCACCACGACATCGCCCTCTCCGCGTTCGCGGCGGGAGCGCACGTCCTGTGCGAGAAGCCGCTGGCTCTGACGCCGCGGGACGCCCGCGAGATGGCCGACGCCGCCCACGAGGCGGGACGTCTGCTCTGTCCCGGACACGTCGTGCGGTTCTTCCCCGCCTACGTCCGCCTCCGCGACGCCGTCGAGTCCGGCGCGCTCGGCCGCGTGGCCGTGGCCCGCTTCACCCGTGCCGGCCGCTTTCCGACCTGGAGCAGCTGGTTCGCCGACCCCGCCCTTTCCGGAGGCATCGTCACCGACCAGATGCTTCACGACATGGACATCGCCAGGTGGCTCTTCGGCGAGGTCGTCACCATCCACGCCACCCAGCGCGGCAACCCCGGCGCCGACGACGGCCCCGTGGCCACCGGAAGCGCCACCCTCACCCACGCATCCGGCGTGATCTCCCAGGTCCTGGGCGCATGGGGCCCGGCTGCGACTCCGTTCCGCTACACCTTCCACGTCGCCGGTTCGCACGGCACCCTCACCCACGACTCGCTCGCCCACCCCTCGCTGCGGGTGACCGGGGCACCGCGCGGGTCCGGCGCCGGCGTGCCGACAGGTGACTTCGGCGAAGACCCCTTCGCCGCGCAGATCCGCGAGTTCGCCGCGGCCTTCGAGGGGGGTCCCGTGCCACGGGTGACCGCCCGCGACGGGATCGCGGCCGTCGAGATCGCCGCGGCTGCCCGCCGCTCCGCGGCCACCGGCCGCGCCGTCACCATGCAGGACCCGGCCCCGCACGCGTTCACGGAAGGAAACCCCCGATGAAGGTCGCCCTCCTGTCCTTCGCCCACGTTCATGCGGCCACCTACATCCAGCTGCTGCGCGACCGGGACGACGTCGAACTCGTCGTGACCGATCCCGACGCCGAACCGGGCGACGCCACACGCGGCAAGGCCCTGGCCGACGAGCTCGGCGTCAGCTATCTGGCCGGCTATGAAGAGGCGCTCGCCGAACGCCCGCAGGCCGTCATCATCACCAGCGAGAACGCCCGCCACCGCGAACTCGCCGAACTGGCCGCCGCCGCGGGCGCTCACATCCTGTGCGAGAAGCCCCTAGCCACCACGCAGGACGATGCGCAGGCCATGATCGCCGCCTGCGATCAGGCCGGAGTCAGTCTCATGACCGCGTACCCGGTCCGGTTCCACCCGGCATTCGCGGCCCTGCGGCAGGCGCTGGCCGACGGCGCTGTGGGGCCACTGCTCAGCGTCCACGGCGTCAACAACTCCCGTCCTCCCGGCCTGGTCCGCCCCTGGTTCACCGATCCGACCCTCGCAGGCGGTGGCGCCGTCATGGACCACACGCTGCACATCGCCGACCTCCTCGACGTCCTCCTGGACGGGGAACAGCCCACCCACGTCTACGCCGTCGCCAACACCCACCTCTCCCCCGACGCCGATGCCGACGCCGACGAACCGGCCGTCGAGTCGGCCGGCCTGGTCACCCTCACCTATCCGAGCGGTCTCGTCGCCACCATCGACTGCAGCTGGAGCCACCCCGCGTCACATCCCACCTGGGGCGGCCTCACCCTCACATGCGTCAGCCAGCGCGCCCTCACCGAGTTCGACGCCTTCCCGCCACTGCTCACCGGCTACGACACCCCGCGCTCCACGCCCCGCTGGGAACCCTCCGCCATCGACCTCGACGCCGCCATGCTCGACGCCTTCCTCACCGCCGCCCGTACCGGACAGCGCGCACAGCCCGACGGTCGGACGGGACTGCGTACACTCCGAACCGCCCTGGCCGCGTACACGTCCCTGCGCACCGGCCAACCCGCCACCGTGGACGCGGCTTGACCTGCACTCATGTGGCGGGGCCGCGGGTGCCGCACTCGGTGACGAGCGGTCGCCCCAGGTATCGGTGGTACAGGGCCAAGTGGTGCAGGAAGGCGAGGGTGAAGTCGAGGTGCCGTGCCGTCATGCCCGCCTCGCTCGTGGTCTTGGTGGCCCTGAGCGGCCTACGGGGCGCCAGGCGTGGCACACGCGCTGTGGCTCGCGGGCACAGCCCTGGGCGACCGCGGTCTGCACGATGTCGCGCCCGAGGCCATGGCCGCCGTATTGAGGCGCCGTGCCCACAGGCGCTTCATCGACTCGCCGACGTTCTGCCACGGCGTGGCAGGACTGCTGCAGCTCGTCCTGCGCTTCGCCCACGCCACGCGCCAGCCCTTCCTGCGCGACGCGGCGGACCAGCTCGTGGAGCAGTTGCTCGCTGCCTGACGAGCCGGACCGCCCGTGGGGTTACGCCGCGCTTGATCCCGGGAACGCCCCCGGTGGACCGCCCGGGGCTCGTCGACGGCGCGGCGGGCGTGGCGCTTGTGCTTCTTGCCGCGGCGACAACTGCCGCTCCCACGTGGGACAGACTGTTTCAGCTCTCCTGAAGGTCTTCGACGGCATCGACGACGCCCGCAGGCCGCGGGCATCCGCACCGACCCGGCGTGTCCTCGGTGCAGTTGTCCGCTTCGATGAACAACAGCGGTAACCCCACGTCCGGGCGGTGAGGCGAGGTCGGCCTACACGCATCCCACACGGGGGCTTCCACATGACCGTCGGCGGGAGGGCGACGTTTCTCGTCAGCGGATGTCGTGGTCGGGGTGGGTCTCGTCGTACGCGCGCCGCGCCTCGGCGATGACGGCACGGTGGGCCAGCGACCAGTCGGCGAGCGCCTTGACCAGGTGGGTCAGGCCGGTCCCGGTCTCGGTGAGGCGGTAGTCGACCTGGGCCGGGACGGTCGGGTACACGGTGCGCAGCACGAGGCCATCGCGTTCGAGCCTGCGCACCGTGAGGGTGAGCATGCGCTGGGAGATGCCGTCGATGGCGCGCTGCAGTTCACGGAATCGACGCGGCCCGCTGGCAAGTTCAACGATCACGAGCACCGACCATTTGTCGCCGATGCGGTCCAAGACGTCGCGGATCCCGCAGTCGGGGTGGTCCTCGCGTCCGCAGGGGTCGAGGTCGGCGGGGGTGGTTACTCCAGTGTGCGTGAGTGACATCGAACTGCCTTCTTGTGGCCAGGGGGCGTGCGATCAAGGATCAAGCGTAGTTACTGATGAGAACCACGACGGAAGACTGCGATTGACATGATCTTGGTGACCGGAGCAAACGGGAACCTCGGCTCGGCCACCCTTGCGGCGCTGCGCTCCCGCGGTGTCGCCGCGAGGGGCGGCAGCCGAACGCCGGGCGAGGGGATGCAACATCTCGACTTCGACGACCACATGAGCCTCGATCTCACCGAGGTGTCGACCCTGGTGTTGATCTCTGCCGGGTACGCGGAGGACGACCAGGTCGTCGCGCGGCACGCGGCGGTCCTGGACGCGGCCGTCCGCGACGGCGTCGGCCACGTCGTCTACACGAGCCTGACCACCGCCGGCGACCATCTCGGTTTCGCACTCGCGCACCGTGCCACCGAACGCCTGGTGCAGGCGAGCGGATTGTCATGGACGATCCTGCGCAACGGCCTGTACGCCGAACTGCTCGGCGGCTTGCTGATGTGGGCCGAGTACGGGGTGGAGTCCGCCTTCGGGGACGGCGCCCTGGCCGCGGTCGCGCGGGAGGATCTCGCCGATACCGCGGCGCTCGTTGCGGCGAATCCGGCAGGACACAGCGGGCGCGTCTACGACCTGGTCGGCATACCGATCACGGCGGGTCAGGTGGCTGACCAACTCGGGGTCCCCCACCACACCATCGGTCTGGGCGAGTACCGGCGCAGGCTCCTCGATGAAATGCCAGGGCTCCTGCCGTTCCAGCCGCCCATGCTCGCCTCGATCGCCACCGGCATCCGACACGACTTTCTGGGCGGCACCGCGCCCGACCTCACCGACCTCCTTGGCCGCCCGGCCCGCGACCCACTGGCTACGGCTGTTGCGGCCGCATCCGCCACACGACCGGACACAAGCGCCTAGGCAGTTTCGTTTGGATCATCGGGCGGACCAAAGGAAGATGCCCGCGATGTGGAGTCCGGCCAGGTAGATCGTGGCGGTCTTCTCGTAGCGG
>NZ_JBSFEP010000026.1:0-123071 GCF_053594495.1 Streptomyces sp. NPDC001920
GGGCGGGGGGGCGCGCGGGTCGCCCCCGAGGTGGAAGCCGGGCCGGGACCGCGGGGGGGTTAGCGCGGGGAGGTGCGCGCCGCCGTCCTCAGCCCGGCGGGGGGCGCGGTACCGGGTGATCTCGGCGGTCGCGTACGGGTAGTAGCGGCCGGAGGCGTACAGCCCGTCCCGGTCCAGGTGGACCCAGAAGCCGAGGGCGGGCAGTACGTCGAGGTAGGCGCCCTGGTACGTCTTGTACGGCGACTTGTCGTTCGACATCCGGGTGTCGCGGACGGGGCCGAGCAGCCGCACCCCGTCGTCGTCCGGGGCGAAGTGCGCGGACAGTTCCGCGGCGAGCTCCTCCATGGGGGCCCGCACGTCGCTCTCGTAGACCGCGCGGTGGCGCAGCCGCCAGGCCTCCTTGGTGTTGTCGGCGGCGAGTTGCGCGTACAGGCGCGGCGCGGAGGGCGGGAAACCGCTGAACGTCACGACAGGTAGCCCGGGAGGGGGTGGCGGGCGCAGAGCTCGACGACCCGGGCCCGTGCCGCCGCACGCGCCGCGTCGGGGAGCACTCCGGAACCGGCCCGCAGCGCGTCGAGCACGTCGGCGACCAGGTCCGCGCACGAGGCGGCGGCGGCGCGGTCCATGCCGCGGGCGGCGAGGGTGTTGCTGCCCAGGCGCAGGCCGCTCGTGGTGCGCACGGGGGTCATGTCGCCGGGGACGCGGTTGCGGTTGACGATGATCCCGCAGGACTCCAGGGCCTCCTCGGCGATGTCGCCGGTCAGCCCGGTGCCGCGCAGGTCGATGAGGACCATGTGGGTGTCGGTGCCGCCGGTGACCAGGCGCATGCCCCGTTGCACGAGCCGTTCGGCGATGGCCTGGGCGCCGTCGGCGAGCCGCTGGGCGAGTGCGGCGAACTCGGGCCCGGCCACGTAGTGCAGGGCGCGTGCCTTGGCCGCGACGGACGCCAGGTCCGGGGTGCCCTGGGTGAAGGGGAAGACCGCGCGGCGCATGGTGGCGGCGAGCGTGCCGCGTTCGGGGCCGGCCCGCCGGGCGTCGCGGCCGAGCAGGATCAGGCCGCCGCGCGGCCCGTACAGCTGCTTGTAGGTGCTGGTGGTCGTGATGTGGGCGTGGTCGACGGGGCTGGGGTGGAGGCCGGCGGCGACCAGGCCCGCGATGTGCGAGATGTCGGCGAGGAGGTAGGCGTTGGCCTCGTCGGCGATCTCCCGGAACCGGGCGAAGTCGATGCTGCGCGGGTAGGCGCTCGCCCCGCACACGATGAGCTTGGGCCGGTGGGCGAGGGCGAGTTCGCGGATCTGGTCGTAGTCGAGCAGGCCCTGAGGGGTGAGTCGGTAGCCCTTGGCGTTGTAGTAGCGGCCGCTGACCGAGGCGGGCGAGCCGTGGGTGAGGTGGCCGCCGCAGTCGAGGTCGAGGCCGAGCAGGGTGTCGCCGGGGCTGAGCAGGGCGGTGAGCACCGCGAGGTTGGCGGACGAGCCGGAGTGCGGCTGGACGATGGCGTCGCGGGCGCCGAACGCGGTGCGGGCCCGCTCGATCGCCAGCCGCTCGATCTCGTCGGCGACGCCGCAGCCCGCGTGGTAGCGGGCGCCCGGGTAGCCCTCGGCGGTGAGGTTGCCGAGGGTGCTGCCGCCGCAGGCCAGCACCGACGGGTCGGCGACGCTGGAGGCGGCGACCATCATCAGGGTGTTGTTCTGCCGGGCCGCCTCCCGGTTGAGCAGCTCGTACAGCGTGGTGTCGGTCTGCCGCAGCCGGGCGGCGGCGCGGCCGGCGAAGGTGATCGGGTCGGGTGCGTGCGGTCCTGGCCCGGCGTGCGGGGCGACGTGGTCGCCGGCCGGCGCTTCGACCGGCGCCGGCATGGTGAACGTCATGGCTGTCCCCTCCTGGAGTGGGTGAATCGGCTGGTGCCGTGCGACGGTCCGGTGCCGCCGTCAGTGCGGGGCGTCCGCGTCGTCCGGGGACAGCTCGCTGAGCGCCTCCGCGGTCGCGACCGCTTCGGCGCCGTGCTCCTCGTCGGCGGCGATCTTCGCGGCGAGTTCGGCGACGACCGGGGTGCGGAACACGGTCCTGACCGGTACGGGCACTCCCAGCAGCTCCTGGAGGAGGCCGGCCAGGCGGGTGCCGCTGAGCGAGTCGCCGCCCAGTTTGAAGAAGTTGTCCGCGGGTCCCACGTGGTCCAGGCCGAGGATGTCGCCGATGGCCGCGCAGAGCACCAGCTCCAGCGCGTCGCCGGGTTCCGTGTCCCGGTCCGCGGCGCGGTCCTCGGCCGACTGCTGGGTTCCGGCCCGGGAGGCCAGCAGCAGACGGTCGACCTTGCCGTTGCGGGTGAGTGGCAGTTCGTCCAGCACGGTGAGCGCGGCGGGCACCATGTACGTCGGCAGCTGCTCGCAGAGCCGCGCCAGGATCTGCTCGCCCGAGCCGCCCGGCCCGGCGACGACGTAGGCGTGCAGCCGCCGGACGCCGTGGGCGCTGGCCGGGGCGACGACCACGGCGGCGTCGACCTGCTCGTCCTGGCGCAGTGCCGCCTCGATCTCACCGAGTTCGATGCGGTGGCCCTGGACCTTCACCTGGAAGTCGTCGCGGCCGAGGATCTCGATGCTGCCGTCGGGCAGGTAGCGGCCCAGGTCGCCGGTCAGGTAGGCGCGTTCACCGGTCTCGGGGAGGTGGACGAAGCGGTCGCGGGTGCGCTCCTCGTCGCCCAGGTAGCCGAGCGCCAGGCCGACGTCGCTGGCCACGGCCATCTCGCCGACGACGCCGAGCGGACGCTCGTGGGCGGTGCCGTCGACGACGTAGTAGCGCTGGTTGGTGATGGGCGTGCCGTACGGGATGCTCGTCCAGGTCGGGTCGACCTCCCCGATGGGCTGGAACAGCGACCAGCAGATGGTCTCCGTCGGGCCGCCGGATCCCACGACCTGGATGCCGGGGCTCTGGGCGCGCAGGCGGTCCGGCAGGGTCAGCGGGATCCAGTCGCCGGAGAGCACCGACAGCCGCAGCGACCGCAGCGGCCGGTCGCCGCCCCGCCGCTCGCGCACCTCGGCCTCGCCGACAAGCAGTTCCATCAGCACCGGTACGGAGTTCCACAGCGTCACGTGTTCGGCGGCGACCAGGTCGGCCCACACGTCCGGTTCCGCGTGGCCGAACGGTGGCGGGATCACCACCGTGCCGCCCTGCGTGAGCACGCCGAACACGTCGTAGATGCTGGCGTCGAAGTGCAGCCCGGAGATGGCCAGCAGCCGGTCCGAGGCGTTCACGCCGAACCGCTGGGCGACGTCACGGATCAGGTTGACCACGCCGATGTGGTCCACCATGACGCCCTTGGGCTCGCCGGTCGAACCAGAGGTGAAGATGGTGTACGCGAGGTCCGCGGGGGTCTGCGCGGTCTCGGGCCGGGTGGCGTCGCCGGTCTCGAAGTCCCGGTCGACGAGGTGGCGCCGCAGGTGCCGCGGCCACTCGATCCGGGTCTCCAGCGCCGACTGGGTGAGGACCGTGTCCACGCCGGCCTGGTCGAGCAGCCGGCGCAGCCGCTCCGGCGGCACGGAAGCGTCCAGCGGCAGGTAGGCAGCGCCGGAGGCCAGGATGCCGTACACCGCCGCGTACTGCTCCCAGCCCTTCTCCATCACGACGGCGACCAGCTCGCCGGGCCGCGCGCCGTCCGCGCGCAGCCGCCGCCCGATGCGCCAGGCGTACGCGGCGAGTTCGGCGTAGGTGAGCCGGCGGCCGGCGTCGACGAGGGCCTCGGCGCCGGGGGTGCGCGCGGCCTGCTCGGCGAACAGCTCGTGCAGGGTGGTGTACGGGATCTGGCCGGCGGTGTCGTTGACGCGGCGGCGCAGTTCCCGCTCGGCGGGCGGGATCAGGTCGAAGCGCCGGGTGCGCAGACTGCCGGGGTCGTCCAGGAGGCGCCGCAGCAGGGTGGTGTAGGCGCCGAACGCGGCCTCGGTGAAGCCGGGTGCGAAGGCGCCGTCCACGTAGTCCCAGATGACGCGCAGTTCGCCGCCGAGTTCGCGCAGCTGCACGTCCAGGGAGACCTGCGGGGTCTGCGAGATGGAGTACACCTCGTGCCCCAGGTCGGTGACCGGGCGCCGGGCGGGGTAGTCGAGCAGGCTGGTGACGACCACCGGCATCCCGGCCTGGGCGCCCGCGCCGTGCAGCCGGGTGAGCTCGCGCAGCACCCGGACGCCGTTGAAGCTGCCGTGCTCCATGTCCCGGTGCAGCTGGTCGCGCAGGGCGTGCGCCCGGTCCAGGAAGGTGGCGCCGGAGCTGTCCGCCGTGAGCATGACGGCGTTGGTGAAGTCGCCCAGGACGCTGCCGATGTCCTCGTGCACCGAGGGCCGCTGGAACACCGGGTAGTTGAGGGTGAAGTCGGCTTCCTCCGCCCAGCAGCGCACCACCTCGGCGAACGCGGCGGTGAGCAGGACCGACGGGGTCACCTCCGCCTCTCGTGCCAGCCGCTGCAAGCGCTGCCAGTCGTCGGCGGCGAGGCGGTGCTCGTGCCGCTCGAAGCGGACCTCGCCGTCGTCCCGGGCGGGCCCGGCCGGCAGGGAGGGGGCGGGCGGCAGCTGCGGCACCCGCTGGACCCAGTAGTCGCGCGCCGCCGCGAAGGCAGCGGTGCCGGGCAGGACGTCGGCGCGCCAGCGGGCGTACTCGGCGAAGGTGATGCCCGGCTCGGGCAGCTGCGCCGCCGGGTTCTCGTACAGGTCGATCAGGTCGGGGAAGAGCACCTGGAAGGCGCTGGACGCGTCCAGCACCTGCAGGTCGATGCCCAGGTGGATCCGGCTGAGGTTCCCCTCCCCCGGCAGCCGGACGATCCGCAGGTCGAACAGCGGCCAGCTGCCCACCGGGAACACCTGGTGGCTCATCTGCGTCCGCAGCCGCGCGAGCCGGCGCTCCGCCTCCGCCGGATCGGTGTCCCGCAGGTCGACGACCGGTATGTCGTAGGGCGGGGGCTCGGCGAGCACGTGCTGGGTGCCGTCGGAGCGGCCGACCGCGCGCAGCATGTCGTGGCGGGCGACGACCCGGCGCCAGGCCGTCGCGAAACGCTCCGGGTCCAGATCGGCGCGCTCCCACTCGAAGTAGCCGTAGCAGCCGATGCTGCCCAGCTCGACGCCCTCGCCCCGGCCGATCATCAGCGCCTGCTGGGTCTCGGTCATCGGGAAGGGCGCGGCGCTGTCGGTGGGGCCGTGCAAGAGCTCGGTCATGGTCCAACTCCACTCGCAGTGACGAAGAAAAGGGGCATCGGGCCGGTTGCTCGGGGGCGTCGCGCCACGGGGCAGGGGCGAGGCTAGGGCGGGCCGGTTAGCCACCGGTTACGCTGTTCGGTGAGCGTTTCGCCGGTTCGCCTCTCGCCCGTTCGCCCGGCAGGGAGAGGGCGAACAGCCGTACCAGCGGGTGGAAGAGGTAGCAGGGCCGGCCGTACCGGTCCGCGCCGCTGACCTCCAGCAGCGCCTCGTCCGCCATGGCCTCCAGCAGCAGTTCGGCGTCTTGCTCGGGCAGCCCGAGCAGCGCCGCAGCCTCGACCGCGGGGAACGGATGCAGCCCCAGGGCGGCGAGCGCGGGGAACGCCCGGCGGGCCGCCGGCGCAAGGCCCCGCCACGACGGCAGCAGGGCGCCGTGCACGTCGAGGTCGCCGGAGTGCAGTTCACGCAGGCGCAGGGCCGGGTCCGCGAGTCGGCGGGCGAGCCGGTCCGGGGTGTAGTGCGGGCGGGCGGCGATCCGGGTGCCGACGATCCGCAGGGCCAGCGGAAGGCCGGCGCAGTGCTCCACGATGGCACCGGCCGCACCGGGTGCGGCGGCCATCCGGTCCGGTCCCGCGGCGGCCGCGAGCAACTGCAGCGCCGGCCCGTCCTCCAGCGGGTCCAGGGCCACGGTGTGCGCTCCGGCGATGGTGGGCAGAGCGGTGCGGCCGGTGACGAGGACGGCTGGTTCGGGGGTGTTGGGCAGCAGGGGGCCGAGTTGTGCGGCGCCCGCCGCGTTGTCCAGCAGGATCAGCAGCCGCTGACCGCCGGTGCGTTCCCGGTACAGGCGGACCAGTTCGTCGGTGTCCTCGGCGTCGTGCGCTTCCATGGGCAGCCCGAGAGCCCTCAGCAGGTGCAGCAGCACCCGGCCGGCGGGCCGCACCGTGCCGTCCGGGGCGCGCAGGTCGGCGTACAGCTGCCCGTCGGGGAACCAGCGCTTGCAGCGGTGGGCGGCGTGCACGGCCAGCGCGGTCTTGCCGACCCCGGCCATCCCGGTCACCAGGACCCGTCGTGGGCGGTCGGCGGTGGCGGCGTTCGGCGCCAACGCACGTCGCAGCAGGTCGAGTTCGCGTTCCCGGCCGGTGAAGTCGACCGTGTCCGGGGGCAGCGTCGCCGGGACGCCGTGCGGCGGGCTCGCGCCGTCGGGTGCGTCACCCGCGGCCGGATCGGCCTGGTGTGCGGACCTCGGCGCGGCGTCGGCCTGCGGCAGCCGGGCGAGGGTGCCCTCCAGCAGGGCCCGGTAGGTCGCCTGCAGTTCCTCACAAGGGTCCACGCCGAGTTCCTCGGCCAGCTCCGCGCGGCCGTGGTGGTAGACGTGGATGGCGTCGGCCTGACGGCCGCTGCGGCACAGCGCGGTCATCAACTGACCGCGGATACGCTCGCGCAGCGGGAACTCGGCCACCAGCCCGGTGAGCTCGGCGGTGATCTGCTCGTGCCGGCCGAGCGCCAGATCGGCCGCGATCCGGTACTCCAACGTGGCGGCGCGGGCCTCCAGCAGAGTCGGTGCCTCGGCCTCCTCGAGATGCTCGGTGGCGTTCGCCAGGGGCGGGCCGCTCCACCGTGCCAGGGCGTCCCTGAGAAGGTCGGCGGCTTTTTCGTGGTCCTGTGCGAACAGTGCTTCCCGTCCCGCGCGCGCGAGTTCCTCGAATGCGAACAGGTCGACCAGTGAATTTCCTATGGCCATGGCATATCCGGGTGGCCTGCGGTCGATGAGTATGTCATCGCCGAGCATCTTCCGGAGCCTGGACACATAGGTGTACAGCTGGGCGCCGGCGGTGGCCGGCGGCGTCCATCCCCACAGCAGCCGGCTCAACCGGTCGTCGGACACCACCTCGCCGCGCGCCAGCAGGAGTGCCGCGAGCACGGTGTGCAGCTTCGACCCGGAGATCGGCACCCGGTGTCCTCCATGGCGCACCTCTACCGGCCCGAGCACTCGGAATTCCATGACATCCCCGTTCGTGATTCATGCGAAGAATCTGCGAACGAAGCTAGAGGGTTCCGTTATTTTCTCGATATCGTGTCGATTTCACGGGTGCCCCGAAGCATGAAAGCGGCGGGACAATGATTCGAAAGGAGCCGTCCCTAGTGTCCGTTCACACCGCAGAGAGCGGCTGTACGGTCCACCGGCAGAGGGAGTCTCCATGCGCAGCACTCGGACGGCGAAGCGGGCGGCGATAGCAGGTCTGGTCGTTCTGGCCGGACTCGTCACAGGTACCGGCGCCGGGCTGGCTACCACCGCACACTCGACCACCGTGACGGCGGGCGACATGCCCTGGGGCGTCGTCAGGCCGGTCGAGCAGCCGGCCATGGCCGACGACGACATGCCCTGGGGATGACCCACTGAGGGCTCACCTGGGTGAGCCGCGCTCCCGCGGAGCCCGTGACAGGGGCGACCGCACGCTCTTCTCGCACCACGTGCGACGAACCCGGCACTCACGCCGGGGCCGGCCGCACCGCCCGTACCGCACCCCTCAGGGCCGGCATCCGAAGCCCGCGGGGGCCCACCGTCGGCGTCCGCGCCACGCGGGCCCGTGACATCCGCGGCCGGGTCTCCTTCTCCGGCCGGCGCCGCCGCCCGCACCAAGTCGGGCGGGCACTCGGCAGCCGCACCGCGTCCGTCCTCCCGAGAGATCACTCGGGTCTGCCGACGGAGCCGGCAGCCGCGCCATCCGCATCCCTCACCCGCGCCACCCCGGCGGCCGCAGCCGAGGCCGCCGTGCGTGCGGCTTCGGAGGCATCCCCACCGCAGGGCCCGCACGTGCCGGTGCGGGCCCTGTACGCGTCCGCAGCGGACGCGCGGCCGATACCGGCGTTCAGCCTTTACCGTCTGTCAGCAGCCGGCGCAAGGCCTGCGGCGTGAAGCATCGTTCCGCCTGGGTGTCGGTCACGGCACCGTCCCGTACCGCGGCCATCAGCCGTAGCACGCCCGCCCGCCAGGGCTGCGCTCCGACCTCCCCGAGCGCGGCGTAGGCCCGCTCGAACCTGCGCTCCGCCGCCGCACGGTCACCGCCGAGGGCGCCGACGCAGCCGAGGTCCGTCTGGACCCGGGCGTACAGGAAGCGGTCGCCCAGTTCCTCAGTGATCTCCAGGGCCTGCTCCAGGGTGCGCTCGGCCGTCGGGAGGAGGCCCTGGCTCCACTGGGTCTCGCCCAGCCCCCGCAGGGCGTGGGCCTCGCCGACGCGGTCGCCCTCCTTGCGGGCCAGTTGCAGCACGTCGTGGAAGGACTCGGCGGCCAGGTCCAGTTCGCCGGCGTGCAGCCGTACCTCGGCGAGCCGGTACACGCTCTGGGTCTCCGCGCGGACCGATCCGGACCGCCGGCTCAGCCCGACCGCCTCCACGGCCAGCGGCAGCGCCCGGTCCACCTGGCCGCGGTCGAGCTCGATCTGAGCCAAGTAGCCCAGCAGGTGGGCCTGGTTGCCGACGTCCCCGGACGTGGCGAAACCCTTGAGCGCCGCCCGGCAGTGCTCCAGCGCCCGCTCCCAGTCGCCCTGCAACCGGGCGCACATGGCCAGGTTGCGCTGGGCCAGCGCCGCGCCGTGCGGGTCGCCCGTCTCCCGCAGCAGCCGCAGCGCCGCCATGTTGCGGCCCTCGGCCAGCTCATAGCGCCGCTGGTAGATGGCGAGGGAGCCGAGCAGCCGCAGCATGGTGGCCTCCCCGGACCGGTCGCCGGTGCGGCGGGCCGACGACAGGGACGCCTCGGCGCAGCGCTGCCAGTCCTCCAGGTAGTTGCGGGTCTCCAGGTGCAGCACAGCGCTCTCGGTCAGGGCACAGGCGTACCGGGCCCGGTCCAGCTCGGCCGCGTGCACCACCACGTCGGTGACGGCGGCGCGCTCGGAGTCGAACCAGTCGAGCGGTGAGGCCAGCAGCTCGTCCGTCTCGCCCCGCAGGAACCTGGGCGCCGGCTCCGCGGGGCGGCCGACCGGGAACTCGCGCCCGGCCAGGCGCCGGTGGGCCTCCTCCGCGAGCCAGAGCCAGGCCGCGAAGGTCCGCTCCAGTACGGCGTCGCACTCCTGCTGCGTCTCGTCGGCCTCCGCGCGTTCGCGGGCGAACAGCTGAAGCAGATCCTGGAAGCGGTAACGGGCCGCCCTGCCCGGCACCGGATCCACGGCCTCCAGCAGTTGGGCGTCGACGAGCTGGTCCAGCAGCTCCTCGGCGTGCCACAGGTCGGTCTCCACGGTGGCCGCGGCGACCCATGCCGCGAAGTCCGCGGTGCGCAGCAACCCGAGCCGGCGGTACATGCGGGCGGCGTCCGGGGACAGGTCGCGGTAGGTCAGGCGGAAGCCCGCCCGCACCCCGCCCTCCTCAGGGCTGAGTTCGTCGAGCCGCCGTCGCTGGTCGCGCAGCCGCTCGACCAGCCCTCGTACGCTCAGCCCGGGTTTGGCG
Organism: Streptomyces sp. NPDC001920; assembly: GCF_053594495.1. Classification (NCBI taxonomy): domain Bacteria; kingdom Bacillati; phylum Actinomycetota; class Actinomycetes; order Kitasatosporales; family Streptomycetaceae; genus Streptomyces; species Streptomyces sp. NPDC001920. The sequence continues at coordinate 9,609 of NZ_JBSFEP010000026.1, forward strand.
GCGAGCCGGGCACCGGCGATCCGCAGCGCCAGCGGCAGCCGGTCGCACAGGGCGCTCAGCTGCTCCAGCGCCACCGGGTCGCTGCCGAACCGGTCGGCGCCGGCGATCTTGGTGAGCAGGGTGGTGGCTTCGGACTGCGGCAGGACGCGCAGCCGGATACGCACAGCGGTGTAGTCGCCGGTGACGTCGTCGAGGGCCTCGCGCCCGGTGGCCAGGACGACACTGCGCCCGCCGCCCGGGAGCAAGGGCCGTAACTGGGCGAAGGACCGTACGTTGTCGAGGAGGATCAGCACCCTGCGGGTGCTCAGCAGGCTGCGGAAGTGCGCCGCGCGTTCGTCGGGCTCCTCGGGTATCTGCGGGGCGGGCGTTCCCAGGGCCCGCAGGAAGCGGTCCAGTACGGCGGACGGGGACACCGGCGGGTTCTCCTCGTCGAAGCCCCGCAGGTCGGCGAAGAGCTGCCCGTCGGGGAAGCGCTCGGCCGCCTGGCTCGCCCAGTGGACGGCGAGCGCGGTCTTGCCCACGCCGCCCACCCCGACGATCGTCGCCACGGCGGGCGCGTGCGGGTGGTACGGCTCCTTGAGCAGTCTGTCGAGTGCGGCGAGCTCCTGCTGCCGTCCCGTGAAGCGCCGTACATCCGCCGGGAGTTGGGCGGGGACCGTCTGGACGGTGACGGAGGCGGCCGGAGCCGCGGGCGGCCTGGTCAGTTCGGGTGAGTCGTGCAGGATCAGGTCGTGCAACTGCTGCAGCGGCGGGCCGGGTTCGATACCGAGTTCCTCGTTCAGCAGCCGGCGGCCCTGCCGGAAGACCTCCAGGGCCTCGGCGCGCTGCCCGGAGCGGTACAGCGCCAGCATCAGGTGCTCGCGCGACTGCTCCCGCAGCGGGTGCCGGGCGACCAGTTCGCCGAGCTCACCGGTGAGCACCCGGTGCCGGCCCAGCTGCAGCATCAGGCCGGCGCGTTCCTCGATCAGGTCGAGGCGCAGTTGTTCGAGCCGGGCGGCCTCGGCCTCGATCCGTTCCCCGGTCAGTTCGTCGAGGGCCGGGCCGCGCCATGTGCTGAGCGCCTCCTCCAGCAGGCTGCACGCCTCCTCGGCCCGTCCGAGCCGGGCGGCGTCACGGCCGCGTTCGGCCTGCTGCAGGAACTCCACGACGTCGATGCGGTGTTCACCGCGGGCCAGGACGTAGCCGGGCGGGGAGGTGAGCAGCAGTTCGCTCTCACCGGCCTCCTTGAACGTCTTGCGCAGGGTGGCCACGCAGATGGCGATCTGGTTGCGGGCGGTCGCCGGGGGCGATTCCGGCCAGACGGCGTCCACCAGGGTGTCGACCGAGACGATCCGGTCGGCGGACAGCAGCAGCATCGCCAGCGCGGTGGACTGCCGTCTGCCCTTGATGCGCAGGGGGACCCCGTCGGCCTCGACGAGCAGGGGACCCAGCAGTCTGAACACCAACTGATTCAACGGTCCCCCCGGACTGCGGCATGCGACAGGTCGGTAACGCTATATCAAGGCGAACTAGGGTGCCGGTCGGACAGCGACCGGCGGGTGGGCAAAGCCGTGTGACGCCGTGTGCGGCCCCTTGGTCGGAGCGGTCGCAGGCTGCCGCCCGGCTCCTTCTCAGGACGGGACGCGCGGAGCGACGGAGCACAGGGCCCGTGACAGTCCGCTCAAGGTCTCTACCGTGCGCCGGAGTTCGGCCTCCCCACCGAGCTTCTCGCACAGTTGCTGGGCCAGTTCGGCGTGGCCGGGGCCGACCTCGCGCAGCGCCACCTCTCCCGCCCCGGTGACCGCCAGCAGTCGGGCGCGGCGGTGCGCGGGGTTGTCGCGGTAGGCGGCCAGCCCCTGTTCCACCAGGAGGTCGGCGAGCCGCTGCACGCTCTGACGGGTGGTGCCCAGCAGCCGCGCGACGTGGGACACGGTCCGCGGGCTGGCGCCCACCGCGTCGAGGACCTGCCATTGCGCGGCGCTCAGCCCTGAGGCCTGGGTCAACTCGTTGAACAGTGCTACGAACCGGCCGTTCAGATGGAGCACGGCGACGGCGGAGCGGCTGAGGGCGTCGACGGCGCTCATGCGGTCACGGACCTCCACACCGGATGTCGCAGCTCGCACAACGTCCCCCTCAGGCAGAAATCGGCACACTGATCGACGTTGTGTGCCGCAGACGGCGCTTCCCGGCCACGCGTTGCTGCACCGTACAGGTGAGCGACACCCCTGTCTATGTTGTCTCCCATGAGTGGAATGAGAGCTACCGCCTTGCGGGGGTGCGGTGTTGGCCTCGGCACGCTCCCGCAGGGGTGGCGGCGCCGTCCTCGCACGGCGACCTGCCCTTCCACCGCGGTCACTGTCCGTCCGGTGAGCCGGGAGGGAATCCGCTTTCCCGCTCCGGCGGCATCGGCCCGGGCCGATCGCTCGCTCGGACCGGAGGCTGGCGACACGGCCACGCCGCCTCGCTCATGAACGTGACGTCGCCGCAGGTGGCCGAACGAGCACCGCCCGGAGGGCCGACGGCCCGGCGGCGCCGGGCGTCTCCCCTGTGTCATGGACCGCGCTTGCACCGACGCGGCCCGTCTGCGCCGTACTCCGCCGGGACCCCGAAGCGTCGGCCGGCAGGCGGCGGCCTTCGAAGAAGACGTTGACGATGCGCTGTTCCGGCGTGTCGGGGATGCGGAGAGACATGCCGCCGCCCGCGTGCCGACGTCGCCCGGAAGCTGCTGCCGTGGCCGCGTCGCCCCGCGGCAGCTCTTCGGGGTGCCCGCGTCGACGGCGGACGTCTCTTCGGGGTGCCCGCGTCGACGGCGGACGTCGTTCCCGACGGCGGATCTGCTGCGCGACCGACCCAGCGGGGGCGTCAGTCCCTCATGCCACGCAGTCTTCTCTCATGCCGCACGGCGTTCTTCGCGTCCCGTCTTCCCCTGCGGCCGGGCCGGCCTGACCCGGTAGGTGGTCTTCGACGGGTCGGTGACGGGATCGCCCAGGGCTATGCGCCCGCCGGTGCGCAGTTCCTCGCACACGTCGGTCGGCAGGGCGACGTAGCAGCCGCCCCTGCCGGTGGCGGTGCCGACCGGGCGCCAGTAGCCGTAGCGGATTCGCCCTCCGTCGTGGACGGTGACGAAGACGGGGGTACGGGAGTCGGACACGATGCGCAGCACATCCGACGCGAGGGCGTTGAGCGGCCTCGTGGATCTGGGCGGGTGCAGAACGGCGCGAGCGCTCGGGCGGGCGAACTGCGTGTGTGCCACGTACCCGGCCAGGTCGCGTGCGCCGCGGCGCTCGGCGGGAACGGGTGCGGGAACCACGGCGTCCGCTACGAGGAGCGGGGTGCGGGAGGGGGCCAGAGGCATCGGTACGTCCTTTCCACGAGGGAGGAACGGACACCGCCCGCCTCGTTCCTGACTTTCGTCGATCTTGCTGATCCGCATTCTTGCGCCTGCCACTGACAGTGCGCCCCTCCTGTCGGCCGTACGCGAGTGCGGGCCGCTCGGTGCGCCGCAGGGCGTCACCGGCGCGACCCGCGCTCACGCCGAACCTCACGCCTTGCGGCGAACGCCCCTCAGGGCCGTCCGGCCGCCGGGCAAAAGGCGCCGGTGCGTCAGCGGCGCCGCCCCCGCAGCTTGCCGATCAGCCGCTGGGCCTGGGCCCGGCGCCGCGGGTCGGCGGAGGCACGGCGTACCTCCGCCAAGGCCCGGCGCCCCTGCGGGCTCCTGCTGAACTGCCTGATCTTGTCCAACATGCCTGGCACGACTGTCCTCCCGAGACGGTCGACGACAACTCCCTTGCGAAGAAGGCTTCGTACGGACGCGGTTACCCTCGCCTCGCCGTCTCATCCCTGCCGCCGGGCATCCGGATGTCCCGTCGGCGGGTCGACCGTGCGTGTCATGCGAAAGCCATCGGTCCTCCGGACAGCGGGCGAACGTTCGGTCCGCTCGTGGCGGAGCCCGTGTCCAGCCCCTCCTGGCATGTTCACCGGATCGGAGGAGAGACCCGCGGGACCGTGTGTGCCGGGCACCACCGGCCTCTACTGTCGCGCTTCTGTTCCCGTGTCGCCCGTCCGGCGTCGGCATCTGCGGCCCACGACCCGGCTTTCGCGTGCGAGGAGCCTTACCGCGACACCTGGACAGGACCACCGTCGACCACCATGGGAGCACCGTGCCGGGCACCAGCCTTCCCGAAGACCGCTACAGCCGCACCGAGGCCACCCGGCTGCTGTGCGCCGGCGTCTATCAGGACACCGCCTTCCGTCGCCGGGTCATGGACGAACTGGTCGGCCATCCGGAACGGCCCGTCGCACCCGCCCTCGGCGTGGACGTCCTGCCGGTGCTCGCCCACGCCGTACGGGTGGCCCGCTGGGAGACCCGTACGGCACTGCTGATGCTCGCGGCCTGGGCCGGATTCGTGCTCTCCGACTTCGTCATGGTGTGGGACAGCCTGTCCGACAGCTGGGGTCATGGCGCCGAGGTGGGTTTCGCTGAGGTGTTCACCGCGCTCTACGAAGGCCAGGTGAACGTCACCGGCGGGGTCCCGATGCCCTGGTCCCAGCTCTTCGCGATGGTCACCTTCGGGCAGTGGCTGGCAGCCGCCCTCGGCCAACGGGGCACGGCCGTGAAGGAGTTGGGCCTGCCCGACACGGTGGCCCGCGCTGCCGACGGCCTGGGCCGCCTCGCCGGTGCGGGCAGTCTGCTGTTCGTCGCCGCCTACTGGTACCTCTACCTCGCCGGGCTCCTGGACGGCACAGCGCAAACTCCCTACCCGGCGCTCTTCCCCCTGGCGATCGTCCTCATCGGCTGGCGGCACCAGGCGGCCCACCGCAAGGCGCTGTGCGAGTGGCTCTCGAAGTGGACGTTCTCCAGAGCCACCCAGCCCGGGCTCCCCGCGGGCCTGCCGTACGACGACCTGGTGCGCAACATCCACAGGGAGCAGCAGGCCCCCGTCACGCTGTACGACCTGGAGCAGCCGTTCATCGGCATGGGCACGCGCAGGCAGAGCTGGTCGTTCGCCATGGAACTGCGCAAGGCGTCCGAGGGGCTGGGGGACCGGATCCCGGCCCAGAGTGACAAAGCGGTCCGCGGCGCGAGCGAGGGCGCTGCAGTCATGCCTGCGCGGCGGAGCACGGAGCGTCTGACGGCCCGTGCCGCTCTCGACATGATCGAGCCGCAGCTGGTCGAGCTGCGCGAGTCCGCGGCGCGCACCGGACGGGACCGCTTGCGCAACCTGGAGATCGAGCGGTTCCTCTACCTTCCGGGCGGTGTCGGACGCGACGAGAAGGTGGAGGTAGGCGGCGTCGACGACGCGGCGGCCTTCGCCGCCACGGCGCGGGGCCGCAGCCAGGAGGGACACCCCGTGTACGACCCCGCGCAGATCGCCGCGCACCTCGACGAGGCGATGGACGAGGGCGGCGAGGCGCGACGGGTCTTCCTGCGGGTCCGGATCGGCGGATGGCACGAACAGCTCGTCGTGACCGTGCTCGTGCGCGTGCACACCCAGGGCGGCATGCTCGTGCTGGAGGTCGAGTCCTACGTGCTGGGACCGGTCCGCAAGGAGTTCCGGGGCGTGGACGCGCTGGTGGACCAACTGCCGGAGAAGTGGCCCAGCGCCGCGCTGCGTGCCCTGCGGCACGCTCCCGCTGTCGGTGTGGACTGCGCGATCGGCGCGATCGGCGGCCTGTACCGCGAGATCGCCTCCGGCTGGTCCGCCGACGAGGAGGTACCGGACGTCCCCCGCGTCTCACTGCGCGCGCTCGCCGCGCAGAAGGGCCTGTCGCGCTTCCAGGAGATGGACGCCGAGCGGTACATCAAGACCGTCCAGGAACGGATCGTGGGCGGCGTCCGTGTGGCGCTGCGCGAGCACGGCTACCGGACCGAAGAGTTCGAACAGCACATCTACCAGGTCAGTGGCGGAGGCGTCTTCATCCAGGACATGTCGGGCGGCGCGATCGCCACCGGCAGCCACGGTCAGGCGTCCTCGCGCACCTCCCCCGCGCCCGGCACGGGACTGCCGCGCCAGGAAGGAAATCCCTCATGAGCGAGAACGGCTTCTCGTCACAGCCGTCCCGGAGCACCCCGGACGGCGGGGCCGCCGCGGAGGGCGGTGTCAGCATCGGCCGGATGTCCGGCGGCTCCATCGCCACCGGCAGCCACGGACAGGCGGTCTCGGTCAACACCACGGGCGTCCCGGCTCCCGACGCCCACCACCGAGAACTCCTCGCGGCTGTACGGGAGTTGCTGACGGAACTGCCCGGAGCCGGCCTGCGGGAGGCGGAGGACTCCGCGCTGCACGCAGAACTCGTCGGTCTGGAGGCCGAGATCACCCGCACGGGCACGGCCGACTCCGGCCGCCTCACGCAGGTGCTTCGCACCGTCCGGCGCTGGCTCGGTTCGCAGGCCGCCGCCGTGGGCGCGGTGGCCTCGGCGACCGCCGTGGTGCAGGCGATCGCCCAACTCCTCGGCTGACAGCCGACCGGACAGCGCAGACGAGCCGGCAGCCTGGAAGGACGACGGCGATGAGGGTGTACGACAGGGAACAGCAGGAGTGGGCGGGCGGGCGCCGTGAGCGCCTCTACCACCCGGACCAGTACCTGGATCTGCCGCGTCAGCGGCGCATTCTGGAGCGAACCGGCGTGGTGCTGGCCGTGGTGGGGCTGTGCTTCGGCGTCTGGGCCCTGGCCTGGAAGGACGAGCCCGAACCGCCGCGCCCCACCAGCTCAGGGCAGGACGACAGCGCGCCGGCCGACCCGAGCGGCCCCACCCCGCGGACGTCCCCCACGGGGAACGACTACGCGTCCGCGGCCCTGCCGGACGGCTACCACGAGGTGCCCGACGAGGAGGGGTTCCGTATCGCGGTCCCGGTGGGCTGGTCGAGGGAGAGCAGCCCGTCGCAGTACGGCATCGACATCGTCAACTACCGCAGCCCCGACGGCCTGCGCCGGCTCCAGGTGTTCCAGCTGATGGAGGACTCGCCGTACGGATCGCTCCAGGCCGCCCAGGTGGAGAGTGCCAAGCTGGACGGCTACGAACTGATCGAGCTGACCGAGCCCCCTTCCTCCCCCGACGCGGCGGCCGAACACGAGTACCGCGCAAGCGAGATCGTGGGCGAGTCGAACTCTGGTGTACGACACGTGATCGACCACCGCTTCCAGGCGGCCGACGGCAACCGCTACGCGCTCGTCGCGTACGGACCCGACAACGCGGACCAGGCCGAACGTGAACTCGTCGACACCGCCGTCGGCTGGTTCTGCCCGCCGGAGCTCACCTGCGGCACTCCGGCCGGCTGACGCCGTGGGGCCGCGGGCGAGCCACGGGACAGCGACGTACCGGGACCCGGTCCACGACATCGGCCTCCGGACTGCCCCCGAGGCGCGGCGCTCGGCCTCGACGTCCGCCGAGAGTGGGGCGTCGAGGGCGGCCGCGGCAGCGCCGTGGGGGAACGAATAACCGCCGCAGCCGCCTCTGCGGATGGGCATGCCCGCAGCCGGGCCGGCCAGTCCCCGAACCACCCGCACGAGCGACGCGGGTTCACGACCTGCCGGCGGGGGGATCAGCGGCCGGCTTCCCGCGCCACACGCTCCAGCCGGTCGCGGTGGCCCTCCCACCGTGCCTGATCGCCTGGTGCCATGAGGTCCTTGCCCGGCGCGAACCCGACGGCCCCGTCGATGAGTTCTCGAACGATGTCGGCGTGGCCCGCGTGCCGTTGGGTATCGGAGATCACGCGCACCACGATGTGGTGCAGCGTCACTTCCCGACGGCCCTCGGGCCACCACGGAACGTGGCCGACCGCGTCCAGCGCGAGCGTCGCGATCGTGGCGTCGGAGTGTTCCCACGCCTGCTGGTACAGCGCGACGATGTCCTCGCGCGACTCGTCCGCCGTGGCCCACATGTCCGAGTGGGGTTCCGCGTCCCGCGTGTACCACCAGGGCGGCGGGTCCGCGTCGAAGAACGGCCGGCCGAAGGTGTCGCCGAAGTAGCCCAGCTCCACACCTGCGACATGTTTGACCAGCCCCAGCAGGTTCGTGCCCGTGGGGGTCAGCGGGCGGCGGATGTCGTATTCCGAGAGCCCATCGAGCTTCCACACCAGGGCCTCGCGCCCTTCCTGCAGATATCGGAGCAGGTCCGCTTTCGGGTTCGGTTCGATCATGCCGGGCAGTCTTCCACCCGGCACTGACAACGGAGGGAGGATCGTCCGGCCCTCCAGTCTTCGAACCAGTCGTGCCGTGCGGGCTGTCGCTCAGCCGAACAGCGGAAACCGGTCAGCGGCGGGGCCCAGCGCAGCGCGTTCCGCAGCCGTGAGCCTGCTCCGGCCGGTGCCCACGCGTGCGTAGTGCTCGTCCGTCCAGTCCGGCAGGGCGGGTCGGCCGAGGAGGCCGTCGAGCGTGGCACGCACCGCGGCCAGGCCTTCGGGCGCCGGAGGTGGGGGGTGCGGAAGTTCCACCGTCAGGTCCAGCTGGTGGATCGTCGCCTCCACCGCCAGGGTGACCAGCAGGTCCCCGGCCGTCAGCACGTGCCCCTGTGTGCGGACGCGCTGTGCGGGGTCCGCTTCGCCCGCCGCGTGGGTGACCGCCGCCAGCGTCTGCAGGTACAGGTCCTGCAGCCGGCCGAAGTCCAGGAACATGCTGCCGTTCACCCGCGCCCGGCGCCGGCTGTCGGCGGCCCCCTCGGTGTGCGGCCGCCAGTCCTGCCAGTAGGTCACGGCGTCCCGGTCCGCCGGTTCACGGGCCGGCGTGTGCAGAGCGACCAGGGCCCGCTGGGCGTCCGTCAGGCAGTGGTGGACGAGATCGCGCACCGCCCAGCCCGTACAGCCGGTCGGCAGCCACGAGTCCTCCTCCCCCAGTCCGGCGACGACCGCCGACACCGCCTCGTACGCCGCACGCAGCACCCGCGCCGGCGCCACGACATGTGCTGTGCTCATGCGTCCCCTGCCCGCCCGTCCGCGGACGGCGTGTTCGCCGCCCCGTCAGGCGCGGTTACCCCGAAGCAGTAGGCGTACCCGTGCCGTCAGCGGTCCACAGCGGGCAGATCGGCCAGGCCGCTGTCGCGCATGATGTGGTCGACCGTCTCGTCCAGGGTGCTTTCCGCGCCGATCACGGTCTCGACGGCACCGGGCAGCAGGTCGAGCTCCCGGTACCAGTCACGCAGTTGCGGCTCGCCGACTTCGTCGGCGATGGCCTCGGACTACCGACAACCACCCCTGACGCAGGCGCGGTTCCGTGCCGCGACGCTGACGCCGTACCCCCTGGTACGAGTGAAGTCATCCCCACGGCGAACCCGCCGGTGAAGCTCCCGATCTTGGGCAGACGGCGGAAGTGATCTTCCTTCGGTCCCATGAGAGGGGCATGCCGTGACCGCACCTACGCGTCCCACACCGCCTGCGAACCGTCGGTACGGGTTCGACCTTCGCTCGACCGCCCTGTTCTTCGTCCTTGTCGCCGTGGCGCTGAGCGTCCTGGGCCTCGCCGCCCGCATGATGGCCGGTGCTGTCGAGCGGCGTCCCGCCTGGATGTTCGCCCTGGTCGTCGTAGGTGTCGCGGGCATCGCGGGCCTGCGGCGCCGACTGCATCTGGCCAGGGCCGCACGCCGGGCCGCGACGGCGCTCGACGAAGCGGCGAGGACCGCGGCCGACGCACTGGAAGCGCCGGTGACACCCCGTCAGCCCCCGGCTGTCGAGTTCGCCGTCGACTACGACGCCCTGACTCCGGAGGAGTTCGAGGAGGCGATAGCGGCCCTCTGCGAACGGGACGGCTGCTCGGCGGTCGAAGTCGTGGGAGGCGCCGGGGACTTGGGTGCGGATGTCCTTGCCGTGTCTCCCGAAGGGAGCCGGGTCGTCATCCAGTGCAAGCAGTACGGCGACTCGCACCGGGTCGGCTCCCAGGATCTCCAGCGCTTCGGCGGCACGTGCTTCACCGTTCACGAGGCCGATGTGGCCGTGCTGGTGACCACGAGTGACTTCACCGCGCCTGCGCTGGAGTACGCCGAGCAGTGCGGGATCGTGTGCCTGGACCGGGAGGCACTTCGTGCGTGGACGCAGGGCACCGGTTCCCGGCCCTGGGAGACCGCCCCGGACGGCTCGGCGGCGCAGTGGGGCCGCTGAGAAGACGCACCCGTCGCACCGCACCTGCGCCTCGGTGAGGTGCGGCGGGCACCACCCCCGAGCGCCGCGCGCCCCGATCCGCGCGGTCAGCCCGTGGGCACGCGCAGGGCCAGGAGGGCGACGTCGTCGTCGTTGTCGGCGGGGCGTACCCGGTCGAGCAACTGGTCGGTGAACGACCCCAGGGGCCGGTGGGCGAGAGCCGCGGCGTGCTGGCGCAATCGGTGCAGTCCCGTGTCGATGGTGCGGCCGCGCCCTTCGATGAGGCCGTCGGTGTACAGGACCAGGGTGGCCCCGGGCGGGAGCAGTGCCGTGGCGTCGGGTCGGCGCAGATCCGCGTGGGAGCCCAGGAGGATGCCATGGCCGTCGGTGAGGTAGTCCGCAAGGCCGTCCCTGCTGATCAGCAGCGGCGGAGGGTGGCCGGCGTTGGTCCAGGACAGCCGCCAGTGGCCGTCGTCGGCCGCTTCGACCCGGGCGAAGATCATGGTGGCCATGGTGACGTCGGTGATGTGCTGCATGGCCTCGTCGAGCCGTTCGACGATCCGGCTGGGGGGTTCGTGCTGGGACCAGGCGTAGGCGCGGAGCATGTTGCGGACCTGCGCCATGCCGGCCGCCGCCTCCAGGTCGTGGCCGACGACGTCTCCGATGGCCAGGGCGGTGGACTCGTCGGACAGAGGGAACGCGTCGTACCAGTCACCGCCCACTTGTGAGGCGTCCGGTGCGGGCAGATAGCGGACGGCCATCTGCAGGCCCGTGAGGCCGGGCATCTGGGGCAGCAGATGGTTCTGCATGGTCTCGGCCACTTTGCGCTGGCGCTGGTAGAGGCGGGCGTTGTCCAGGGCGAGCCCGGCACGGCGTGCGATGTCCTCGATCAGGGGGAGGTCCGCGGGGGTGAAGGGCGCCGGGTTCTCGCTCCGGCCCAGGGTCAGAGCTCCCAGGACCGCGCGGGTACTGCGGATGGGTGCGATGGCCGCGGAGTGCATACCCGTGGCTTCGAACAGGCGACGCTGCTCGACCGCGATGCCGGAGTCCGGCAGCCCCTGATAGGTCTGCGGTCCGGCCACGGTGGACGCGACGCCGCGCAGAGCGCTGGACAGCGGCATCGGGGATTCCTCGGGAATCGGTGGCATCGGTCCTTGCAGGTCCTCGTGGTGCACGAGGGTGCCCTCGTCGGCGTGGGCCACGACGTGTCGCCACACTTCGTCGCGCTCGGTGATGAGGTCGACGACGGCCCAGTCGGCCAGCCTCGGGACGACCAGGGACACCAGCCGTTCCAGGGCCTCGTCGACGTCGAGGGTGGAGGTCAGCTGTCCGGTGGTGTCGGCCAGCAGAGCCAGCCGTTGCAGCTCCGACAGCGGCTGGGTCGGCTGCCGCTGCGGTTGCGCTTCGATGGCGTCCGGGGGCATGGGGGTGTGGAAGAGGACGAGCGTGCCGAGCTGGTGGTCGCCGAGGTCGTACGGGGTGATCAGCCAGGATATGCGCAGTACGGAGCCGTCGGAGTGGGCGAAGAAGTCCTCGTCGGCCTGGGCCGTGCGTCCGGCGTGGAACGCCTGCCGCATGGCGCACCGGGTTCTCGGCAGCGGCTGCCCCTGCGGGTCCCGGTGCAGCAGGTCGTGCGCGTCGTGACCGAGGAGTTCGTCCGCGCACCGGCCGAGCAGGCTCTCGGCGTGGCCGTTGACCGCGATGATGATGCCCTGCTCGTCCACGACGTAGGCGCCGGTGCCGACGGCCGCCAGCGCGGCGCTGAGCATCGGCACGGACGGGTCGGGGGCGGTCTGCGTACGCTCTGGCCCCGTCATCGTGGCTCCTCGCTGATCGGGTCGACGCCCCGCCGGCCGGCGCGCCTGGCCGTGTGTTTCTGGTGTGCTCGCTCGCCTTCCCCGTATGCCCACAACCGCGAGGAATCCACGTGGGCGTCCGGCCGGGACGTCCACGATCCTTCGGGCGCCTCGCTGCGACGTACTGTGGGGGACGATCATCGACGACGCTGGATCATCAGGCGGGGGCGTGCACATGACCATTCACCGTCCGGGGCGGCCGGAGGACCTTCCACCGGCCGAGGAGCTGTGGGCGCGCTGGGCGCTGCTCGCCGCCCTGGAGGCGACCAGCGAGAAGGAGGGGCGCCCGAGCGTCCATCGGACCGGTCGCTGGATCGACGAGACGGGTCTCAACCACGACGACGCCGGCTGCACCTGGTGGGTCATGTCCAGGAGGGGAGAGGGCCGGTTCGTTCTCTACGGTGAGGACGAGTCGAGCGGCGTGAAGTGGCACGAACCGCCGATCGACATGCTCGCGGGCGGGCCCGGCTGGCTGCCCTACGAGGAACTGCGCGACCGGCTCCGGGGCAACGAGCTCGGCTGCGTCTACTGGTGGGAGAACGGGGCCTGGGGCCGGGCGCCGTACCCCGACGGTCTCGGTGACGACGGCCTGGACTGCGGCATGAGCGACGTCGTCGACCGCGACCGTCTGCTTCGGGAGCTGGCGTGCCACGTCGACGGCACGGCCGGCGGGCCGGGCGGGGAGGGGCTGCTGGCCGACGCCGCGGCGGGACGGGTGGAGGCGCGGACGCTGCTGGAGCGACTGCGTCCTGTCGGCCCCGACGGTGATCCGCCGGACCTGTCGGCCATCGTCAGGGCGCTCGCCCTCGCGGGCCTGACCGGGTGAGGTCGCCGGGCCCTTCGTCGGGCCTTCGGTGCCCGCCGGGAGATCGGCTCGCTGGACGCCCGCGGGGCCGGACCCGCGAACGGCACGGCGGTGCAGCAGTACACCTGCAACGGCAGCACCGCCCAGCGACCGGGGCGGCCCGTCCAACTCGACCCGGAAGGGAGCGACCATGAGCGACTTCACCGACGGTGATGGAGCGATGCTTCGCTCGGCCGCTGGGGAGGCAGAGTCCGCTCACACGCTCGCGAGCAGGCCGTCGAGGGGTGCGGGCACCCGCTCGGAGTCGAGGGCCTCGACCAGCAGGCGGCCGTAGCGGATCTTGCGGCCCTTCTTCGTGCCGAGGAAGCGCCGCATCTGCTGCTGCGGGGGCCGGCCCTGCTGCGCCGGTTGGCGCAGGAAGGTCTGCCAGGCCTGGAGTTCGCCCTCGGCCGCCACGATGTCCTCGACCCGTGCCACGCCCAGTGCGCGGATCAGCTCGTCCTCCAGGTCGGACACGCACACGAAGACCCCTTGGGGCGTGGCACGAGCCCGCTCCAGACCGCGGTCGTAGAAGCGCCGCTCGCCCTCGTCGCACAGGCCGGCCAGACGCAGGCCCAGCCCCGGCGGCCCGAGGAGGCTCGCGTAGCGGCCGACGCTCATCGCGCCGCCCATGGGCATCACGCACACCCCCTCGGCGGGCAGGTCCCGGCCGTAGCGCGCGGCCAGCGACTCGACGGCGGCCAGGTCGCTCGGCCCTTCCAGCAGCACGGCGGTCCGCACGCTCAGCCGCTCGGCCAGCTCGCCGGCCGCACCGCCCGGCTCTCCCGCGGCCCAGCCGGCGACCGCGCTCCGGAACGCTTCCATATCCGCCATGGGGCGATTCTGCTCCTGGGCCCACTCGTGGGGCACGGGGTTTTCACCGGCTGCGTCACGAGCCCTGAGCGGGCCTTCGCTGCGGCCGCTCACATCGGACGGGCCTGGCGCGGCGGCTTCATCGCCCAGCGGATCGTCCGGGTCAGGGCCTGGCCGGTGGGGAGTACGGCGAGGTCCTCCACGACCGGGACGCGGGGCAGCCACAGCATGCCGCGGGCCCAGGGCGGGAGCAGTGCGACGGCGTTGACGGCGAGGCCGCCGTAGAACGGGCGCACGGGCAGGGGCAGGGGTGGCTGGAAGAGCAGGAAGCGGGCGGCGGAGCGGGCCTCGGGGGTGGCCCGCAGTTCGGGGCGGTAGGCGTTCAGGCGCTCGGCCAGCTCACGGCGGTCGCGGGGCGGCGAGGCCACTCCCAGCGCTTCGGCGACGCGTGCGGTGTCGGCGACGTACCCGTCATAGCCCGCGGGGTCCAGCGGATGGGCTCCGAAGCGTTCGTGGGCGCGCAGGAAGCTGTCGGTCTCGGCGGCGTGCACCCAGCCGAGCAGGTGCGGGTCGGCCGCGTGGTACGCAACGCCCTCGCTCGTGGTCCCGCGGATGCGGTCGTGGATGGCGCGGACGCGGTCGACGGCCTGCTGGGCGTCCTCGGCGGTGCCGTAGGTCGTCACGGCGAGGAAGGTGCTGGTGCGCTGCAGCCGTCCCCACGGGTCGCCCCGGTAGCCGGAGTGCCCGGCCACCGCCGCCATGGCGAGCGGGTGCAGGGACTGCAGGAGCAGGGCGCTCAGTCCGCCGATGAACATGGATGCGTCACCGTGGACCGCGCGGATCGGACGGTCCGGTGCGAACCAGCGCGGGCCGGGGGTGTGGTGGATGCGGGCCCGCGTGGCCGGTCCGTCGGGGCCCGCGACGCGGCGGAACAGGGCCCGGCCCAGTTGTTCACGGACGACGGTCAGCATGGCCGGCCTCCCCTCTCCTGCTGCCAGTGTCCGCGATACCGAGGGGGTACGGGCGCGGCGTGGGGTTCAGGGGCCGGTGAGCGCGTGCCGGGGTTCGCGGTCCGACGGCGGCCACACGTAGGGCAGGTCGTCGGGTACTTCGGGGAACAGGGCGGCGTAGACGTCGCGGTCCTTGCGGACCAGGGCCGAGCGGTGACTCTCGTGGAAGGCCGCGTCACCGAGCCAGGGCGGCAGTTCGCCGGCCGCGGCCAGGTCCGCCTGGTCGCGCACCGCGCCGCCGGGTCGCTCAGCGGCCAGTCCGGCGACCAGGGAGGCCGCACAGCTGTCCTGGTGGCCCTGCTCCCGCCAGACCCGGCAGATCTCCAGGCCGTACCGCACGAGGGCCTCCTCGTACCCGGTCCACATCCGTACGGCCGGATGCCGGCGCCATCCGTAGCCGGGGACGGTGAGACCGCGCAGGACCTGCAGCGCCTCGACCCGCTGCTTGCCCAGCCGGCGCCGGTCCAGGACCAGGGCCGTCTGCCGGAAGTCGGGGTGGGGCAGGAACGTCTGCATCGGTCACCGGCTCACTTCTTGCGCAGCGCGGACGGCTTGTGCACCGCCGACCTGCCGGACTTGGCGCTGCGCACCTCGTACTGGGGGTCCTCGGGCGAGGCGTCCACGGTGCGGCCCGCGGCCTCGGTACGGCGGGTGATCTTCCGCTCGACCGTGCCCTCCGTGGTGGTGCCGTGACTGTTCCAGGTGACCTCGTCGCCCCGGGCGAGGTCGGTGCCCTCGCCGCTGTCGCCGGTCTTCTTCGTCTTCCTCGCCATGGTCGTGTCCTTTCTCGCTCCGTCCCTGATCGTGTCCGTCTACGTCGCTGATCGCGGTGCCTGCGCACGCCGTCCGGACGCGGCGCTGTCGGCCAGGCCGCCGGCGCCGAGGGGGCCGGTGTACATGACGGGCTCCTCCGCCTCCAGGCGCGGCAGCGCGCGGCGTGACACGCGCAGCACCACAGCCGGCAGGGCCGCGCGCACCAGCTGGGTCAGACGCAGCCATCCCGGCGCGTACACGGCCGTCCGCCGACGCTCCAGGCCCCTGACCAGACGGGCGGCGACGGTGTCCACGGGGTACACGCGGCGGGCGGGCGGCGGCATGTGGCCGCGCAGCTCGCGCAGGACGGCGTACCGGTCGGCGTCACGGATCATGTCGGTGTCGGTCCAGTTGATGTAGGCGACGCCCACCCCGACCCCACGGTGGGCGACCTCGGCCCGCAGGGAGTGCGCGAAGGCCTCGACGCCCGCCTTGGAGGCGCAGTAGGCGCTCATCAGCGGGGCGGCGCCGATCGACGCCAGGGAGGCGATCTGCAGGAAGTAGCCCGCCGTGTCGAGGAGGTCCGGGAGGAACGCACGGGCGGTGTGGGCGCTGCCGACGAGGTTGACGTCGATCACACGGCGCCAGGCGGCGGGGTCCGAGGCGAGGAACGGGCCGCCCTCGGCGATGCCCGCGTTCGCCACCACGGCCGAGGGCCGTCCGAGGCCGGCCCGCACGGCGTCCGCCGCCGCCGCCAGCCCGGTGAGGTCGGTGATGTCGGCCTCGACGGCCAGCGCCGGCCCCGGCAGAGCCGCGGCCACCGCGTCCAGGGAGGCCTTCTCGTGGCCGAGCAGTGCGACCCGGGCGCCCCGCCGGGCGATCTCGCGGGCCAGGGACGCGCCCACGCCCCGGGCGGCCCCGGTGACGACGACCGTACGGTCGGCGAGCGGACTGCTGCGCACGGCTGCCCTCCTGGTCGCTCGGATCGGGATCTCGGCTCGGGCCGGAGATTCGGCTCGGGCCGGGCCTCGTGTCGGGCCCTCGTCACCCACTTCCTCGCGGAGGCGGTGTTCGGATGCGCCTCAGACCTCCGGTGCCGGGGGCCGCGCGGTGTGGTCGGGGTGGCCGGGCGTACGGCGCTCCTCCTTCATCTCCGCCTCGTACAGGTGGGGGCGGCCCTGCGCGAGCTGCTGCACCACGCCGGCCTCCACGTCCTGGAAAGGCCGGTAGTAGGTGGCGTCGTAGGCCTCGATCAGCTGGAACGTCCAGTAACCGGGGATGACGTTGCGGCCCACGATCTCCGTGCGGACCTTCTCGGCCCATTCGGGGTGACCGGCCTCGTGCAGCAGTTGGACGGCGCGGTCCAGCTGCAGGTCGGCGGTTCCGGTGAGCTGGTGGAAGTCGTACAGGCGCCCTCGGGCCCGTTCGGTGGTCTCCCGTGCCTTGGACAGGGCTCCCAGGGCCTCGACCGTCTTGTCGTCGACGCCGGCGGGGCGCCTGTGGCGGCGGTCGGGGCCGTCGTCGCCGCCAGGGCTGTCGAGGGCTTGCTCATCGGTGTTCATGGGCCTCCTTGACGGTTTGTGTACCGCCGCGTCGAGGCGGCGGATGCGCGGTCAGCGGCTGGTTCCGGTGCGGTCGCGCCGGCTCAGCAGGCGCTGGGCGGCGGCGAGGCCGGGGGGCCGGTGCCGGTGCAGCGCTGCCCGGGCGGCGTTGGCTCCGGGGGCGCCGTGCACACCGCCGCCCGGGTGCGCCCCGGCGGAGGCGAGGAAGAGCCCGGGCACCGGTGTCTCGGGGCGTCCGGTGCCGGGGACGGGGCGGAGGACGAGCTGCTGGTGGATGGCGGTCGTACCGCCGTTGATGGCACCGGCGTGCAGGTTGCCGTCGAGCGCCTCCAGAGTGGGGGGCGCCAGGACGCGGCGGGCGCGTATCAGGGAGCGGAAGCCGGGCGCGAAGCGCTCCACCTGGCGTTCGACCCGGTCGGCCATGAGTTCCTGGTCCTTGGTGTCCCAGCTCCCGGTGATGCCCTCGTCGGCCGCGTCGGCGCCGATCTCGTGGGGCACGTGGGTGTAGGCCCAGGCCGATTCCGTGCCCAGCGGCGAACGGGTGGTGTCGGCTGTCGTCATCTGGCCGAACAGCAGGAACGGTCGGTCCGGGACCTGGCGCATGGCGATCTGCGCGGCGAAACGGGTGAGTTCGTCCATGCCGTCGGCGAGGTGCACGGTGCCGGCCCGGGTCGCCTGCTCCGCCCGCCAGGGCACGGGGCCGTCGAGGGCCCAGTCCACCTTGAAGGTGGCGAAGTCCCACTGGAACCGCCGCAGATCGTCCAGGAGCTGCGCGGGCAGGTGCTCGGGGTCGAGGAGGTCGCCGTACAGGGCGGGCACCGCCACGTCGGCCAGCACCGCCCGGCGCGCCGTCACCGCGTCACCGGCGACCGTCCGCACGCCCGCGGCCCGACCCTCGCGCACGACGACCCGCTCCACGCGCTGTCCGCAGCGCACCCGGCCGCCCAGGGATTCCAGGCGTCGGGTCAGGGCATGGGTCAGGGCGCCGGAGCCGCCGACCGGGACGGGGAAGCCGTACGTCTGTCCGAGCATGGCCATCAGCCAGCCGAAGCCACCGCTGCCGGCCGATTCCGGGGCGAGGTCGGCGTGCAGGGCGTTGCCGGCCAGCAGCAGTCGGCCGCCCTGGCCGCGGAACTCCTCCTCCCCCAGTCGGCGCACGGGCAGTATCAGGGTGCGTGCCAGACGCAGTCCGCCCGCGGCGCGCAGCCGTAGCGCCAGCCGGGCCCCGGCACGGACGGGCGGGAAGGGCGTGAACAAGGTGCCCAGGAGGTCGGAGTGGAGGCGCTGCCACACGTCGTGCAGCCGCCGCCAGGCGTCCCCGTCACCCGGTGCGAAGGCGTCGAGGGACGCGGCGGTGATCGCGACGTCACGGTCGAGCACGGCACAGCCGCCGTCGGTGAGGGGGTGGGCCAGCACGCTGGGCGCGTGGCTCCACCGCAGCCCGTGGTCCTCCAGGCGCAGGGCACGCAGCACCGGTGAGGCGGCGGCGAGGGGATAGAAGGAGCTGAAGAGGTCGCTGACGAAGGCGGGGTCGACGCCCCGGTCGTGGCGGACCGCGCCACCCGGTTCCGGCTGTTCCTCCAGCACCTCGACGCTCCACCCGGCGTCCGCCAGCACGTTGGCGGCCACCAGGCCGTTGGGGCCCGCGCCGATCACCACGGCGTCAGGCATGGCCGGCTCCGAAGGCGTCGGCCGCCGCGGGCTCCTCGGGTTCGGTGTGCCGGGCGTCGGGGGCCTCGTTCTCGCACAGCCTGGCCAGCCGGGTGAGCATGGCGCGGTGGCGCAGCTGGATCAGTGCCTCGAAGCCGACGTTGTGCAGTCGGCCGCCCGCTCCCTGCAGGGGGTGTTCGTCCACGATCACCAGGCAGTGCTCGCCCCAGGGCCGCAGCTCGATCGCGACGCGCGCGCTGCCCAGGGCACCGGCGTAGGCCTCCAGTTCGAGGCGGACGCCTTCCTCGCAGTGGCGTACGACGGTCTCGTTGGTCAGCCTGGCGGGGCCGAGCCGGACTTCGTAGCGGATGGCCGCGTCCAGGTGCGGCCACTGCCCGCGGACCGGTTCGGACCGTGAGGTTCCCACCACCCACTCCGCGTAACGGCTGCCGTCGGCCAGGACGGCCCACACGACGTTCGGGGGGACTCGGATCAGACGGTGGCGTACGGCCACGGAGACCTCCAGGGTGACTGGCCGGGATTGTCCGTCGGCCGGCCCCGAGTGCCCGCGCTGCGCTGATCCAACCGGCCCGGAGTGCTCGGTCCTCGCGGAGCTCCCGTTTTGTCACGCGGGTGTCTGGACCCCTGAGCCGTGCTGGTCCACGGTGGTCCCTCCTGACCGCCCGATCCTCGTGGAGGGGGACCGGAAGTGAGACGAAGGCGATTACTGGCAGGGGCGATCGGCGCGGCCTCGGGGATCGCGCTCGGCCCGGTTCCGTCCAGGGCCGACGGGCCGGCGCTGCGGGCCGAGGGCTGGCAGGCCGTCCCGGCGCCCGGCGGCACTCCCGCGGCGCAGTTGCGGCGCATCGCCGCCGCCGGGCCCGCCCTGGCCTGGGCCGTGGGTGAGGAGGGGCTCGCCGGACCGTCGCGGGGGCGAGGGCTGGGCATGCTGTGGGACGGCGGCGCCTGGACGAAGACCGACCTGACGCATCTGAACCACACCCGGCTGACCGATGTCGCCGGTGTCTGCGCCGGCGCCGCCTGGAGTGTGGGGCAGCCGGCCGGGAACGGCAGCCCGCTGCTGCGCTGGGACGGGAGCACCTGGCGAGAGGCCGCCTTCCCGGGCCTGGGTGAGCCCGGCGTCCGGCTGAGCGCGGTGGCGGTCGGATCCGACCGGCAGGTGTGGGTCTGCGGTACCCGGGGCGGCGCCGTCCGGCTGCTGCACGGGGACGGGCGGCGTTGGCGCTGGCTGGAGCCGCTGCCCGTCACGAGCGCGAACCTGTACCGGATCGTCGTGGCCGCGCCGGGTGAGCTCTGGGTGTGCGGTGACCAGTCGACCGGCGGCGGCTGGTCGGGGCTCGTGGCCCGCTGGGACGGGGCGTGGACGGTCCTCCCGCCGATCGCGGGTCTGCGCCTGAGCACCGCCGATCTGCACGCCGCCGGCCCGGGCGACGTGTGGGCGGTGGGCACCGAGGCCGGTGTCGGCGGGCCGCCCGGGCGCCCCGGCAACCCCGCCCTGAGCCACTGGGACGGCACGGCCTGGACCCGGCTGGAAGCGGGCTTCGTAGCCGGGTCCCTGACCGGCATCGCGGGTGACGCGCGGGGGCGCGCGGCGTGGATCTCGGGGTGGGATCACCAGGACCAGAGCCGCAGTACGTACCTGCGCCGGGACGGCGAGACCTGGACGGCCGTCCGGGGCCCGGCCGGTGCGGCACCGGCGCCGTACCTCAACGACGTGACGCCCGTTCCGGGCACCTCGGGGTTCTGGTCGGCGGGCATGACGAGCCCGGCCCCGGCGCCTTTGACCGAGGCCTACACCGAACGCCTCGACATCGGTCGGTGACGCCGGGCCCCTCGTGACGAGCCCGCCGGCGCGGTTGAGGGCGAGGTCACGGCACGGTGCTCCGTACGCTGATCAGGTCGGTCACCGCCGGGAGGCCGCCGTCGGCGAGAGCGGCGCGCTGGCGGTCCGCGCCGGTGCCGTCGCGCAGCAGCCGGTCCACCAGTGCGGTCACCTGGCGGGTGTCGCCGGCTTCGTCCAGCGCGTCGCCCACGTGGCTCATCAGCCGGTTCACCACGTCGCCTGCCGGACGCAGGGTGCCGCCGCCGGGGTCGACGAGGGTGTCGCCGAGGCCGTGCCGGGCGGCGTGCCACATGGCGGCCTGGAGCAGTTCCGGGTCGTGGTCGAGGGTCGGCGTTCCGGCGTCCGCCTCGGCCAGGGCGGTCGTCACCAGGGCCCGGATGGTCCCGGCGAGCATGACCGCCTCGTCGGCGCCCAGTTGGACGTCGGAGCACCGCACCTCGATGGTGGGGTAGCGGGGCGACAGCCGGGCCTGCCAGTACAGCTGGCCGGTGTCGGCGATCAGACCGGCGTCCGACAGCCGTTTCACGCGCCGCTCGTAGTCCCCGGCGTCCTGGAAGGACGGGGGCATGCCGCTGACCGGCCAGCGGCTGAAGACCACGGTGCGCCAGCTGCGGAAGCCGGTGTCATGGCCCTCCCACAGCGGGGAGTTGGCCGACATGGCGGTCAGCGTCGGCAGCCAGGTACGGATCCGGTTCAGGGCCTGTACGCCCGCCTCGGGGTCCGGCACGGCGACGTGCACGTGCATGCCGTTCACCAGCTGTTCCGCCACCAGCTGCGGCGCCTGGACGACCATGGCCCGGTAGCGGGCCTCGTCGGTGACGGCCACGGGACTGGCCCGCCGCAGCGGCCAGGTGCCGCAGGCCGCGAGCCGGCAGCCGCGTTCCTCGGCGGCGACCGCGACGGCGTGCCGCAGCCGCAGCAGGTGACCGCCCGCCTCCTCCAACGTGTCGCACACGGGAGTGGCCACCTCGATCTGGGCCTGGAGCAGCTCGTGCTGCACCTCCTGGTCGGCCACCAGGGGCCCCAGCCCTGCCGCGGCACGAACCTCCTCCGCCCGTGGCACCGGCAGACCCGTGGCCGGGTCGAGCAACAGGTACTCCTCTTCCACGCCGATCGTCGTCATCGACCGCCCTTTGTTCCACCCGGCACCGCCGGTCCCCGACGCGTCTGCTCGACGCACGACATACAGCGGTGACCTCCTCGAAAGGGGTCTCGCATGTGGGTGTCCGAGTGCCGCAACCGACGCACTACAAACCATGGGACAGCCGTGAAGAAGACCGCTGACCCGAAGCCGCCCGGCGAGCCGGTCACGCGGACGGTCCGGCGGACCGCCGGCGCGGCGCCGCGCGCGGCCGGGGTCGCGTCCGCTCCGCGGGCACGGGAACGGACCGCCTACGGCAGCCGACCGCGCGGACACGTCGGCCGCGTCGGCGCACGGGAGGCACCCGCCCCGCTGCCGCAGGCCCGCGGATCGGGTCCGGTCGCCGGGGCCCGGAGGTGGCGAGGGGCTGTGAGTTGCGCGGTCCGACCGCCGGAGTGACATTGCGAGGGAAGGCCTGCCGGGCATCGTTCACGGCAGGGAGGCCGGCCGGCGTGACAGGCCCGTGGATCCCGGAGGTGTCCGCTGCACACCCCGCTCTCCGTCCTCTTCGCGCTGTGCGCGGCGTTCAGCAACGCCGTCGCGACGGTGCTGCAGCGCAAGGCGGCGCTGACCGTGCCGCGCTCGGAGGGGCTGCGGGCGGGGCTGATCCTCGATCTGCTGCGCCGCCCGGTCTGGCTGGCCGGCATGCTCGCGGTGATCGCCGCGGCCGTCTGCCAGGCACTGGCGCTGGCCACGGGGCCGCTGACGATCGTGCAGCCGCTGTTCGTGCTGGAGTTGCCGCTCACCCTGATCGTCGCCTCGCTGCTGATGCACCGTCGTCTGGCGGGCGCGGGCTGGCGGTCCGTGGCGGTGGTCGTGGCGGGGCTGGCGCTCGCGCTCTTCGCCGCCTCCCCCTCCGGCGATCGCACCCATGTGGCACTGGACCGGTGGATCCCCGCGCTCACCGTGTGCGCGGGGCTGGTCGTCATGCTCGCTCTCGCGGCGCTGCGGCGCCCCGAAGGACGTGCCAGGGCGGCGTTCCTGGGCGCCGCGACGGCGATCAGTTACGCGGTGACCGCGGCGCTGATGAAGGCCGCCGTGCACATCCTCGAAGAGCAGGGGCTGGGCGGCTTCTTCTCCGCCTGGCAGACCTACGCGTTCGCGGCGACCGGCGTGTGCGCCCTGTTCCTGCTGGAGAACGCGATGCAGGCGGGCCCGCTGGTCGCCTCCCAGCCCGCCCTCACCCTCGGTGACGCGCTGGTCAGTCTCGCCCTGGGCGTCACGCTGTACGAGGAGGAGATCCGCTCCGGGTGGTGGCTGCTGCCGCAGCTTCTCGGTGTCGCGCTGGTCGCCGCCGGGGTTCTCGCCCTGGCGCGGATTCCGCTCGCCCAGGCGGTGGTGGCGCCGGAGGAGGTGCACCACGCGCCCTGAGGGCTGTCCTCAACGGGCCCTGAGGGCTGTTCCCCAACGGGATGAGTGCCGGGTTCCCGCCGTGATCGGCCCCGGGAGCAGTTTCGGTCTGTCCGGTTTTCTGGTGAACTACCACGCCAGTCATACCGACATGGCGGGGCTGGCACCTCCACCGTCACGACGGGCCGCGGCCGTCCCCGTCCAGCACCCCCAGCGCCTCTTCTGCCGACGCTCGGGTCGCCGCCCTCGGGTCGTCCGAGGCGAGGGCGGTGAGCCGGGCGCGCAGCCGCTCCTCGTCCTGCGGTCGCTTCCCGGTGGCCGCCAGCCAGTGGGCAAGGCTCTCCGCGGCGTGCTCGCGGACCGTCTCGTCCGGGTCGTCCAGGGCACGGACGAAGCGGGGCAGGTCCCGCTCGGTGTCCTCGTCCATGGCGTTGTCCGTGTCGAGCAGCGAGAGCGCGGCGGCCCGGACGGCGGGCGACGGGGTCCGGTCCGCCGTTCGCCGCAGCAGGGGCAGCGCTTCGGCGAGGCCGATGAGCGCGTCGTGGGTGCGCCACGTCGTGTTCGGGTCGGCGGCGAGATGGGCCACCAGCGCCCGGGCCACGGGACGGCATTCCCAGGGGCGGAGCCCGTTCTCCACCAGCGTGTCCAGGGCGTCCACCGCTCCCGCGCGCACCTCGCCGTCACCGTGGTCCAGGAGCGGCAGCAGCAGCCAGACGGCGTCCCAGCGCCCCGCCCGCCCGAGGGCCTTCGCGGCGGCCGCGCGGGTACGGCCCGTAAGGGAGGAGTCGATGACGGCCGTACGCAGCACCCAGACAGCGGTCCGCGTCCCCAGGGCTCCCAGCGCGTCGGCGGCCGACGGACCGGCGACGGCATCGTCGAGCCAGCGGGTCGCCGGCTCCAGCACGCGTTCCTCGCCCCGTCGGCCGAGCCCGTCCAGCAGCCAGGACGCGACCTGGGCGTCCCGTTCGGCCTCCAGAGCCTCGACCAGGGCGTCCCGCGTCCGCGCCCTCTCCACGTCGAGCAGTCGGCGAGCCACCGCGATCCGCACCTGGGCCGAATCGTCACCGAGGCCCGTGACCAGCGAGTCGAGGAGGCGCTCGGTCCATGCGCCGGGAAGCAGTCCGAGAGCCTCCACGCGAGCGGCTCCCTCTCCCCGCTCGGCCGCTCGGACCAGTTCGGCGTGCACGGCCGGATCGTCGCTCAGGCCGTGCACCCGGCTGCGGGCCCGTCCCCGCACGGCTCCTTCCGGGTCGCCCAGGAGTGCCACGAGCTGACGTACGTCGCCCGGCACGCCCAGGGCCTCCAAGCCGTCCAGGGCGTTGATCCGCAGGTGGTGGTCCAGATCGCCGAGCAGGCGGGAGAAGGCGTCCACGACCTCCGGGCCGTCGAGGCCGAGCAGGATCGCGGCGCGCGAGGCCCGGCGCCGTACCCAGGGATCCTCGTCCCCCATCAGGGCGGGCAGCACCGCACGGCCGACCTCGGCGACCGCGAGCCGGCCCAGCCCCAGGGCCACGGCTTCACGAACCTCGGGGGCACCGTCGTCAGCCGCGGCGGCGAGCACCGCGGCGTGTTCGTGGCGCCCGACCCTGCCCAGCCCCTTGGCCGCGGCCGCGCGCCGCCAGGTGTCGCCGTCCTTCAACTCGCGCAGGAAGAAGGCGATCTGCTGTTCCGACCCCATGAGCACCCCGGTGACTCAGACCGGTGAGCGGGCCCGACGTTGTACGCGGGGCCGTCATCACTTCATCCGCAGCCGGGCGGCCAGCCCTTCGAAGTAGCTGCGGTGCACCGCGGTCAGGTCCACCTGGTCGGGATCCAGCAGCCACAGCAGGTGGGCGCCCTCGATGAACGCGGCCGTCTCCGCGGCCAGCGTGGCCGCGTCCAGGTCGGCGGGGGCCGTGCCGTCGGCCGCGGCGCGGGTGAACAGGGCGGCGAGATGGGTCCGCAGGCCCCGGCCGCGGTCCCGGAACCAGGTGTGGAGCACGGAACCGGGCTCCAGGTTCTCCGCGGTGAGCGTGGTGTGCAGGGCGGCCAGTTCGCGTTCGGCGGCGGCGGTGTGCGCGGCGTCCCGCACGAACCAGTCGAATGCCTGGTCGAGGGTGGGTTCGGCATCCCGGGTGATGGACAGCCGTTCGAGGGCGCGCCGGTCGGCCTCCTCCAGGACGGCTCGTACGAGTCCGTCCTTGCTGCCGAAGTGATGGATGAGGGCGGAGGGGGTGGCGCCGGCCCGCTCGGCGATCGCCGCCACCCCGGTGCCGCGCACCCCCTGGCGCGCGAACAGCTCGATCGCGGCGTCCACCATGGCGCGGCGACGTTCCACGCCCCGCTTCTGCACCTGCCCCTTGACTCCGGCCATGGGGATCAGGGTGCCCGGGCGGCCCGGGCACGTCCAACTCGGGGGTCGTGCCGGGAAATCGGGTGCGGGGTTCGCACCAAGCCATTATCTTGAACGACCATGCAGGAAAATAAGACGAAGAACGAGTACCTGACGGGCCGCGAGCGGATCGTCCGCACGGACGGACTTCAGCTCTGGGCAGAGGACTTCGGGGACGCCGGTCACCCCACGGCGCTGCTGGTGATGGGAGCCCAGGCGCAGGGCGTCCAGTGGAACGACGGCCTCGTCCGTCGCCTGGTCGAGGGGGGTCTGCGGGTCATCCGCTACGACCACCGGGACACGGGGCGCTCTTCCAGGGTCGACTTCGCCGCCCGGCCGTACACCGTCGCCGACATGGCCTCCGACGCGCTCGCCGTCCTGGACGCGTTCGAGGTGGACCGAGCCCATCTGGTCGGCGCGTCCCTGGGCGGTGTCATCGCGCAGCGCCTGGCGGTCACCCATCCGCACCGGGTGTTGACCTTGACCAGCCTGTCGTCGCAGCCGCTGGGCACGGACACGGCGTCGGCGGTGCAGCGCGCCCTGGCGGGAGCACCGCCACTTCCCGGCGAACTGTGTGGGCGCGGTGACCGAGGACAGCTGTGCCGTGTCGTCCCCGCCGGCGGCCCCGGCGAGCACGCGGAGGCCACCGCGGCCGCCGTCCCGGGCGCCCGGCTGGTCCTGATCGAGGGCATGGGCCACGCCCTGCCCGCGGCCCTGGACGACCGCCTGGCCGGCGAGATCCTGCACCACACGGCGTCCGCGGCCCGCGACGAGCGGGAGGAGTGAGGCCGGGGAGCCCCCAGCTCCGCGAAGACGGCGGCGACCCGCCGGCAGACCCGCACGGCTGAAAGGCGCTACTCCAACGGGTGGGCCCGGTGCGGGTTGGCCGGGGTCCCGCCCATCGCTCCTTGAGGATCTTGGTCGTCCGCTGGTGACCTGATCCGACTAGGAGCGGAAGAATGTCACATCGTCTTGCCCGACCCACGCCGCGTTCCCGACTGCTCACCTGGTGGGCGGCCGTCAGCGCGGTGACGGCCCTGACGCTCGGCCTGCCGGGTGAGTCGGTCGCGGCCGACGCCCCGAACCCGCCTGTGGGGGCGGCCCTCTCCGCCCCCACGGCCTTCGTCCGGGGCACCCTCCGCCCGGACGCCCCGCCGGCCGGGGCGAACGACTGGACGTGCCGGCCGAGCGCCACGCATCCCCGCCCCGTCGTCCTGCTGCACGCCACCTACACGAACGCCCACATGAACTGGAGCATGCTGTCCCCCCTGCTGAAGCGGGCCGGATACTGCGTCTTCGCTCCGAACTACGGCGGGGAGCCGGGAGTTCCGTTCAAGGCCACGCGGCACATCCCCGACTCCGCCCGCGAGATCGCCCGTTACGTCGACCGGGTGCTCGCCGCCACCGGCGCCCGGCAGGTCGACCTGGTGGGGCACTCCCAGGGCGGTGGTGTGCTGCCTCGGTGGTACCTGCGCTTCGAGGGAGGCACGAACCCCGCGAAGCCGGCGCGCAACAAGGTGCGTCGACTCATCGGGCTGGCGCCGTCGAACCACGGCGCCACGGTCTCCGGCCTGGGCACCCTCACGACCGAACTGGGCCTCGATCCCACGGTGTCCCTCGTGGCGGGGCAGGCGTACGCGGACCAGATGGTCGGGTCCGAGGTGCATACCACACTCGACCGGGGCGGTGACACGCAGCCGGGAGTCGCCTACACCGTGATCGCCACCAGATACGACGAGGTCGTCACGCCGTTCCACAACCAGTTCCTCACCCCGGGGCGGGGCGCGACCGTGCGGAACATCACCATTCAGGAAATCTGCCCCCAGGACCTCTCCGAACACATCTCGATCGCCTACGACTCCAACGCCCACCAACTCGTCCTCAACGCGCTCGACCCCGCCCACGCCGAACCCGTGCACTGCCGCTTCTCGGGACCCCTGATCGGCGGCTGAGAACGGGGCCTTCCTCCAGATCGCCCGCACGCCCCCGCCGGTGCACAGCTCACCGGCGGGGGCGTCCCGTTTCCCCGGGCGGGCATTCCACCCGTTCCAGTGCATCATGTCCACGACGGGTGACGGCACATGGACGTTCGTCAACGCCGCCACCGGCCGACTGCTCGACGTCTCCGGACACGCCACGGCGGACGGCTCCCGGGTGACGACATGGACGCCCACGTCGGGCACGAACCAGCGCTGGGCCGTGACCGACGAGACGACGCCGCGCTCCTGAACCGCGGGGCGTCGTCGCGATGCCGCCTGCCGCGTCCCCCAGGGCCGCGGCAGGCGGCGGGCCGTGGACCGGGCAGCGGAACCGGCGCCCGGGCCGGCAGCGTCCGTCGAACTGCGCAAGATCGTCGGTCGACGCGAAGGAGTCCTGGGGTGACCGGTACAGCCACTCGTTTCCTCCATCTGGTCCGGCACGCGGAGGCGTCCGCGGACGGGAGCGGCCTGACGGATGCGGGCCGTCGGCAGGCGACGCTGCTCGGCGAGCGGCTCAAGGACATCCCGTTCGCCGCCGTCCACCACGGTCCGCTGCCCCGGGCCGAGCAGACCGCGCGGCTGATCGGTGATCAGCTGAAGGACGTCCCGCTGCACGTCTCGGACGTCGCCGGTGACTACGTCCCCCACATGCCGGCGAGGGAGGAGCTCCCGGCGGAGTCGGCGGACCACTACCTCCGCTTTCTCGCCGACGCCTCCGAGGAGGAACGGCGGCACGGACCCGCGCTGGCCCGCCGCGCCCTGGAGCTGTTCACCGGCCCGGTGGAGGGCGAGGAGGACCGGCACGAACTGGTCGTCACGCACAACTTCCTGGTGGCCTGGCTCGTCCGGGACGCCATGCACGCGCCGAAGTGGCGCTGGCTCGGCCTCAACCACGCCAACGCCGCGCTCACCGTCATCCGCTACGCGCCCGGGCGCCCGGCCACCGTCCTGGTCGCCAACGACATGCGGCACCTTCCCGCCGGACTGCGCTGGACCGGGTTTCCCCCCGAGTTGCACGTCTGACCGGCCCTGCCGAGCCCCGGCACACGGCTGAAGTGCCGGTCGACCGGCAAGGCATCTCGACTCATCGGGCCGAAGCTGGCACCGTAAACGCCCATGAATCTGACCAAAACCGGGCAAAAGGCAAGCTCGGTGCGCTGGAGGCTCGTGCTGGCCAGCACCACCATGCTCTTCGTGGAGCTGGCGCTGATCAGATGGGCGGGAGCGAACGTCGTCCACCTCAGCTACTTCTCGAACTTCATCCTGCTGGGGTCGTTCCTCGGCATCGGCATCGGCTTCCTGATCCCCGCCGCGCGCGGGCAGTGGCTCAAACGCTGGACGCCGATCCCGCTCGCGCTCCTCGTCGTCCTCGTCCGCGCGTATCCGGTGCAGGTGCGTCAGAGCAGCAGCGAGGTCATCTACTTCACCGCCGTGAAGACCACGGGACTGCCCCAGTGGGTGACGCTGCCGGCCATCTTCCTGCTCACCGCGGTGATCATGGCCGGCATCGGGAAGATCACCGCCGACCTCTTCCGTCAACTTCCCTCGCTCGACGCCTACCGCTACGACCTGCTCGGCAGCATCACCGGGTCGGTCTCCTTCGCCGTGCTGTCCTGGCTGCGGGCCCCCTCGGTGGTGTGGGGCGTCCTCGCCGCCGTGGCGCTGCTGATCCTCGGCGGGCGCCGCAACACCCTGCTGTACGGCATCCCCCTCACGGCGATGGTCGCCGCGCTGTTCCTGGAGACGACCACGACCGGCATCTCCTGGTCGCCGTACTACAAGATCGAGCTCAAGCCCTCGCCGACGACCACCCGGACGTACTACATCTCCGCCAACGGCGTCCCGCACCAGAGCACCGCGCCGCTCCAGGTGCTGCTGAGGGAGAACTCGCCGTACCGGCAGGCGTACGACCAGACACCCCGCAATCCGCACAAGCGCGTGCTGATCATCGGCGCCGGGAACGGCAACGACGTCGCGGTCGCGCTGGCGCAGGGGGCGGAGCGCGTGGACGCCGTCGAGATCGACCCCCGGCTGCAGGAGATCGGCGCCACCCTGCACCCCGCCCGGCCCTACGACGACCCCCGGGTGCACGTGTACATCGACGACGGGCGAGCGTTCCTGGAGCGGACGAACGCCAAGTACGACCTCATCGTCCTGGCGCTCCCGGACTCCCTGACCCTGGTGTCGGGCGCGAGCAATCTGCGGCTGGAGAGCTATCTGTTCACCCGTCAGGCGTTCGAGGCCGCCCGCGACCACCTGACGCCGGACGGCGCGTTCGCCATGTACAACTACTACCGGCAGGCCTGGCTGGTGGACCGCTTCGCCGGTGACCTCGACGAACTGTACGGCCACGCCCCCTGCATGACGACGTTCAAGCGGAACGCGGCCGTACTGGTGGCCGGGATGACACCTGCCGACCAGTCCTGCAAGCAGACCTGGAAGCCCAGCGGCCCGGTCCCGGCGGCCGCGAGCGACGACCACCCCTTCCCGTATCTGCTGCACCGGACGATCCCCACCATCTACCTGGGCGCGTTGGGCGCGATCCTGCTGGTGACGCTGGTCTCGGTGCGGCTGACCGGGGTACGGATCCGCAGCACGCTCCGCTACGTCGACATGTTCCTGCTCGGCGCGGCCTTCATGCTGCTCGAAACGAAGAACGTGATCGGCTTCGCGCTGTACTTCGGTACCACCTGGCTGGTCAACGCCCTCGTCTTCTTCGGGGTGCTGCTCTCGGTCCTGGCCGCGGTCGAGGTGCGCCGCAGACTGCGCCGGGTCAACATGCTGCTCCTGCAGTTCATGCTCTTCGGCTCCCTCGCGGTGGCCTGGCTCGTGCCGACGCAGGCCGTGCTCTCGCTGCCGTTCGCGGGGCGGCTCGCCGCGGCCATCGCCCTGGCCTTCGCGCCCATCTTCTGCGCCAACCTCATCTTCTCCGACCGCCTCGCGCAGGCCCCCGACCCGACATCGGCGTTCGGCGCCAACCTCCTGGGGGCGCTGACCGGCGGCGCGCTGGAGTACCTGGCCCTGGTGACGGGCTATCAGGCGCTGCTGCTGATCGTCGCCGCCCTGTACCTGGGGGCGTGCGTCGCCATGCGCTACGCCGGGCGGGGGCCGGGCGGCCAGGCCACTGCGGAACCGGACCAGACGCTGGCCGCCAAAACCTAGCCCGGACGGCGGCCCGGGTGGTCGGCGGAGCCGGCGGCGCTCAGGGGCCGGGCGCCCGTCGGGACGCAGGGTGGGCCACATAGCCGCCGATGGAGGCCAGGACCCCGGCCGCGGCGACCAGCAGCGCCGCGGTCAGGCCCACCCGCAGCAACAGCGTGCCGACGGCAGCACCGGCGAAGACCGCCAGGACGGCGGCGGCACGCAACGGCTGGGCGGAGTCGGGTGTGCCACCGCCCAGTGCCGACTTCCTGATCCAGGTGACCAGCGTGCCGGTCACCAGCGTGGTGTTGAGCATCGCCCCGAGCCGCCACATCGTCGCGCTGCGCACACCCATCGCCAACGCGGTCAGCGCGACCACCGCGTAATGCCTCGGCACGAGATGACCGGTCACCGTGCGCAGCCCGACCGCTGCCAGGGCGGCGGTCACCAGCAGCAGGGACGCGACCGTGGCGGAGGCCAGCAGCCAGCGGCGATGACGGCCGGCCTCGGCGACGCCCAGGCGGCTGCCGGCCACCGCACCGACCGCGAACCCGGCGAGTGCCGTGAGCGACCCTAGGGGTTGCAGTCCTTCGCCACCGGCGAGCGCGAAGCCGAGGAAGAGG
Source organism: Streptomyces sp. NPDC001920 (assembly GCF_053594495.1). NCBI lineage: Bacteria > Bacillati > Actinomycetota > Actinomycetes > Kitasatosporales > Streptomycetaceae > Streptomyces > Streptomyces sp. NPDC001920. The sequence goes on from NZ_JBSFEP010000026.1 coordinate 40,615, forward strand.
ATGTTGCCCGTCATGAACGCGGTGAAGACCTGCCCGAGTCCCATGAAGGCCACCGCGTCGACGATCCCCGTGACCAGGGTCAGAGCGACCAGCGCCTTCGGCAGCGGATCGGACCGGTCCGACACGGGCACGCGCCGTCGTCTGCGTGGATGTCCTTCGTAGCCGTTCATGTCCGCGCCGGAACCGGCCGCCGCAGCAGGTAGGCCGCCGCGATCGACACCAGGACGGCCATGCAGGCGATGAACACCAGTCCCGCGTCCTCCAGACCGATCGGGCCCGTCAGCAGCCCCACGCCGATCACCGGCACGGAGATGCCCGCGTAGGCCACCACGAACAGCGTCGAGATCACCGCCGCGCGCCGGTCGGCCGGGGACGCCCCGGCCACCGCGGACAGCGCCCCGCGGAACGCCAGCCCCTGCCCGATGCCGCCGACGAGCGCGCTCACCACCACCAGTGACATCAGGTCCCCTCGCAGTGCCCCCGCGAGCAGCGCCAGCCCGGTGAGGAGCCCGGCGCAGCCCAGCGGCAGCGAACGCCCCACCCCGACCTTGCCGACGGCCAGTTGTCCGGCGGTCGAGGAGAAGAAGGCCAGGGCGACGACCAGTCCGCTCACGGCGTGGTCGTCGACGTCGAGGGACTGGGCGAGGAACGCGGGACTGACCGACGTGAACACCCCGAAGAGCGCGAACCCCACGAACGAGGCGATCGCCGCGGGGCCGAACACCGCCCGGACCTGCGGCGGCAGCGCGGGGCGCCGCGGCCGTACGGTGCGCAGCGGCTGCCGCTCCCGCACCGTCTCCGGAAGGCGCAGCAGCACGGCGGCCGAGCCGGCCACCAGGAGGAGGTGCACGACGTAGGGGAGGTACAGCGGATGGTCGGCGTACTCGGCGAGGACGCCCGCGAGCAGCGGACCGCAGCCCAGCCCTCCCATGTTGGCGGCCGTCGCCACGAACGTGGCCCGCGAGGCGCCGCCCGGAGGTGCCAGCTCCATCACGTAGGCCGTCGCGGCCCCGGTGAAGAGGCCGGCGGACAGTCCCGACAGCAGCCGTCCCGCGTACAGCCACTCCAGCCCGTCCGCGCTCAGGAAGCAGACCGCGCTCCCCGCGGCGCATCCCAGGCCCCACAGCAGCACCGCGCGCCTGCCCACGGCGTCCGAGGCGTTGCCCACCAGCAGCAGGACGCCGATGACCGCGAAGGCGTACACGGCGTAGACGAGGGTCACCGTCAACTCCGAGAAGCCGAACTTCTCCTGGTAGAGGGGGTAGAGGGGGGTGGGCAGCGTGGTGCCGGCCATGCAGACGGCGAACACCGCACCGCTGAGCAGACACGCGCGCCATCCTCGGCGATCACCGGCCATGCCACCGACGTTAGCCCTCGCGGGAGGGGGCGGCCGGGATGCGGGGCCGCCCGCCGCGGGCGACCCTGGTGTCATGTCCGAGCGCCGAGTGATCGTCTACCCGCCGTCCGAGAGGGGCGGCCGCAAGGTGCGTGTCGACGACGAGGTGCTCGGTACCGCGTACAGCCTTCGCGACCTGACGGTGTTCCTGCAGAACGCGGGGCTGAACGACTGGGACGAGCTGGATGTCGCCGAGTCCGGGCTGATCGAGTGGCACGAGGGCGGTCCGGAGGTGTGGGCACCCTGAGCGGGCGCAAGGGTGGGCGGGCCGGCGCGGACCACGATGTGGAGGCGGTGCTCGACGAGCTGTACGGCACTCCCCCGTCCGACTTCGTCGCCCGGCGGGCGGTACTGGCGGCCGCGGCGAAGACGGCCGGCCACGTGGAGGACGCCCGCCGGATCGGTGCCGCCCGCCGGCCCACCCTGGCCGCCTGGGCGGCGAACCTGCTGCTGCGCTCCGATCCGGAGGAGAGCCGGCGGTTCCTGGAGCTGGGGCGGGCGCTGCGGGAGGCCTACCGCACTCTGGACGCCTCCGAGGTCGCCGAGCTGTCCAGGCAGCGGCGGAGCATCGTCTCGGCCTTGTCCCGGGAGGCGGGCCGGCTGGCCGAAGAGGCCGGGCACCGGCTGTCGGACAGTGTGCGGCAGGACGTCGAATCCACCCTGCGCGCCGTACTCGCCGACCCGCAGGCGGCCGACCTGTGGGCCGAGGGCCGGCTGGAGAGCGCCCTCACCCCGCCGTCGGACTTTGCGAGCGCCGGCGCCACGACGAGTCGCCCCGGGCCTGAGGAGACCTCGCCCAGGACACCGCGGCCGTCGGCCCGGACGCGGGCGAAGGACGAGGTCGCCGAGCGGCGCCGCCTGCGGCAGGAGCAACTCGCCCGGGCACGCGCGGCAGCCGACGAGGCCGCGGCGCTGCTGCGCGACGCGCGTGCCGAACGGGCCGACGCCGAGAAGGCTCTGACGCGGGCCCGTGACCGGTGCGACCTGGCCCGGCAGGAGGTGTCCGCCGCGCAGGAGGAGCTGCGTCGGGTGCGGGAGGAGCTAGGGGCCGCGGAGCGGGAGCAGCAGGAGGCCGAGAAACGCAGCCGCCACAGAGCCGACGCGCTCGCGCGGGCCGAGCGCCGGGCGCGGGAGACCGCGCAGGAGGTCAAACGCCTGAGCGGACGCCATGGGTAGCCGCGACCGACGACGGGCCTCCCCTCGCGTCCGCGCCCTCGATTCACGGGCGCGGCTTGCCCGCGGCGGCGAAGGCGTCCGCGGTGGCGAGGTCGAAGTCCCCGTGATCGCTGCCGAGGCCCTGGGCCACCAGTGCCGCCGCGGCGCCGCCGAGGACGGCGGACTCGTACGGGGTGCGCCCGAGGCCCATGCCGCGTACGAAGCCGGCCGAGAAGGCGTCGCCGCAGCCGGTGGTGTCCACCACGTCGATCGCGAAGGCGGGCACCTTGTCGGTGCCCTCGCGTCTCACGAGCAGCGCGCCCTCGGCGCCGCAGGTGACGGCGACCAGGCCTGCCCCGGCGTCCAAAAGCTTGCGCGCGCCCGCCACCAGGTCCGGTTCGCCGGAGAATCCGAGGACCTGGTCCTCGTTGGGCAGCAGATGGTCGACGTACGGCAGCGCCGCCGCGAGCTGCTCGAAACTCCCGAGGGCACCGGGCGCGAGAAGGTCCACCGAGGTGACGACACCGTGTTCCTTCGCGTACTTCAGGATGCGCGCGGCGGTGTCGACGCCGATCAGCTCGGGCCCGCCGAGGTGCAGATGGCTCGCTTCGGCGATCGTGTCCCAGGGCACGTCGTCGGGGCCGTAGGTGATGTTCGCGCCGAGCAGGTGCAGGGACGGGCGGTCGCCGTTGGGGCGGATGGGCAGGACGCTCGCGGAGGTGGGGGTGTCCGCGCGGCGGACGAGGTGGCGGGTGTCGATGCCCGCCCGCCGCAGCAGCGCGACCAGCATGTCGCCGGTGGGGTCGGCGCCGATCGCGCCGGCGCTGTGCACCTCGGCGCCCAGCTTGGCGAGGGTCAGGGCGGTGCCGCCGGCCGTCCCGGCGGCGGTCATCCTGATGTCCTCCACCAGCGTCGCGCCCTGCCCCTCGGGTATCGCCTCCACCGGCCGCACCAGCACGTCCAGCACATGCACGCCCATCGTGACGACCTTCATCGGTTTCCCTCCTGCGCAGGCGTTACGGGGTGAGTGGTGCCGTACTCACGGGCGAGGGCGGCCTCGATCACCGCGCGTTGCCGGCCTTCGTCCAGGACGCGGGGCGTTCCGAGGGCGGCCGCGCGCTGGTGGACGCCGCACGCCCACTCCAGCAGCAGCGCGTGCTCGACCGCCTTGTCCAGCGTCGGGGCGTGGGTGAGCGCGCCGTGACTGGCCATCAGGGCGGCGCCGCGGCCCTCCAGGGCCTCCAGGACGGACTCGGCGAGGGCGGGCGTACCGAACGTGGCGTACGGCGCCACGCGTACCGAGCCGCCCAGCGCCAGCAACTGGTAGTGGATACAGGGCAGTTCGTCGAGGACGCAGGACAGGGCGGTGGCCATCGGGGCGTGGGTGTGGACGACCGCCGCGGTGCCGTAGCGACGGTAGACGCCCAGGTGCAGATCGAGTTCCGAGGTGGGGCGCAGGGTTCCGGACACGACGCGTCCGTCGAGGTCGACCACGGTCACCTGGTCGGCCGTCAGTTCGGCGAGCACCGCGCCGGTGGCCGTGACCGCGACACGGTCCTCGACCCGCACGCTGACGTTGCCGGACGTGCCGATGAGCAGCCCCTCCGCCCCCAGGCGACGGCACGCCTCGGCCACGGCGGCGCGCTCCTGACCCAGCTCCGAGCTTGAGTCCGTCATGGACGCGACGGTAACCTAAACATGAATCAAAGTCACCTTCAGGTTCGAGATCCCCGTTCGAAAGGCCGTCCATGGTCGATACGACCGAACAGCCCGACGGCTCCTGGCCCGTCCCCCTGCGACGCACGCCCCGGCAGGCCCGCAGCAAGGCCCGGCTGGCCCGGGTCCTTCAGGCCGCGGAGCGCATCCTGGTGGATGAAGGCGTCGAGGCGCTGACCACCACCCGGGTGGCGGCGGACGCGAAGGTCTCGATCGGCTCGCTGTACCAGTACCTGCCCGACCGGGACGCCATCATCGACGCGCTCGCGGCCGGGTACTTCGCCCGCCTGGAAGGCGCCATGGACCAGCTCGTCCATGCGGCGGCGGCCGAGCGGTGGGAGGACCCCGTCGGCGTGCTCATCGACGCCTACGCCGCGATCTACCGCGCCGAACACGGTTTCCGGGCCCTGTGGTTCGGCAGCAGCCTGACCGAGCAGACCCGCGCCGCGGACCGAGAACACAAACGGCGTATGGCGGACGGTGTCCGGCGCGTGCTCGGGGCCCTCGGCGTCGAGGGCGACGACGAGGCCCTCCGCCGGGCCTGCCACGCCGCCGTGCTCGCCGCGGACGCCCTCGCCCAGGACGCCTTCCGGCGCGACCCGCAGGGCGATCCGGGCCTCCTCGACGAAGCCAAGATCATGCTCCGCGGATATCTCGGCGCTGTGCTCGCGCACCAGGGCGCACCAGGCACCGGCGCCTGAGGTCGGGCCGCTGCGACGGCCCTGTCATGCCCGGGGCCCGGACCGGCTGACCGGTCCGGGCCCCTTGGCGACACCCCGGTGTCGGGCGCCGCTCCCGGGTGTCGTCACCGTCAGCCGGTGCGTCGCCTCGTGCGCATGAGCAGGAGGAACCCGGCGATCAGCAGGACCGCTCCGGCGGCGGCGGGCCACAGCTTGGCACCCGTCTCGGCGAGGCTGCCGCCGGAGGTCTGCGCCTGCGCTGCGGACCCGCCGGTGGAGTCGTCGCCGCCCGCGGGAGGCACGGTCTGCGCCGGCGTGCCGATGGCGTCGGCGTCGTCGTTCGCCGAGCCGCCCGGAGCCGGCCCGGTGGCCGGCGGGGTGCCGTCGGCCTTGGGTGCCACCGTGCTCGACAGGGTGGGCTCGTCGTCCTTCTCCGGGCCGGTCGCCGGCGCCTGCGGCTCGGGCTCGCCGGTCTCGGGCTCCTGCGTCGCGGGCTTCTCGGTCGCGGGCTTCTCGGTCGCCGGCGCCTCGGTCGGCTGGTCGCCCTTGCCGCCGTCGGCGTCTGCGTCGCCCTTCCCGTCCGCGGGCTTCGGGTCGTCGTCGTCCGCCGGCGGCGTGCCCGCGGACTGCGTCGGCCGGGGCTCCTCGGTCGGCTCCTCCTCAGCCGGGTCCTCGCCGCCGTCACCGGCGCCCGCACCGCAGGTGCGACCCTCGTTGATGCAGTCCACCATCTGCTTCATCAGGTCCTCGTCGAAGACGTTGATGAAGTCGCCGTGGTCCGTCACCGGCTTGTGCAGCTGCTCGGGGAAGGAGTCCACCGCGAACAGCGGGGTCGTCCGGCCGCCGTCCTGGAGGCTGGGCGCGTCGACGTCGTACACGATCCGCTGCACCAGCTGCGGGATGGCCTGGAAGCCGTTGGGGCAGCTGCCGTCGGCCGCGGCGAACGCCACATGGGTGCGGTGGTTGGCGCTGTCGATGTTCTGGCCGTCCCAGCAGCTCTGGAACTTGAACGAGCGCACCACGTCGCTGCCCTGCGGGCACAGCGGGTACTTGTCCTTCAGCTGCCGGTCCTCGAAGCCGGTGCAGCTCCAGGAGGCGTTGGCGTTGCCGGGGCCGTTCACGAACGCCTTGGCGTCACCGGTGATGATGCGCAGCAGCCGGGGCATCTCGGTGACCTTGCCGCGCGGGCTGCCCACGAACGTCAGCGTCACTTCCTTGGGCGTGACGATCTCGCCGGCGTTGCCCTCGATGCCGCCACCGGGCTTGTTGGCGTCCTGTTCCTGCGTTCCGTTCTGCAGGCGCAGCACGGGCCAGTAGTACGTGGACTTGTCGCCCTGGTCGACGCAGGTCGTCTCGGCGTTCGCGAGGTCCTCGTCGCTGGCGAAGGCGTCGTTGGACTGGTTGCCGATGTAGTCGTGGAAGTGGTGGGCGCCGTTGGAGACACCGGGGGCCACGATCACGTTGTCCGAGTTGAACAGCCCGTTCTCGTTGACGCCGCAGCTGGTGGCGAAGGTGCCGCGGGAGGCGCCCTTCTGGAGGGCCGGAGCGGACACGTTCGGCTGGACGGACTTGATGTCCACGTAGTCCGCGGCGACGGGGCCGTTGCCTGCCTGACCGCCGTTTCCGGGCTGCCCCCCGTTGTCCGGCTGCCCGCCGGCCTGTTCGGCGCCGCCCTGGTCGGCGCCTTCCTGGTTCTCGGCGCCCGCGTCCTGGCCGTTGCCCGCGTCGCCGTTGTCGTCGTCGGCCGCGCGCAGCGTGCACGGGGCGAGGGACTCAAGGCCTTGCGGCCGGTCTCCCACGCGGTCGATGGCGATGGCGACGCGCTCGATCGTCGCCGTGCGCTTGTCCTTCAGCGGCGTCATGATCGCGCTGTCGGCGAAGTTCTCGTCCTGCTGGACGGCCTGCGCCGACTTCTGCAGTCGCTGGTAGGCCTCGGCGATCTGCTGGTCTAGCAGGGCGAGTTCCTTGGCGACGTCCTCCGTCGCACCGTCCGGAACCGCGGTCAGCCGGGCACCTACGTCCGGGCAGTCGATGGTGCCGGCCGGCCCGGATCGGGTCTGGACGGGTTCGCCGCCGCCGTCCTCGGTGGCCGAGGCATAGACGTTGGCCGCGACCAGGCCGCCGCCGCCCAACATCAGCGCGACCGCTGCAAAGGTCGCGCGCCGTGCGCCTGTGGGGCGTCTTCGCGTGCTGCGTCCCAAGGAAGTACTCCTACGCCTCGTGGTCGGTCAGGGCATGAAAATCCCCTGCCCCTATACGGACGCGGGCACCTCCGTGTTCAAACGCATCACGAATTCAAAGAAATCTCTTATGAACAGGGCGAACGCACCGTCGCAGCGCGGGAGTCGTGACCGGGTCAGCCCATCAGGCCGGCCGCGAGCGTGGCTCCGAGCTCCCAGCACGCCTCGGTGTCGGCCTTGCCGGGTTCGCCCGTCACGGTCACCGGTTTCGCCGCGCGGCGCCAGCCCAGACCCGTCGTGATGGAGTCGATCGCCCGTACCGCTCCCGTCACATCGCTGCCGCCGTGGACGTAGTAGCCGAAGGGGCGGCCTTGCGTCGCGTCCAGGCACGGGTAGTAGATCTGGTCGAAGAAGTGCTTGAGCGCGCCGGACACGTACCCGAGGTTCGCCGGGGTGCCGAGCAGGTAGGCGTCGGCGTCGAGCACGTCGGACGCCGTGGCCGACAGCGCGGGACGCCGGACGACCTGGACGTCCTCGATCTCGGGCGCGGTGGCTCCGGAGACGACGGCTTCGAGCATGGCCTGGCAGTTGGGCGAGGGCGTGTGATGCACGATCAGCAAGGTGGGCACACCCGCACCCTGCCGTCGCGCCCTCCACGACGCAACCCCGCCGCTCGGGGCGTCGCCCTCAGCGCTCAGGGGCAGCGGACGTGACCTTGTCGACCGCCGCGGACAGACACTCCTGCATCTCGTCGGGCATCGAGCCGCCCTTGACCGCGGTGACCAGCTCGCCGGCCAGGGAGTGCAGCTTGGTGTTGGTGTTCTGCGAGGCCGAGACCAGCACCGTCCACGCCTCGTCGGAGTTCAGCCGGAACGAGGCCATCAGGATGCCCCGGGCCAGGTCGATGGTCGGCCGGGTCTGCATGGCCCGCCGCAGCTGGGCGACTTCGATGCGCAGTTCCTCGGTGACCTTCGCGTCCTGGGGGTGCGGGTGCCCGGCGCCCTCCCCGTCCGGGTCGCAGCGGGCGAACAGCGTCCGTGTCCCGGTCACGGCGAGCAGCCGGTCGACCACCGTACCGGTGGAGTGGACAGTGACCGTCTTGGCCTGCTTCAGGGCCTGACGGCGCACGGTGAGCAGGACGTCGAGTGTGGAGCAGTCGCAGAAGGAGACGTCCGCCAGATCCAGATCGATACCGCGGGCCGAGCGGCTCAACGCTTCACGCAGGACGTTTCGCAGTCGCTCACTGTTGTCGAGGTCGAGTTCCCCGCGCACCTTCACCACGACCCGGTCGCCGTCGAGGTGGAGGGTGGTGACCAGTGGGCACGGTGCGTTCACCGCTGGTTCGAGGTCGGCGTCCGCACGCTCGGCGGCGCTCCCTGCGGCGTGTGCAACGGACGTGAGCTCCGGCATGACCGCCTCTCCCTCAGACGCTCCCCGTCTCCGTCATCAGACTGAACCCGAACCGCGGGACACGTCAACAGATACATGAAATGCCGTGCGTGTTTTTGTATACGTGAAAACTCAGTCGTAGTCTTGGGGCATGGACGGAGTCCCTGAGCCGCACACCGGATGGACGTTCCTCACCAACCATGCCCGCGTGCTGGCGTCGATCGCCGACAACCCCAACGTCCGTATTCGCAGCATCGCCGCGCACTGCCGGCTCACCGAACGAGCCGTCCAGAAAATCATCGCCGACCTGGAGCGGGACGGCTATCTGAGCCACACCCGCGAGGGACGCACCAACACCTACCGCATCGACCCCGGCAGGGTACTGCGCCACCCGGCCGAAGCCGGACTGAAGGTGGCCGAGCTGCTCTCCCTGCTGGTCCAGGCCGAGGCGGATCGCAACACCCCGCCGCAGCAGCTGAGGGCCGCGCGTGCGCGGACACCGGTGGACGGCGGGTGAGGCGAGCGGGCGGCGGTGCGGGGCAGCAGGCCCTGCCGCCGGCGCTCCACGCGCCGTCCGGGCTCAGCTCAGTACGCGCAGCGCCCCTGGCAGGACTCTGACCGTGACCGGGAGGGTCGCCTCGACCTCACCGTCGGCGCCGTAGGGCACCTCGCGGTCGGCCTCGATGCGGATCTCCCTGCCCCGCAGGATGGTCACCTGGGGGCGGTGCACATGGGCGCCCGTCTTGAGGTCGTTCATCAGGGCGAAGAAGAGCCGGCGCGGAGCCTCGCGAATCATCACCACGTCCAGCAGGCCGTCGTCCACCCGGGCGTCGGGCGCGATGAGGCGGCCGGAGCCGTAGTAGCCGGAGTTGGCCGCGACGACCGTGTAGCCGGTGTGCGGGTGTTCCACGCCGTCGACGGTGACCCGGTAGCGGGCGGCGCGCCAGGTGGTGACGGCCCGCAGACCGCCGGCGTAGTAGGAGGCGGCACCGCGCAGCAGGGTGGCGTTGTTGGCGTGGCGGTTGGCGAGCGCGTCCACGCCCGCGTACACGCTGCCGAGGACCACCGTGCGGGGGTGGACGGCCGACTCGACCTCGATGGTGTCGACCTCGCGGGGTTCGTGGTGGAGCAGGACCTGTGCGAGGGCGGTCGGGTCGGCGGGGAGGTCCAGCGCCCGCGCGAAGTCGTTGCCGCGGCCGGCCGGGACGAGACCGAGCACGGCGTCGGTGCCGCTGAGGGCCCCGCCGATACCGCCGGCCATCCCGTCACCGCCGACCGCGAGCACCACCCGGCCCCGCTCTCCGGCCTCCCGGGCGAGTTCCCGGGCGTGTTCCAGGCTGCGGCTGTACTCGGTCTCCAGGTCGGCCCCGGCCTCCCGCAGCGGCCGGGCCACGGTCAGCAGCGCGGCAGCTGAGGCGGATCCGCCCGCCGTGGGGTTGACGATGGCGGTGAACTGTCGCATCGCAGTGCCTTTCGGGCCGATGGGAGGGTGCTGCCGGAGGCGGGGTGGGTGTGGGGATGGGGGCTACGAGGGGGTTCTCTGTGGCCCGGGTCGGGGGTGCCCGGGGCGGCCCAGGGACCTCAGGGGCCTGGTGAGGGTCCTCAGTCGAGGGGCAGGAGGACGCCGGGGTTGAGCAGGCCCGCCGGGTCGAGTCGGCGCTTCACGGCGCGCAGCGCCTCGACGCCCAGGGGGCCGGCCTCGCGGACGTACCAGTCCCGGTGGTCGGTGCCCACGCCGTGGTGGTGACTGATGGTGCCGCCCGCGGCGAGGATCGCCTCGTTGGCGGCGTGCTTGGCGCGCTCCCAGTGCGGCACCGGGTCGTCGCCCTGGGCGGAGACGACGGTGAAGTACAGCGAGGCGCCGTTCTCGTAGACGTGGGAGATGTGGCACATGACCAGGGGTGGCGTGCCCGCCTCGGTGAGCGTGCCGGTGAGCGCGTCACGGACGGACGCGTACAGTTCGGGCACCCGTGACCAGAACGTCGCCGTCTCCAGCGTCTCGGCGAACGCCCCGGCGTCCAGCAGGGAGTCCCGCAGGTAGGGGGCCGAGTAGCGGCCGTGCGCCCAGCGTTGTCCCGGTTCCTCGCCCAGCGGGGTTCCGCCGCACTCGCGCAGGACGGCGGCGGCCCGCTCCCTGCGGTACGCGGTGTCCTCGTCGGTGCCTTCGTAGCCGGCGATCGCCATGCAGCCCGCGGACCGGAGCCCCGCCGCGTCGCCGCCGATGGCGTCGGGCTGGGCGAGGCCGATGAGCGTCTCGGTCTCGTCGGACAGCCGCAGCACCGTCGGGCGCGGCCCGTCCTGGGCGAGGCGGCGCAGCGCGGCGGCGCCCTCCTCGAAGGAGGCGAACCGCCAGCCCTCGTACACGCGGGTGTCGGGGACGGGCCGGATCCGCACCGTGACGGACGTGATGACGCCGAACGCGCCTTCGGAGCCGAGCAGGAGCTGGCGCAGGTCGGGTCCGGCCGCCGAGCGCGGTGCGCGGCCCGTGTCGATGGTGCCCTCGGGCGTGGCGAGGGTCAGGCCGAGGACCATCTCGTCGAAGCGGCCGTAGCCGGCGGACGCCTGGCCGCTGGAGCGGGTCGCGGCGAAGCCGCCGATGGTGGCCCACTCGTAGGACTGCGGGAAGTGGCCGAGGGTGAAGCCGTGTTCGGCCAGCAGTGCCTCGGCCCGGGGCGCGCGCAGTCCCGGTTGCAGGGTGGCGGTGCGTGAGACCGGGTCGAGAGCGAGCAACTGGTCCATGCGGCGCAGGTCCAGGGCGACGAAGGAGTCGCGCCGGGCCGGGGCGAGGCCGCCCACGACGGAGGTGCCGCCGCCGAACGGGACGACGGGCAGGCCGTGTTCGGCGCAGGCGCGCAGCACGGCGAGCACCTCGTCGTGGTCGGCGGGGAGCACCACGGCCGCGGGGATGTCGTCGACCTCGCCGTCACGGATGCGCAGCAGGTCGGGGGTGGACTTGCCGCGTGTGTGGCGGATCCGGGTCTCCGCGTCGGTACGGACGTGTTCCTCGCCGCCGAGGGCCTCGGACAGCGCCTCGTGCGCGGCCGCTTCGAGCCGCGAGCCGGCCACGGCGATGTCCTCCAGGGCGACGGGTCCGGCGGTGCGCGGCTTGACGCCGAGCAGGTCGCGCAGCAGCCCGGTCACGGTCTCGGGCAGCGGGGCCGCCTTGGCCGGGTCGCCCCAGCCGCTCCACAGCATGTCCATGACTGTCGTCCTCACCGGTCGATTCGGGCGATGCCGTGTCCGGACGGCCTCGCAGGCGTTACACTGTGACACATGACGCCTATTCGTCACAACCACTCGGACGGCGACGCCGTGCTCGACGCGGTACGCGACTGCGTCCTGGCCGTCGGTGTCCGCCGTACGACGCTGACCGACGTGGCCCGCCGCGCGGGTGTCTCCCGCATGACGCTGTACCGGCGCTGGCCCGATGTGCGCTCGCTGGTCGGCGACCTGATGACCCGTGAGTGGGTCGCGGTGGCCACCGCGGCCATGCCCGAGCGACGTGCCGGCGTGGACACCCGCGGCCTGATCGTCGAGGGGCTGGTGGCCGGGGCGAGGTCCTTCCGCGCCCACCCGCTCTTCCGGAAGATCGTGGACGTCGATCCGGAACTGCTCCTCCCCTACGTCCTCGACCGCCGCGGTGCGAGCCAGGAGGCCCTCCTCGCCCTGCTCGCCGACGCCCTGCGCGAGGGGCACGCCGACGGATCGGTGCGCGCCGGCCATGTCGACAGGCAGGCGCGGGCCCTGCTGCTGATCGTGCAGTCCTTCACGCTGTCCCTGCGCACCATGACCGACGAGGACGACGCCGAGCTGAGCGGCGAGGCATTCCTCGCGGAACTGCGCGGCATCCTGGAGAGGACCCTGACGCCATGAGCCCCACCGCTTCCGCACCGGCCCCCGGATCGTCGCTCTGCGCCGCCCGGCGCTCACGTGAACTGGCCGAGTCCGTCGGTGGTCCCGCCGTGGACGTCCTGGTCGTCGGGCTCGGCGCGACCGGCGCCGGGGTGGCCCTGGACGCCGCGGCCCGCGGGCTGTCCGTCGTCGCCGTCGACGCCCACGACCTGGCGTTCGGAACCTCCCGCTTCAGCAGCAAGCTGATCCACGGCGGCCTGCGCTATCTCGCCTCGGCGCAACTCGACGTGGCCCACGAGAGCGCCGTCGAACGCGGTGTGCTGATGGAGCGCACGGCCCCCCATCTCGTACGGGCCCAGCCCTTCGTGCTGCCGCTGACGCCCTTGGTCTCCCGCGGGCAGGCGGCCCTGGCCTGGGCCGGCTTCCGGGCCGGCGACACCCTGCGCCTCGCGGCCCGCACGGCGCGCGCCACCCTGCCGGCCCCGCGCCGCCTCTCCACGGTGGAGACCCGGCACCTGGCTCCGGGCCTGCGCACCCAAGGGCTGCGCGGCGGCCTGCTGTCCTGGGACGGCCGCCTCACCGACGACGCCCGGCTGGTGACCGCGATCGCCCGCACCGCCGCCGCCCGCGGGGCACGGATCCTGACCCGGGTCAGGGCCCTGCGGCTGACCGGCACCGGCGCCCACATCCGCGACGAACTCACCGGCGAGGAGGGCGAGATCAGGGCACGGGCGGTGATCAACGCCTCCGGCGTCTGGGCCGGCGGCCTGGTGGACGGCATCCGGATCCGGCCCTCGCGCGGCACCCACCTCGTGCTGCGCTCCGACCACCTCGGCCCCCTGCCGGCCGGACTGCACGTGCCGGTCCCCGGGGAGACCAACCGCTTCGTCCTCGTCCTGCCCCAGGGCGACGGCCGGGTCTACGTCGGGCTCACCGACGAGCCCGTCGAGGGCGACATCCCCGACGTCCCCGAGGTGCCCGAGACGGACATCGGCTTCCTGCTCGACGTCCTCGGCTCCGTCCTGGACGCCCCCGTCCGACGCGACGACGTCGTCGGGGCGTTCGCCGGACTGCGCCCCCTGCTCGACACCACCCCGGCCGACGGGTCCGGCGCTTCCCCCAGGACCGCCGACATCTCCCGTCGGCACGCGGTCCTCACCTCGCCGGAGGGCGTGATCACCGTGGTCGGCGGCAAGCTGACCACCTACCGGCGCATGGCCGAGGACGCGGTGGACGCCGCCGTCACCGCCCGCCGGCTCACCGCCGGCCCCTCCCCCACGGCCTCCCTCCCCCTGGCCGGCGCCGCGTCACCCGCCGCGCTCGGCGCCGTCCGGGCGCCCCGCCGCCTGGTCCGGCGCTACGGCGTCGAGGCGGCGGCCGTCCAGGAACTCGCCGCGCGGGATCCCCGGCTGGGCGAACCGGTCCTGCCGGGACACCCCGTGACCGGCGCCGAACTGCTGTGGGCCGTACGGCACGAAGGGGCCCTGGACGAGGCCGACGTGCTCGACCGGCGTACCCGCATCGGGCTGGTGCCGGCCGACCGCGAGGCGGCGGTGGGTGCGGCACGGGAGGCGCTCGGGGAGGCGTGGGCGCCGCAGGGGTGACGGGGCGCACGGGACGGATCTGCGTGTCAGGCGTCGGTGCGCCGCAACCGCCACACGTGGTCGTTGCGGTGCCCCTCCGCGCCCTCGGGTGACACGCTCACCCGGCGCACCGTGTCCAGCATCTCCAGGCTCCACCGCGGCTTCGGCAGCGCGAGTTCGTCGAGGGCGCTGTGCGGCGTCGGGAACGTCGCCTCGAAGGGCGGCTCGGTCTGCCAGGACGGCCAGTCGGCGTGCAGGACGATCAGCAGCGTGCCGCCCACCGCGACCGCGGCCGCGGCCTGCCGCAGGACGCGCTGCTGGTCCAGGGGGACCGGCGACTGCAGATACTGCACGTTCACCAGGTCGTAGGAGCCCTCGGGGAACGACTCGCCCAGTACGTGCCGTTCCCAGGCCGTACGCTCGCCGACGCCGGCCTCGGCGGCGTGCAGGGCAGCGCGTTCCAGGGCCGTGTACGAGATGTCGACGCCGGTGACCCGCCAGCCCCGCGAGGCGAGCCACACCGCGTCGGCGCCCTCTCCGCATCCGAGGTCGAGGGCGCTGCCCGGGGCGAGGTCCCCGGCCTCGCGCACCAGCAGCGCGTTGGGGCGACCGCTCCAGAGGCGGCCGCCGTCCCGGTAGCGGGTCTCCCAGAAGTCGGCCGCCTTCAGGGCGGAGCTCTCGGTCATGTGGTGCCTCCCGGATGCTGGGGGTCGTGGGAAGGAACCGGGCGGGCGCGGGGCCGCGCGGTCCATGCTCAAGAGCCTGCGAGCGGGGCCCGGTCGAGGCAATCAGCCTTGCCGTTTCGGCAAACAGCGGGCGGCGTGGGACCACGGTCCTACGACCTCGGAGCCGGTCCCCTTGGGCCTGCGGTCCGATTCGCCCCGCCCCGCGCACGGCTAGCGTCACAGGCATGCGTATAGGACTTCTCGGCACCGGAAATGTCGCACGAGCACTGGCCCAGGGCTGGAGTGCCGCGGGACACGACGTACTCCTCGGCTCACGCCGTCCGAAGGAGCGGACGGACCTCGAACTCCCCGTGGCGGGTCTGCGGGAGACGGCGGATCACGCGGAGGTGCTGGTCAACGCCACGCCGGGCACCGTCTCGGTCGAGCTGTTGCGCTCCATCGGAGCCCCGGCGCTGGCCGGCACGCTGCTGATCGACGTCGGGGTGGGTCTCTCCGACGACTACGCCGAGCTCTCGCACCCCAACAGCAGCCTGGGCGAACAGATCCAGGAGGCGTTTCCGCAGACCCCCGTCGTCAAGACGCTGTGCACGATGGACTCCACCGTGATGATCGCCCCGCAGCATCTCGACGGCCCCAGCACCGTCTTCCTCTCCGGTGACGACCCGGAGGCCAAGCGGACCACCGGCCGGCTCCTCACCGACCTCGGCTGGCCCCCGTCGTCCCAGCTGGACATCGGCGGCATCACCACCGCGCGCGGGCAGGAGCACTTCGCGCTGCTCTTCATGGGGATCGCGGGCGGGCTGGGCGGCCACACGTTCAACATCAAGGTGGTGACCGCCTAGCCGCCGACGGTGGTGGACGGCCGCGACCCGTCGAAGGTCAGGCCTCCAGCCAGAAGCCCGCACGGGTCCGCCAGAGGTCGAGCAGGCCCTCGTCCCCCTGTGTCTCGACGGCCGGCGCGGGTCGCCGGTAGCAGTACAGGAGCAGGTCCTTCACCGGGCCCCGGACGGCCGCGCCGGCGGGCGCCTCGTCCGCGACCCGACGCCAGGCGGGGCGCTCGCCGGTGAGGTCGACGAGCCAGTTCCCGGCGTCGGTCGCGTGGAAACGGAGGGTGCGGCCGGGGGCGAGCAGGCCGGGCAGGTCCGGCCGGGGCTCGTGAGCCTCGGGGAAGGTCGAGTACTCCAGCCACTCCTCGACCGCGTCCACGGCGAGATCGGTCTCCACGGCGAAGCGCGCACCGGCCGCTTCGGCCGCGTCGGCTCGGTGGACGAGGGTCTCGTGCGTCATGCGGCGGGCCCAGAACGCCACCGCGGCGGGCCGGTCCACGGAAGGGTTCCACGCCTGCGCGCCGGGCCCCGCGGCGCGCAGGGCGACGCTGAGGGCCTTGGCTCCTTCGACGAGCCAGGGCACCAGGAACGACTCGTCCTCATGCGGACGGGCGGGTACGTCGTCCACCAGGCCGCCGGGGACCGGCCCGGTGGCCCGGGTCCGCACGACCTCCTCGGACCAGCGGTGGTCGCCGCCCACGTGCCGCAGCAGCCGGCCGAGGTCCCAGCCGGGGCAGGAACGCACCGGGGCGGTCATGTCGGCGCCCCGCACATGGGCCGTGAGCAGCTCGGTCTGGGAGACGATCTCGTCGCAGCAGCGCTCGAAGGTCAGCGAGGTCATCGCCTCATGATGCCGCAGACGCGGGGCCTCGTTTTGTCAGTGGTCTCGGATACTGTGTGCCGCCTGAGCAAGATCAGGGGAACGGGATCAGGGTGGGGAGTGAGCGATGCCGATGGGGGCGGGTCGGGTACGGCGCGCAGTGGCCCAGGCCGCTTTGGTGGCCGTGGTGCTGACGGGCTGTTCGGGGACGGCCGAGGACGAGGCGAAGCCGTCGGGGAGCGCTTCCCGGGCGACCGAGGCGGCTGCCGGCGGCGGTACGGCGGTGAAGAGGGGCGGCACCGTCGGCGCCGCCGGATCGGCCTGCGAGCTTCCGGTCGCCTTCGACATCGCCGAGCACTGGGAGGCGGAGGCCATCGACGCCGGGCCGGAGAAGGCGGACGGCGACGGCTCGGCCGAGCCCGAGGGCGAGCGGGCGCAGGAGATCGCCGACGCGCTGCTGCGTCAGGGACCGGTCACGGCGGCCTGCGAGGTGGACGCCAAGCCGGCGGGGAACATCGGCTTCTTGCGCGTCTGGACGGGCGAGCGGGGTGACGACGACGCCCGCGCCGTCCTGAAGGCCTTCGTCGGCGCGCAGGACGGCACCAGCAAGGCCGAGTACAGCTCGTTCGAGGCGGGCGGCCTCGCCGGCGCCGAGGTGAGGTACCTCCACACGAGCGAGCTCCTGGAGGAGACGAAGGAAGAGGCCGCCGTGGCCGTCGTCACCGAGCGGGGTCCGGTCGTCATACACCTCGGCGGGATGGACACCGAGGAGCACCGGGCGATGCTGCCGGCGTACGAACTGGCCAAGCGGACCCTGCGCGCCGTCTGAGCCACGGTTCGGGCGGATCCTGCCTACGCGGGGCCGGTGAGGAACCGGTCGAGTGCCGTCGTCAGTTCGGCCGGCTTCTCCACGGGCAGTTCGTGGCCGGCGTCCAGGATGCGGATCACCGCGTCCGGATAGGCCTTGGCCATGCGCAGCATCTGGGCGACGGGCAGCTGGATGTCGTGGTAGCCGTGCACCATCAGGGTGGGCGTCCGGATGTCGCCGACCTTGTCCAGGACGTCGAAGGCACGCATGGCGCCGTAGAGCGTCATGACGACCTCGCGAGGGGTGTCGGCCGAGGCGCGGATGTACTCGCGGATCTCCTCGCGGGGGTAGCCGGGCGCGAAGGCACGCTGGATGTTGGCGGCGACGAACAGTTTGAAGGGGGCCAGCGTCGAGGCGGCCATCAGCAGGGCGCGACCCCGGTTGTAGGCCATCCTGCCGATGGAGTTCACCAGCACCATGCGCTCGACCCGCTCCGGGTGGGCGAGCGCGACGGTCTGGGCGATCATGCCGCCCATCGAGTGGCCGATGATCGCGAACCGCTCGATCCCCAGGTGGTCGAGCAGGGTGAGGACGTCTCTTGCCAGGTCGTCGATCGCCCGTGCTCCCGATCCCGTGCTCTCGCCGTGCCCGCGCAGGTCGAGGCGGACGACCCGCCGCTGCTGGGCGAAGTGCGCCATCTGGTGGTCCCAGCGATGCCGGTTCGCCGTCCAGCCGTGGACGAACACCAGGGGCACGCCTCCGCCGTCGCGGGGACCCTCGTCGTCGTACGTCAGCGTGGCGCCGTCGACTTCGAGCTGCGGCATGAGGGGCCTCCTGGGGGTGCGCATACGGGTTACTGATCGGTACGGTATCCGGCCGTGCCGACCTCCGTCACCGGCGTTCCCCCAGGAAGTCGAGGATGTGGCCGAACACGTCGAGGGCCGCTCCCCTGCCGAGGAACGTGTCGAGGTGGCCGTAGCCGGGGATCTCGGTGTATCCGACGTCCAGTTGGGGTTGGCGGCGGGCGAGGACGTCGTGGCAGAGCTTCTGGGAGTCCAGCCACAGGCCGTTCTCGCTGCCCGCGAGGAGCAGGACCGGGGTGTCGATGCGGGCCGCCGCGTCCAGGGCGTTCTGCGGGAGCGCCTGGTAGCGCCGGTCGGTGTCGTGCCAGCGCACCACGGTGCGGGCCAGTTCGATGCGGCGCAGGTGCGGCAGGATCCACAGCGGGGCCGGGCCGAGGAGTTCGGCGAGCCGGTCGTGGGTGGTCTCGGTCAGATGCTCGTGGACGAAGAGGCAGGCTCCGGTCCCCCAGGCCGAGTTGTGCAGGATCTGGCAGGTGGGGTCCGGGCAGGTCGCCTTGCGGGAGGCCAGGGCGAACAGCGGGGTGTACCTGGACCACAGGCCGACCTTGCGGATGTCGACCGGGATGTGGTCGATACGGGACTTCAGGAGCTCGCCCGCCAGGGTCATCCGCAGGGAGGTGCGCCCCGCGAGTCGCGGGGTCAGGAACACGCCCTGGGACACCACACCGGCCAGTCCTGGGACCAGGCCCGCCGTCATGCTCAGGGAGAGGGCGAGGGAGCCTATGCAGTGGGCGACCACGAACAGGGGGCGGTCGCCGATGCGCTCGCGGATGTGGCGGACGGCTCCGGGGATGTCGTGGAGGGCGACGTCGTCGTAGGTGTAACGGCGGCCCGTCTCGTTGTACGGGAGTCGGCAGCTGCCTCGCCAGTCGAGCAGCCAGGGCTCGTACCCGTCGTCCAGGAGCACGTCGACCAGGTTGCGGGTCTCGGGCAGCAGGAACATGTCGGCGGAGGCGGTGTGCCCGTGCAGGAGCAGGACGGCGGGGCGGTCGTCGTCGCCGGTGGCGATACGGGTCAGGCCGAGGCGTACGCCGTCGGGGGCGTGGAACGGGATCTCCTCGACCGTCGCCGGGTCGAGGCGGTGGTGCAGCGGGCGCAGAGCCGTGGTGGTCCTGACCCTGCGCAGGGTCGGCCGGGTGGTTGCGGGGTTCGTCGTGCGGAAGATCATCGGCGGGGCTCCGTGGGGGTGGGGGTGCGGCGCAGGTCGAGGAGGTCCGCGGCGGCCCGGGCGAAGGGGCCGAGCAGGCCGCGGCCCATCTCCAGGCCGAACCAGGCGAGCCAGGTCAGCTTCGCGGCGCGCTTCTCCCGGCCGGTCAGCCGCGGGTCGACCTTGATGCCGTCGATCTGGTCGCGCACATAGGAGTCGGCGGGGACGACGACCTCACCGGCCAGGGTCGCCGGTTCGCCCTCCCTGCCCAGTTCCACGGTCAGGGCGCGGGTCTGGCGCCAGACGTCGCGGCGGGCGCGGGCGTACTTGTGGCCCTCCAGCCACCAGCGGCCTCCGTCGCGGTCGGTCAGGTGGAGGCGGTAGCGCAGCAGCGGGTGGCGCAGGCCGTGCTGGTGCGGGATGCCCTCCTCGGGGCGGATCCAGATGTCGCCGCGCTCCACGCTCAGCGGCTCGGGGTGCAGGGCGGGACAGGTGAGTTCACCGCGGACGTCGACGCGACGGTCCGTCACCAGCTGGTGCATGCTCGCGATGGAGAGGGTGAGGGACATCGAGCAGGGCGTGGCCGGGGCGCCGGGAGCCGCGTCGGCACCTACGGGACCGACGCTGCCTTCGGTGGTCTCCGCGAACCACAGGTAGGGCTGGTCCTCCTTGTCCGGGAGGCGGGCGAGACCGTCCTGGGCGAGGCGTTCGAAGGTCTTCAGCTGGGCGCGGGCGTCGTAGCGGGAGGCCGGCGGCAGGCCGAGGGCCTCGACCAGGGCGGTGGTGCGGTCGGACGTGGCGGCCGGGCCCGTGAGGGTCGCCTCGCACAGTTTCAGCGCGGTGGGGCTGTGCAACACACGGGTGAGGAAGGCGAGTTCGGGGACCGGGTCGGCCTGGAGGCGGGCCAGGGTGTCGGCGCGCCACTCGTCCCAGCCCTGCACGCGCACATGCATCCCGCCGAGGGCCATGTCCTGTACGACGTCGTCGAGGGTGTTGGGGACGCCGGTGAGGTTGTAGTCGAAGCCCCAGGCGTCCGGTTCGCAGACGGCGGCGACCGCGACGCGGCTGACCCAGTCGACGGGGGCGGCGTTGAGGTGGCGGAACGCGGGGACGGTACGGAACCGGCCGAAGGCCGAGATGAGGCCGCTGCTGAGGTCCTGGGGGTTGTAGGCGCCGGTTCTGGTGTGGCCGCCGATGCCGCCGGGGCGCAGGGCCGTGACGACCAGGCCGTGGTCACGGGCGCGGCGCAGGGCCACTTCGGCTGTCCACTTGGTCTGGTCGTAGCCGGCGACGAGGCGGTCGACGTGGGCGAGCGGGTCGTCCTCGCCCATGGAGGGGATGCCGACCTCGTTGAAGACGGCGATGGAGGAGATGTGGTGCAGCGGCTTGGGGCGGCCGGTCGCGGCGAGTTCGGCGAGGGTGAGGGCGCCGAGGACGTTGCCGGCCCGCAGCGACTGGTAGCCGCGCAGGAAGTCCACGGCCGCCGCGACGCCGACGACGCTGTCCAGCTCGTGGGCGAGGGTGTGCCAGACGTCCTCGGCCAGGCCCAGGCGCGGGTGGCGGATGTCGCCGGGAAGCACGGTGATGCGGCGGCGGACCTCGGAGGACCACGGCAGCGCATAGCTCTTGAGCGCCTCGCCGAGCCGGGCGACGGCCGCCTCCTCGTCGGCGGCGCGGACCAGGCAGTGGACATGGGCGTCGCTGTGGCGCAGCAGGTCCAGGAGCATGTGGCTGCCGAGGAAGCCGGTGGCTCCGGTCAGCAGGACGCGGCGGGGCGGCAGTGGTTCGGGCGAGGCGATGAAGGGGAGGCGGTCGGCGAGGGCCAGGTCGGCGAGGATCCGGGTGAGGTCTTCGGGGCGGGCCGCGGTGTGCGAGGGGAGGGCGGCGGCCGGAGTGGTCGCCCGGGCGGAGGTCGGGGGGAGGGCCGGGACGGTGGCCGCTACCGGGGTCGGCCGTGTGGTGGGCGTGGCCGGAACCGCCGGAACCGGCGTGGCAGCCGGGCCGACGACGGCGGACGGAACCGGGATGGCAGCCGGGCCGACGACGGCGGACGGCACCGAGGTGGCTCCCGGGGCGCCGGTCCCCGACGGAGCCGGCCGTGCGCCGGGCGCGGCCGACACCGCCGGACCCGACGAGCCGGCCGGGCCGGCCACCACGGACGCAACCGACGAGACACCCGGGGCACTGGTCCCCGGCGGGGCCGGTCGGTCGGCCGGGGCGCTGCTCGCGTGCGGAGCCGGTGTCGTGGGTGCGACGGCTGTGGCCCGTGCGCTCTCCAGCCCTCGCCTGGCGAGGTTGACCGGCCTGGCGTCGGCGAACACCTCGTCCAGGTCGATCTCCATGCCCAGGTCGTCCTCAAGGGCCGCGAGCAGTTCCACCGCCCCGACGGAGGTGCCGCCGGCGTCGAAGAAGTCGGCGTCGGGCGCCAAGTGCCCTGACGGGACGTACCGGGACGCCACCTCGGCGACGGCGGCGGCGAGTGCGTCCACGTCATCGGACGGAGGCACGCCGGCGGGCCCGGCGGTCGAGGGCGTGCTGAATCCGGTCCCGTCGGCGGGGGGCGCCACCGCGCACTCCGGCCGCGTGGACGGCGGCTCCGCCGATCCCGTCACCTTGGCCAGCAGGTCGGTCACGGTCAGGCCGCCGCCACCCCGCTCTATCGCCTCGGCGACGAAGCGCTGGTCGGCGGCTGGTGCCGCGTTGTCGTTCATCTCACGCATGAGAGCCCTTCACGGTGTTGCCCTGCCCCTTCGTCGATGCTGTCCGGACGGCCCCCGGCGGCGCCCATGGCCTCACGGCCGCCGCCAGGAACGGAACATCCGCAGCTGTTCCGGCGTGACCACGGCCTCCAGCCGGTCGTCGTCCTGGTCGCCGCCGCCCAGCGCCGACAGCAGGCGGCGGGCCGGAGCGTTGCGCGGGGTGCGTTCCGCCGTGAGGCGGACCTTCGCGCAGTCGAGTTCCTCGGCGCGGTCGGCCAGCCAGCACAGCAGGCGTTCCTCGACGCCCCGGCCGAGCGCCCGGCAGCTCATCAGCCAGGCCCGCACGTCGATCCGGTCGCCCTCTTGGCGCAGGGCGAGCAGGCCGATCTGGCCGTAGTCGCCGAACCGGTCGCGGGCCGCGGCCGTCCAGACCTCACCGCCTTCCCGCCACCGGGTGACGTCGCCGTCGTCGGCGGAGCGGGCGCGGAGGGTGAACTGGTTGGTGCGGCGGACGAGTTGCTCCGCCCGCTCGACATCGGCATCGGACAGCGGCCGGATGTCGACCTCCAGTTCCAGCTGGTCCAGGAACTCCTCGAAACCGGCCTGCTCACGGATCGCGTCCCGCTCCCGCTCCTGTTCGTAGAACCGTGCGCGCAGCGCGTCCTCGGCAGTGGTCGCCGCGGGCACCAGCGGCCACAACCGGTCCAGGAAGTCGGGCAGTTCGGGCGCCGGCGGGCAGGTCACCGAGAGCACCTGCGGCAGTGCGGCGCGCATCCTGGCGATCTCGGCCGGGTTGTCGTCGAGGAACAGGAAGCTGTCCAGGCCGAGGCCGAGCATGCGCGCCGCCTCGGCCAGGCGGTCCGGTTTGGGACCCCAGGCCGCGGAGAGCACGCTGAAGTGCTCCGCCTTCAACGGGCTGTCCGGGCGCTCCAGCACGGCCCGGACCGTGTCCTCGTCGTTGTTGCTGACCAGCATCAGCAGCGCACCCGCCGCCCGCCACCGCAGCAGTCTGCCGGCGAGCAGGGCCCGCGGGCCGCTCAGGTCGACGGCCTCGGGGCCGCTCTCACCGGCCACGCCGCCCCACAGGGTCTCGTCACCGTCGACCGCGATCACCTTCGGCGCGGGGCGCAGCACCGATCGGACGACCTCGGCGAGGCGCAGCGCCACGGCCGCCTGGAAGTGCGGGGTGAACGGGAGGTGGGCCAGGCGTTCGGTCCGCGCGTCGAACCTGTCCTGCACGGCGTGGTGGCGGGTCCAGTCGTCGGGGCCGAGGACGGCGATGCCGGGTGTGTCGGCCAGGTCGGCCGCGACCTGCTGTTCCCATCGCTCGAAGCGCTCCTCGCGCTGCGCGGTGGGCAGGAAGCCGACGATCAGCGCGGTGCGGGTGCGTTCGGCCACGGCGCGCAGGGCGGCCGGGTAGGCGGTGCGCAGTTCGGCGAGCAGCGCGTCGTCGACCGGGCCGAAACGTCGCAGGTCCGCCGCCCGCAGCAGGACGACGCCCACCGTCGTGGCCCGGTCGACGAACACGCCGGACGGGTCGCGCAGGCTCGCGAGCACGTGGTGGTAGGGGGCCTCGGCGACCGTCGTCCGGCTGCCGTCCCCGGCGGACTCGTCGACCGCCGTCCCGCACATCCGGGGCAGATTGCCGAGGGCGAAGGTGGCCGCGAGGGCGAGGGAGCGGGTCGGCGCGGCGGCCGGGTCCGGTTCCGTGGCCTCGGCCATCGCCGGCTTCGTACGGACCGTTGGTTCCGTGGCCTCGGCCGTCGCCGGCTTCGTACGGACCGTTCCCGTCGGGTCGTCCGCCGTCCGGGCGAGCAGGCCGAGCAGTTCCTCGCCCAGCCCGGCGACCGTCTCGGCGTCCAGGATGTCGAGGTTGTGGTCGAGGCGGATCCGGCCCGCGTCCGGCGTCATGGTGATCATCAGGTCGAGGTCGGAGTAGCCCGTGCCGGCCGGGAGCACCTCCAGCCGGGACAGCCGCCCCGCGGCTCGGACGTAGTTGAAGTAGACCTCCACCAGCGGTGCGTTCGCCCGGTGCAGCCCCTCCCGGGCCAGCGCCGGCAGCACGTCGGAGAACATGGCGCCCTTGGTCAGGATCCTCTCCAGACGCCCGTCGGTGCGGCGCAGCACCTCTTCGATCCGCTCCCCTGCGTTCGCCTCGGCGGGGAAGGGCACCGGCACGCCGAAGAAGCCCACCGCGTCGTAGGCGTCGGCGTGGATGCGGGTGTCCACGGGCACGGCCAGGACGAAGCGTTCACGCTCGCGTTTCCTGGCCAGCAGGACGGTCAGGGTGCCGAGGCAGAACGCGGCGGGTGTCACGGCGAGGCGGCTCGCTGCTGCCGAGACGCGGGCCATGAGTCCGTCGGGGATCGCGACGGTGACGCTGCCCGCGCGGTACGAACGGGTCTGCGGGCGGGGCCGGCTCAGGGTCAGGTCGAGCCGCTCACTGCCCTGGAAGGCCGCTCGCCATCGGCTCGCGCCGGCCGGGCCGTCGGCTTCCCCGGCGGCCTGATCGCCGCCCTGCTGGGCCTGGATCAGCAGCGCGATGTCCCGGTTGTCGACCGTGTCGTCGAGCGTGGCACCCGACAGCTCGGCGTCGATCTCGCCGGCCACGAGCAGCAGCGACTGCAGATCGCTGACGGCGTGGTGGGCGCCGTAGACCAGGATCTGGCCGCGCACGCCGCCGTCCAGCAGCTCGAAACGCCACAGCGGCGCGGACGCCAGGTCGAACGGCGGCTCAAGCAGCTCGCGCAGCCGGTGGGCGGCGTCGAAACCGGTGTCGTCGGCCACGGCCGTCCAGCGCAGCGGCGGTTCGGGCAGTGCGCGGTCCACCCTCAGTCGGCGGCCGCCCTCGTCGGTGACGACGGCGGTGCGCAGGGCGGCGTGACGTGCGGCGAGGCGGGTGAGGATGCCGGTGAGCGTCTCGCGGGTGGTCGGCGTGGTGAGACGTACGGCCAGGCCGACGGCGTGGGCCGCGCCGGGCATGCCGGGCGGGGCGCTGCGCAGGAGCCGTACGACGTCGCGGGTGGCGGGGTGCAGTTCGGTGGCCGGTACGTCAGGGGCGTCGTGCGGTTCGTCCGGCTGGGTGGTCAGCCGTTCGGGCAGCGCCGTGGCGAGGCTCTGGGCGAGACCGCGGACGTCGGCGGCGGAGAATACGGTCGCGGCGGGCAGTTCGACGCCGAGTTCGCGGGCGAAGGCGTTGCGCAACCGCACCAGCATCAGGGAGTCGAGGCCGAGTTCCTTCAGCGCCGTGGTCGCCGAGACCTGGACGGCGCCGCCGGAGACCTCGCCGACGCGGGCGCGTACGTATGCCTGCAGTCGTACGGTCCGCTCGGTGTCGGTCGTCGCCGCGAACACCTTCGCGACGAGGTCGTCCGTGCCGGGCGTGCTCAGGGGGGCGGTGACCAGCTCGGCCAGGATCGGGCGGGTGCGGGCCGTGTCCGGGTCGAGGGACAGCAGCTCCCGGTCGAGGGCCAGGGGGGCGAGCTGACGGCGGGCAGTGGGCCAGACCCGGTCGAGGAGTTCGCCGCCGTCCTGGGCGGAGAGGGCGACCAGCCCGGAGCGGGCCGTCTGGGTCTCGCGGACGCCGGACTCGGCCACCATGCCGACTCCCGACCAGGCGCCCCAGTCCAGGCTCAGGGCCCGGCGGTCGTCGCGGGAGAGGTGGTGGGCCCAGGCGTCGAGGAAGGCGTTCGCCGCCGAGTACGGGCTCTGCCCGGCCGAGCCGAGCAGACCGGCCGCCGACGCGAACAGTACGAAGTCCCGTGCCTCCGGTGCCAGTTCGGTGAGCAGTGCGGTGCCGAGGACCTTGGGGGCGAGGACGCGCAGGACGCGCTCGTCGGTCAGGTTGGCGATCGTGGCGTCGTCGAGGACACCCGCCGCGTGGACGACCCCGGCGATCGGGCCGAGCGTGCGGCGTACGGCGTCCAGGGCTGCGGTGAGAGCGGCGCGGTCGGCGACGTCCGCGCGGGCCACGACCACGGTCACGCCTCGTTCTTCGAGCCCCTGGATCCACTCGTGGGCGTCCGGGGTGGGCGCGCTCCGGCTCATCAGGGCGAGTCGGCGTGCGCCCCGGCGGACCAGGCGATCGGCGACGACCCGCCCGAGTCCGCCGAGGCCGCCGGTGATCAGGTACGCACCGTCCTCGGTGATCGCGCCGTGGCCGCCGTCGTCGGGGCGGGTCCGGGTCAGCCTGGGCACCAGCCGGCCGGGGCCGCGCAGGGCGACGAGCCGTTCGTCGTCGGCGTGCCGCAGCTGGGTCCACAGGGCGTCGCCGCCGTCCGTGGGCGGCAGGTCGACGAGGGTGGTCCGCAGTTCCGGGTGCTCCTGCGCCAGGGCGAGGCCGAAACCCCAGGCCAGCGCCTGCTGAGGATGGGTCACCTGGCCGCTGTCACCCGCTGCCTGGCTGCCCCGGACGACGACGAAGAGGCGAGGTGCCGGGCCGCTGCTCCGGTCCGCGAGGGCACGCACGAGGTGCAGGGTGCCCAGGCAGCACAATCGGGCCGCCTCCTCGGCGGTGCCGCGGTCCTGGATCGCGGGCGCGTCGAGCGCGGACAACTGCACGATCCGCTCGGGTGGTTCGTTCCCGAAGGCCTCGTCGAGGAGGCGGGTCAGATGCCGCGGATCGGCCGGGTCGAGGACGTAGCGGCCGGCGCCCTCGGCCGCGAACTCCTCGCCGCGGCGGGCGACCACGCAGGGCACCGAGGTTGCCGGCAGCCGTTCGACGAGGTCCGATGCCATGCCCGATTCGTCGGCCAGGATCAGCCAGCTGCCTTGCGTGGGCGGCTCCGCGGCGGCCGGCCGGGGTCGCCAGCGGGTCTCGAACAGGGCGCCGTCCAGGGGTGAGAGCGCGGCCAGCCGGACCTCGTGCGCCTCCAGCAGCAGCCGGTCCTTCTCGTCGTACAGGCGAAGGTCGAGCGTGACGGTGTCGCCCGAGACGGACCGCAGTTCACAGGTCACCCAGGCGGGGGTGGTGCGCAGGCCGGTGTGGTGGAGGCGTGCGACGCCGGCGGGGACGAACGCCCGTCCCCGGGGTGCGTCTTCGGGCAGTGCGGCCGTGTGGAAGGCGGCGTCGAGGACGGCCGGGTGCAGCAGGTGGCCGGCGGCGGGCCTGTCGGTCAGTCGCGCGAGGCTCGCGGAGCGGGTGCGCCGACCCGAGCGCAGGCCCCGGAAGGCGGGGCCGTAGTCGATGCCCAGGGCGCCGAGGGCGGCGTAGACCGCCGGCAGGTCCGCCGGCTCCGTGCACCGTGCGCGCAGTTCGGCGAGCGCCTCGCCCGAGTCGGTGGCGGATGCGGCCGACGTGACGGCGATGCGACCGCTGACGTGGTGCTCCCAGCGTGTGCGGGGTCCGCGGTCGGCGGGCGCCGAGGCGATGGTGAAGTCCCGCACGCCGTCGACGGCGGGACGCAGGACCAGTTGCAGCAGCGTCGGCCGGGACTCGTCCAGGCGCAGCGGCCGGACGAACGTGACGTCGGTGAGCCGTACGTCGCCGGAGTCCCGCACGGTCGTCGCGGCCTCCAGCGCCATGGTGAGGAAGGCGGCGCCCGGCAGCCATGTCTCACCGGTGACCCGGTGGTCGCTCAGATAGGCGAAGCGGCCGTCGCGCAGGTCCACCTCGCTCTGGAAGAGGTGCCGGTCGGTCTCGTCGCTGGCCTCGATGTGTGTCCCGAGCAGGGGTGAAGCGCCGGCCGCTGCCGCCGGGGCGGGCGCGAGCCAGTGGCGTTCCCGGTCGAAGGCGTAGGTCGGCAGGTCGACGCGGCGGCCCGTCGGGAACAGTGCCGGCCAGTGGGGCGTGTGACCCGCCGTGTACAACGCGCCCAGCGCGCGCAGGAGTACGTCCCGTCCGCCGTGCTGCCGACGCAGTGTGCCGACGCTCACCGCGTCGACGCCGGCCTCGGCCGCGACCGCCTCGATGGCCGAGCCGAGCGAGGGGTGGGGGCTCAGCTCGACGAAGTAGCGGTGGCCGTCGTCCAGCATGCGGCGGATGGTGTCCGCGAAGCGGACCGGCTCGCTGAGGTTGGCGTACCAGTAGGCGGGGTCCAGGTGGTCCGCGGCCACGGGCCGGGCGAGCACCGTGGAGTACAGCGGGGTGTCGGCGCGTGCGGTCGGGGCGGCCGGGAGGCGACCGATCAGCTCGTCGCGCAGCGGTGCCATCAGCGGGGTGTGCGAGGCGAAGGGGGTCGACAGCGGCCGGGACTCGATCCCCAGCGCGTCGAGGCTTCGGCGGAACTCGGCCAGGGCGTCACCGTCGCCGGAGACGGCCGTGGAGTGGGGGCTGTTGACGGCGGCGACGAACAGCCGGCCGGTGTAGGGCGCGAGCAGTTCCTCGACGCGCGGGTGCGGCAGGTCCAGGGACAGCATGCCGCCCTTGCCCGCGACGGGTGCGACGGTCCCGGCACGGCCGGTCACCACCGCGACGGCGTCGTCCAGGCCGAGGGCGCCCGCGCTGTACGCGGCGGCGATCTCCCCCAGGCTGTGGCCGACGACGGCGTCCGGACCGACGCCGAGCGAGCGCCAGGCGGCCGTCAGTGCCGCGTTCACGGCGAACAGCGCGGGCTGCAGGTACTCGGTGCGTTCCAGCGGGGAGAACTCCTCCGGCGCCCATAGCGCGTTGAGCACGGACCAGCCGGCGTGCCGTCGCACCGCCTCGTCGATCCGGGTCAGCTCCTCGCTGAACGCCTGCGAATCGGCCATCAGGTCCAGGCCCATGCCCGGCCACTGACCGCCGTGTCCGGCGTAGACGAAGGCGACCTTGCCGGTCTGCTCCTCCCGCGGCGGTGCCGGCGTGATGCGTCCGTCGGCCAGCTCGGCGAGGACGGCGCGCAGTTCCTCACGGTCTTCGGCCATGACCGCCGCGCGGTGTTCGAAGTGACCGCGGTGGCGGGCGAGGGTGTGGGCGACGTCCGGCAGCGGGGCGGGGTCGGCGGCGAGGTGACGGGCGAGGGCCGCGGCCTGTCCGCGCAAGCCCGCATCGCTGCGGGCCGAGAGCACGAACAGCCGCTTCGCGCGCGGTGCTTCGGCCTCGGGCGCCTCGCCCGCGGGCCCGCTCTCCGGCGCCGGGGCCTCCTCCACGATCACATGGGCGTTGGTGCCGCTGATCCCGAAGGCGCTCACGCCCGCTCGCCGCACCCGCTGCGTCGACGCGGGCCAGGCCACTTCTTCCCGCAGCAGGCTCAGTCCGCTGCCGGCCCAGTCGACGTGGCGGCTGGGTGTGTCGGCGTGCAGGGTGCGCGGAAGGGTGTGGTGGCGCAGCGACTGCACGACCTTGATCAGGCCGAGCACTCCGGAAGCGGCCTGGGTGTGGCCGACGTTGGACTTCAGCGAGCCGAGATGAAGCGGGCGGCCCGGCGGACGTGTGGTGCCGAAGACCTCCGCGAGGGCGTTCGCCTCGATCGGGTCGCCGAGGGTGGTGCCCGTGC
The DNA here is from genome assembly GCF_053594495.1 of Streptomyces sp. NPDC001920. NCBI lineage: Bacteria > Bacillati > Actinomycetota > Actinomycetes > Kitasatosporales > Streptomycetaceae > Streptomyces > Streptomyces sp. NPDC001920. The sequence goes on from NZ_JBSFEP010000026.1 coordinate 69,831, forward strand.
CGTGGGCCTCGACGTGGTCGATGTCGGCGGCGCGCAGGCCGGACTGTTCGAGCGCGCGCCGGATCACCCGCTCCTGCGCGGGGCCGTTCGGTGCCGACAGGCCCTGACTGCGGCCGTCCTGGTTGACGGCGGTGCCGCGCAGCACGGCGAGGACCAGGTCCCCGTCGCGTCTGGCGTCGCTCAGTCGTTTCAGTACGACCATGCCGGCGCCCTCCGCCCAGATGGCTCCGTCGGCGGTGTCCGAGAAGGAGCGGCAGCGGCCCGTCGGCGACAGGCCGCGCAGTCGGCTGAACTCGACGAAGGTCTGCGGTGTGACCATCAGGGTGACTCCACCCGCGAGCGCGAGGTCGCACTCGCCCGCACGCAGCGCCTGTGCCGCCAGGTGGACGGCCACCAGTGAGGAGGAGCACGCGGTGTCCACCGTGAGGGCGGGACCGTTCAGCCCGAGCGTGTAGGCGAGCCGGCCGGAGGCCACGCTCAGGGCAGAGCCGGTGCCCACGTAGCCGTCCAGTTGGTCGAGCCGGGTGCCGGAGAGGTAGTCGCTGCCGAACATGCCGACGTACACCCCGGTGGTGCTGCCTGCCAGGTCGGCGGGGACGATCCCGGCGCGCTCCAGCGACTCCCAGGCCGTCTCCAGAAGCAGGCGCTGCTGGGGGTCCATGGCCGCCGCCTCCTTCGGGGTGATGCCGAAGAAGCCCGCGTCGAAGGAGTCGATGTCGTCGAGGAAGCCGCCCTCGCGGGCGTAGGACTTGCCGGGGGCGTCCGGGTCGGGGTCGTACAGCGACTCGACGTCCCACCGGCCCGCCGGGAACGGCCCCACCTCGTCCCGGCCCTGAGCCACCAGGCGCCACAGGCCCTGCGGGTCGGTGACCCCGCCGGGCAGGCGGCAGGCCATGGAGACGAGGGCGATCGGCTCACCGGAGGTGATCGCGGGCGGCTGTGCCGCCCGTCGGTCCGTCCGGGTCGAGAGGGCCGGCACCCCGGTCAGCAGGTACTCGGTGAGGCGGGCCGGGGTGGGGTGGTCGAAGAGCAGGGTGGCGGGGAGCTTGGTGCCGACGCGGGCGCTGATGCGGTTGCGCAGGTCGACGGCGGTCACCGAGTCCATGCCGAGGTCGCGCAGCGGCTGATCGGGGCGGACGGACCGGGGTGAGCGCAGGCCGAGGGCGTGGGACGCCTCCTCGCTGACCAGGGCGAGAACGCGTGCGGCGCGTTCGGACTCCGGGAGGCGGGCCAGGCGGTCCGCCAGAGTGCGTGCGCCCGCGCGGTCGGTGCGGGGCGTGGGGAGCAGGGAGCGCCACAGGCCGCCCGTCGGTGCGGCGGACCGCAGCCGGGGCAGGTCGAGGGCCCAGGCGACCGCGTGCGCCATGTCGCGCCGCAGGGCCAGCTCGGTGAGTTCGCGGCCCTGGTCCGGGGTGAGGGCGCGGTGGCCGAGGCGGGCCATCCGCTCCAGGTCGGCGTGCTCGGCGGCCAGCCCCTCCCCCGCCCAGGCGCCGAAGGAGATCGAGACCCCGGGCAGACCCGACGCCCTTCGGTGGTGCGCGAGTTGGTCGAGGAAGGCGTTGGCGGCGGCGTAGTTGGCCTGACCGGGGCTCCCGGCCACGCCCGCCGCGGAGGAGACCAGCAGGAAGAGGTCGAGCGGCAGGCCGGCGGTGAGCCGGTGCAGGTGGGCGGCGCCGTCGACCTTGGGGCGCAACACCTGTGCGAGGCGCTCGGGGGTCAGCTCGGCCAGCACGCCGTCGGCGAGGACGCCGGCGCAGTGCACCACGCCGCGCAGGGGCGACTCGCCCCCGCAACGGTTCAGTACGTCCGCCACGGCCGCCGCGTCGGCGACGTCGCACGCGGCGATCTCGACCTCGGCGCCGAGCGCGGTCAGTTCGGCGGTGACCGCGGCCGCGCGGGGGTCGCGATCGCCCTGACGGGAGGTCAGCAGCAGGCGGCGGGCGCCGTTCTCGGCGAGCAGACGGGCGATGTGGCTGCCCACCGCGCCGAGTCCGCCGGTGATCAGGACCGTGTCGGCGGTGGGGACCGGGACGGAGCGCTCGGCGGCCGACGCGCGGGCGCGCACCAGGCGTGGTGCGGACAACTGGCCGCCCCGCAACGCGAGTTCGGGCTCATCGGTGTGGGCGACGGCCGAGCGCAGCGACGGTTCGCCCCCGTCGACGTCGAGCAGGGTGAGCCCCAGGTCCGGGTGCTCCGCGCGGGCGCTGCGGGCCAGGCCCCACAGCACCGACTGGGCGTACCCGGGGACCGCGTCGCCGGCCGCGGCGGCGATCGCCCCGCGCGTCACCCAGACGGTGCGCGTGGGCGCTTCGTCCGGCGGGAGGGCGACCAGGGCCTGGAGTTCGGCGAGTGCCGTGGCGGCCAGGTCGTGGGCTGCGGTTTCCGGTGCGGTGCCGGTCGGCGGGCGGGGCCAGAGGCGTACGACGGTGTCGGCGCCCTCGTCGGTGACCGGGACGCCCGCCGCGCGCAGGTCGCTCAGGGCGGCGGCGACGGCCGGGTCCGCGGGGTCGCCGTGCACCGCCCACGCCGTCGCGGGTGTCTCGGCCGGCTTGTCCGGCAGGGTGGTCCACGCCACCTCGTACAGGTGCCGGGCGTTCTCCGACCGGTTCAGATCGGCGGGGCTCACCGCCCGCAGGCGGACCCCCTCCAGGCGGCCCGCCGGGAAGCCGTCGTCGTCCCAGAGGCCGATGTCCAGGGTGAGGTCCGTGTCGGAGCCGCCCGTGCGGTGCACGGACGCGGTCAGGTCCGTCGCGCCGCCGGGCGGCAGGACACAGCGGGCCACCGCGACCGGGAGCAGCACCCGCCGGTCGGAGGCGTCGAGGGCGGCGGCCACCTGCAGGGCGGCGTCCAGCAGCGCCGGGTGCACCGGATAGGGGTCGGCCGTGTCGCGGGCCACCGGCGGCAGTGAGAGGCGGGCCAGCAGCATCTCGTCGCCGGTCGCGACGGCCTGCCGTACGCCCTGGAATGCGGGGCCGTAGCCGAGGCCGAGTGCGGTGAGCCGCTCGTAGGTGTCCTCGCTCCAGGCCGGTTCGACGGTCTCGGGCCAGGTCGGTGGGGCGTCGGCCGAGTCGGTGGCGGGTGCGGCGGCGGACGCGGTGGCGTGCAGGGTCCAGTCCGCCGGGTCCTGACCGCGCGGCCGGCTGTGGACCGTGATCTCCGGTGCGGTCCCGGCGGTGGTCACCTCGACGGACACCTCGACGGTGCCGTTCTCGGGCAGGGTGAGCGGGGCGAGCAGGAGCAGGTCGGTGACGTCGGCGGGGGCGTCCGGGCGGGCCACCGCGAGGGCGGCTCGGCACAGTTCCATCAGGGTCGTGCCCGAGACCACGGTCCGGCCGAAGACGGTGTGGTCGGGCAGCCAGTCGGCGGTGGCCCGGGACCACTCGTCGCGGAAGGTCCAGCGGGTCGCGTCCGCCGACCGGAGCTGGACGCCCAGCAACGGGTGAGCGGCGCGGTCGAGGAGGCCGGGAGTGGTGGCCGAGGCGGCGGGTTCGGTCCAGTGGCGCTGGTCGTCCCAGGCGTAGGTCGGCAGGTCGGCGGGGCCGGTGTGCGGGACCAGGCGGCGCCAGTCGACGCGCCGTCCGTGTACGTGGAGTTCGGCCGCGGCGCGGTCCAGGCAGGCGGGCCCGTCCTCGTCGCGGCGCAGCGATCCGACGGCGACGAGGTCCTCGTCGACGGTGTGCAGGGCGGTGAGCAGCGACGGGTGCGGGCCGAGTTCGACGAAGCAGCGGTAGCCGTCGGCCACCATGCGTTCGACGGTGGCCGAGAAACGGACGGGTTCGCGCAGGTTGGTGTACCAGTAGTCGGCTTCGAGTTCACCGGTGACGGGCTCGCCCGTGACCGTGGAGTACCAGGCCACGGACGTCGGGCAGGTGGTGATGCCGTCGAGTTCGTCGAGGACGGTGGCGCGGACCGGTTCGACCTGGGCGCTGTGCGAGGCGTAGTCGACGTCGAGCCGGCGGACGAAGACCTGTTGCCGTTCGAGGTCGCGGAGCAGTGCCTGCACGGCGTCCACGGTCCCGGCGACGACCGTCGAGCGGCCGCTGTTGACGGCGGCCACGCCGATCGTGCCGTCGAGGCCGGCGAGCCGGTCCTCGACGTCGGCGTGCGGCAGGCCGACGACGGCCATCGCGCCGGTGCCGGAGAGCTCGGTCAGGGCCTGGCTGCGCAGAGCGACCACAGCCGCCGCGTCGTTGAGGCCGAGCGCCCCGGCGACGCAGGCCGCGGCCACCTCTCCCTGGCTGTGTCCGACGACCGCGTCCGGCCGGACGCCCCGGGCCCGCCACACGGCGGCGAGCGACACCATCACCGCGAAGAGCACCGGCTGGACGACGTCGACGCGGTCCAGCAGCGGGGCGCCTTCGTCGCCGCGCAGGACGGATGCCACCGACCAGCCGGTGAAGGGGCGCAGGGCGGCGTCGCAGCGGTCGAGTTCGTCGGCGAACACCGGATCGCGGTCGAGCAGGTCCTGCGCCATGCCGGTCCACTGCGCCCCCTGGCCGGGGAAGACGAACGCCAGCTTGCCGGTCCGGCCGGCCTGGCGCGGGCCGGTGATGCCGGCCGCGTCGGACTCGGCCTCGGCCAGAGCCCGCAGTGCGGTGAGCAGTTCGTCGCGGTCGCCGGCCTGCACGACGGCCCGGTGCTCGAAGTGGGTGCGGTGGTGGGCCAGGGTGGCCGCCACGGCGGGGAGCGCCGGCTCGGGCTGTCCGGTGAGGCTTTCGCGCAGGCGGTCGGCCTGTCGCCGCAGCGCGGGGAGGGTGCGGGCGGAGAGCGGGAAGAGGGTGGGGCCGGGGAGGATGCCAGGGGCCGAGGGCTGTTCCTCGGGGGCTTCCTCCAGGACCACGTGGGCGTTGGTGCCGCTGATGCCGAACGCGCTCACGCCGGCGCGGCGTGGGCGTTCGGGGTCGCGGGGCCACGCCTGGGCCTCGCGCAGGAGGCGCAGACCGGCGTGCGCCCAGTCGATGTGTTCGGTCGGGGAGTCGGCGTGCAGGGACGCCGGTATCCGTTCGTGGTGGAGGGCCAGTACGGTCTTGATGACGCCTGCGATGCCCGCGGCGGCCTGGGTGTGGCCGATGTTGGACTTCAGGGAGCCGATGCCGAGGGGGCGGTCGGCCGGGCGGTCGGGTCCGAAGACGGCGGACAGGGCCCGGCCTTCGATGGGGTCGCCCAGCCGGGTGCCGGTGCCGTGGGCCTCGACGTGGTCCAGGTCGTGCGGCCGGAGCCCGGCCGCGTCGAGGGCCGCGCGCACCACCCGTTCCTGAGCGGGCCCGTTGGGGGCGCTCAGGCCCTGGCTGCGGCCGTCCTGGTTGATCGCCGAGCCCTTGACGACCGCGAGGATCCGGTCGCCGTCGCGACGCGCGTCCGCGAGCCGCTTGAGCAGCAGCACGCCGCAGCCCTCGGCCCACACCACTCCGTCGGCGTCCGCCGAGAAGGGGCTGCACCGCCCGGACGGCGAAAGCCCGCGCAGCCTGCTGAACTCGACGTGCCCGCGCGGGGTCACCAGCAGGCTCGCGCCGCCCGCCAGCGCGAGGTCGCACTCACCGGCGGCCAGGGCCCGTGCCGCCAGGTGGAGGGCGACCAGGGACGACGAGCAGGCGGTGTCGACGGTGACGGCGGGGCCCTGGAGGCCGAGGGTGTAGGCGATACGGCCGGACGCCACGCTGCCGGCCGAGCCGGTGCCGACGTGCCCGTCGAGCTGGTCCAGGGAGGCGGCGGCCAGGTATCCGCTGTCGTACAGGCCGATGTAGACGCCCGTGGGGCTGCCGTTGAGTGTGTCCGGGACGAGGCCGGCCCGTTCGACGGCCTCCCAGGCGGTCTGCAGCAGCAGCCGTTGCTGGGGGTCCATGGCCGCCGCCTCGCGTGGCGAGATCCCGAAGAAGCCGGCGTCGAAGCGGTCGATGCCGTAGAGGTAGCCGCCGCGCAGGGAGTACGCCTTGCCGGTCGCGTCCGGGTCGGCATCGAGCAGCGCCCGGGTGTCCCAGCGCCCTTGCGGGGCGTCGGAGATGACGTCTTCCCCGGCGGCGAGCAGCCGCCAGAGCGCCTCGGGGGTGTCGGCGCCGCCGGGGAAGCGGCAGGCCATGGAGATGATCGCGATGTCGTCGGCGGCCCGCACGGCCGTGTCCCCGGTGGCGGCAGACACCGCTGGGGCGCCGGCGGGGGTGTCGTCGAACACCGCCTCCGCGAGCGCGGCGACGCTGGGGTGGTCGAAGACGAGGGACGGGTCCAGGGCACGACCGGTCAGCGCCGACAGTTCGGCGGCCAGCGTCACCAACTGCCGTGAACCGAGGCCGAGTTCGGCGATCGGCCGGTGCGGGTCCACCGCCAGCGGGTCGAGCCCCGCCGCCTCGGCCACGGCCGGTTCCAGCCAGGCCCGCACCTCCTGCGGTGTCGTCAGCAGGGGGCCGGGGGACTGCTTCGGGGACTCGTGCGCAGGCATCTAGACAGGTGTCCTCGTGAAGGGTGGACAAAGGAGAGGGCGGCGGCCCTACGGCGGGCAGGGCGCACGCGCCGTACAGCCGCCGCGGGCGACGCGACGCGGCGGAGTACGACGGTGGCGGCGGTGTCAGTCGAGGGCGGGTTCCTCGATGACGGCGAGGGTGCCGTTCAGGTAGGCCGCCCGGGAGGCGTGGCGCTGGATCTTCCCGCTGGAGGTCTTGGGAATGGTGCCGGGCCGGACGAGGACGACCTCACGCACCGGCAGGCCGTGGGCCTCGCCGATTCCGCTGCGGACGACGTCGATGATCTTCTCTGCCTCGGACGCCGAGTCCGGTGCGATCTCGGCGACGACGACGGCCTGTTCGCCGCCGGTTCCGACGCAGTCCGGCGTTCCCCCGTCGACGGAGAACGCCGCGGTGCAGCCGGGGCGCAGGGCCGGATGGGCCATCTCGGCGGTCAGCTCCAGGTCCTGCGGGTAGTGGTTGCGTCCGTCGACGACGATGAGGTCCTTCAGGCGGCCGGTGACGAAAAGCTCGCCGGCACACAGGAACCCGAGGTCGCCGGTGCGCAGGAAGCGGCCCTCGTGGCCGGGCAGCGTGGCGCGGAAGGTCTCGCGGGTGGCGAGGGCGTTGCGCCAGTAGCCCTTGGCGACGCTCGCACCGCGCACCCAGATCTCGCCGACCTCGCCCTCGGGCAGTTCCTCGCGCCGTTCGGGGTCGACGACGGCGACCGTGACGCCGGGTCCGGGGCGGCCGGAGCTGACGGCCGCGGCGTCGGCCTCGCCGGCGTGCGGGCCGGTGTGGGGGGCCTGGAGCAGGGTGGGCGGGGTGTGGACCGTGCCGCCGGTGACCATCAGGGTGGCCTCGGCCAGGCCGTAGCAGGGATAGAGGGCCTCGCGGCGGAAGCCGGCCGGGGCGAAGGTGTCGGCGAAACGGCGCAGGGTGGCGGCGCGTACGGGTTCGGCGCCGTTGAAGGCGACCTTCCAGCTGCTGAGGTCCAGGTTGTCGAGCAGTTCGGGCCCGGCGTGCTTGAGGCAGAGCTCGTAGGCGAAGTTGGGGCCGCCGCTCGTGTGCGGGCGGTAGCGGCTGATGGCGGTCAGCCAGCGTCCGGGCTGCTGGAGGAAGTGCAGCGGGGAGAAGAGGGTGGCGGTCGCGCCCAGGTGGAGGGTGTTGAGGACCGGACCTATGAGGCCCATGTCGTGGTAGACGGGCAGCCAGCTGACGAACATCTCGTGGCGGTACTCGTCGACGACGTCCGGTGTGTGGCCCATGCGCTCGCTGATCACCCGCGCGTTGTCCAGCAGGTTCTGGTGGGTGACCACCACGCCGCGCGGTGCGGCGGTGGAGCCCGAGGTGTACTGCAGGAAGGCGACCGAGTCGGCGGTGACACGGGGATCGTGCCAGGAGGCGGCGGCCTCGTCGGGGATGTCCTCGGTGGCGACGCGGATGACGTCGGCGAGCTCGGGCAGGTGCTCGGTCGCGCCGGCCAGCGCGGTGATCACCTCGCGGCCCCCCAGGATCACCTTGGCGTCGGCGTCGGCGATGAGCCGCTTCATCCGGGTCAGGGCGCGGTGGTTGTGACCACGTCCCTGCGGCGGAACACCTGGTACGGCCACGACACCGGCGGCCAGGCAGCCGAGGTAGCCGCAGACGAAGTCCAGACCCGGCGGGTACAGCAGCATCGCCCGGGTGCCGGTGAGGCCGCGTTCCTGCAGCCAGGCCGCGACGGCCCGGGAGCGTTCGGCGAGACGGGCGTAGGAGATCTCCTGGACCTCCCCGTCGCAGTCGCCGGTGACGAGGAAGCGGTAGGCGGTCCGGTCGGGGTGGTGCGCGGCATGCGTGGTCAGGAGATCGACCAGGGAACGAACCATAGTGCGAGTCTCACCTGTCTGGATCGGTGGGCGAGGAACTGGAGTTCGAGGGTCACGTGTGAACCACGTGCAGACGCCCGGCCGGACCCGGCCCCCTTGCCGGACGTTCCGCCTCGACGACCCGCCGAGGAGCCATGGCGCCGACGCGCCGCTCCCCGCACCCCCCCGTTCAACTTGCTACCGGCGAGTAGCACCCTAGCAAGCCCGTCCGGTTCGATGGACCGAACGAACGTAAACTCTACGTGTCCGTCGGATGGTTGACGAAGCCAGGGCTCCCCACAGGTCCACCACGACCCGCACACCAGGACAGGCGAAGGCCCGGACACCCGATACCGCTCAATGTCCGGGCCCCACGGGCAGGGCGGGGTCAGCCGCCGTTCAGTCGCGCACGCAGGAGCGCCTTGCCCAGTTCGGCACCCTTGCGGCTGTCCGCCTGGGCCTTGCGGAACAGGTCGGCCACCTCGGCGTCCTTCTCGCGCTCGGCGTCTTCGATGTAGGTCTCCAGCCGCAGCGCGTTGCTCAGGCATGCCTCCACGTACCAGATCAGGTTGTAGTCCTTGTCCTGCGTACCGGTCACACCACCGGTCTCCGTGCCGCTGGTCATTCGGACCTCCTCCGGCGATCGATCTCGTTCCTGGACCCGCCGAGTACCCGCCGCCCGAACGGACACACCGCACGGAGGGCGCCATTCCCGCGCAATCCCGCGACGCCGAGGACATCCCCCCAGGGTCATGACAAAGGCGTCGGTCAAGAGCGGGCAACTGGGCCAACTCCCCCTTGCTTCAAGGCATCTCCGACAGATGACGCAAGTGTGAGCAGAGTCCCGTCACTTTCGAAGCGATGTGTTGATCGACCGTGCGAGATCGGTCGATGACGGTGTGTACTGTGCTGCGAGCGCCTCGCCCCACGGCACCGGACCCCACCCTGCCCGACTGATCCCGACCGACCCTGGGAACCGACTCGATGATCGAAACACCGGACCTGGTGACCGGCGGTCTCGCCGTCGGCGCGCTGTCCGCGCTCGCCCTGGGCTGCGGTCTGCTGCGCACGCTCCGCCAACGGGACCGGCAGCGTGCGGAGATCGCCGCACTGCGCAGCCGACTCGACGGCGTCCTGCGGACGTTCACGGCCGAGATCGAACATCTGGCGGCTCACCGGTTGCCCGCCGCCGCCGCACAGCTGGCGCATCCCCATGTCCCCGTGCCTGGCCCGCTGCACCCGCAGTCCGCGGGGACACCGCTGGGCCACGCGCTGGACCAGGTACTGACCGGCCTGCGCACCGAGCTGACCGCGCAGCGCACCCGGATCGACGCCGCCGCGCAGGCGGGCATGCGCGGGGCCACACGCGAGATACAGGCGGCCCTGTACCGGCTGCAGGACGCGCTGCGCGGGCTGCAGCAGCAGTACGACGAACCCGAGTTGGCGCAGACCCTGTTCGAACTGGACCACGAGAACGAGCAGTCGTTGCGGCGCGCGCAGGTCACGGCCGTGGTGTGCGGTGCCTGGGTCGGACTCGCCCGCGAGGAGTCGCACGTGGTGGACGCCGTGACGGGTGGCCAGGCCCGGCTGGCGGGCTATCACCGGGTCCGGGTCCACAACCACCTGGCGGCGGGTACGGCCCTGGTCTCCCACGCCGTGGAACCGGTCGCGATCATCGTCGCCGAACTCCTCGACAACGCCCTGCGGCACTCCGCGCCGGACACCGACGTCGTCGTCGACCTGGAGCACGTCCATCACGGCGTCTGCGTCACGGTCGACGACGCGGGCCTGGGCATGACGCGGGACGAACGCGCCCGGGCGCAGCGGCTGGTGGCCGGGGCCGAGCCGATCCTCCTCACCGAACTGGGCGACCCACCGCGCATGGGGCTCGCCGCGATCGGCCAGCTGACCCGGCAGTTCGATCTGAGCGTGGACGTGTCGTCGCCGTCGCCGTACGGCGGCGTGCGGGCGGTGCTGCGGGTCGACAGCCGTCTGCTCAGCCGGATCGACCCCGAGGAGCGGCCACCGGCCGCGAGCGCGCCCCGCTCCACGCGCAGGGCCGCCACCGGACCGTCCACCGGGGCGCCGGGCGCCACGCCCGCCGCGTCCGCGGGCGAGGCCCCCGACGACCCGCACGGCAAGGCTTCCGCGGCCTCCCACGGACACGGCGCCGAGCCTGATGCGGGCGTCCGCGACGCCCCGTCCGGGCATCCCGCCTCCCGCGACACCGCCGGCCTTCCGCAACGCCGACGCCGTACGCGGGTGACGGCATCGTCCGCCGACTCGCCCGCGCCACGCCCCGCCGGGCGCCGTCCCGAGCAGGCCGCCGCCGCCCTGGGCGCGTTGCAGGCCGCCACGTCCGCGGCCCGGTCGGCGGCCGGCGAGCGCAGCGGCGACACCGCGACGGCCGTACCCGAAGCCACGGCCATAAACACGAGCAACGACACGGACACCGACCGGACCGACCAGCACCACGAGGACGAAGGGGGAACGGCTCGATGACCAGCCGCGACGCGGGAGACACGGCATGGGTGCTCGAACCGATCCTGCAGGTGCCGCACGTGGTGGCCGCCGTACTGCTCACGCGGGACGGTCTGGTGACCGGGTACACGGACGCGCTCAGCCGGGCCTCGGCCGAGCGGGTGGCCGCCATCACCAGCACCGTGCAGGGAGCGTGCCGGACGGCGGCGGCCGCGTTCGCCGACCGGGACCGGGCCGAGGTGCGGCAGGTCGTCATCGAGTCGGACCACGGGTACGTGCTGATCGTGCCGACGGACCACGGGACGTGCGTGGCCGCGTACGGGGACGAGGAGGTGCGCCTGGACCTGCTCGCGCACCGGGTCCACTCACAGGTGGCCCGGATGGGCGAGAAGGCGATGACCGCCGTGCCCCGAGGCGCCGAGGGCGGCGCGCCGGCATGACCGGCCGCCGTGCCGGCCGCCCTCTGGTTCCCGCGTATCTGTCGACCGGCGGTGTGGCCCGGCCCAGCCGTCCCCACCTGGAACGGCTGTCCCTTCTCATGAGCACCCGCGGCGCCGTCCCCGCCGGGCTGCCGGCCGCCCAGCTCGCCCTGCTGGACGCGCTGGACGGCGGCTTGCTGACGGTGGTGGAGGCCGCGGCGCTGCTGCGGTTGCCGGTGTCCGCGGTGCGTGTCCTCGCGGCCGAACTCATCGACCGGGACCTGGTACTGGCCCGTGCGCCCATCCCGCCCGCGGCACGCTTCGACCCCGACCTGCTGAAGAGAGTGGCCGATGGCCTTCGCGCCCTCAAACACCCCGGGTGACGCCCCCACCCGCGACACGGCGGCCCCGCGCGCGGACGTCCACCTGCCCGACACCGCCCGGGACCTGGTGAAGATCCTGATCACCGGCCCCTTCGGAGTGGGCAAGACGACCCTGATCGACTCGGTCTCAGAGATCCGGCCCCTGCACACCGAGGAACCGCTCAGCGAGGCGTCGGCGCGGGTGGACGATCTCGCCGGGGTGCGGGACAAGACGACCACCACCGTCGCCGTCGACTTCGGGCGGATCAGCCTGCCCGGCGGCGTCGTGCTGTACCTGTTCGGCACACCCGGCCAGGAGCGGTTCCGTGCGCTGTGGGACGACATCGCGTACGGGGCGCTGGGCGCCCTCGTCCTGGTCGACACCCGTCGGATCGACGCGTCCTTCGACGTGCTGGGTCTGGTGGAGGAGACGGGCCTGCCGTACGCGGTCGCCTTCAACACCTTCCCGGACGCGCCCCGCCACCACACCGAGGACCAGCTGCGCGCGGCCCTGGACCTGGAGGCGGGCACACCCATGGTCACGTGTGACGCCCGGGTCGCCGACTCGTCCGTGGACGCGCTGCTCGCGCTGGTCCAGCACCTGATCGACCGTCACACTCCGGAGGAACGGTGACCACCCACTCCCCCGACCGGCACGTCTTCGCCCGCTCGGCACCCGTACGCCTGTGGGAGGACGGCTTCGCGCTCGATCCGAACCCGTACTACGAGGCCCTGCGCGCCCAGGGGCCGGTCGGCTGGGGCGAGTTGGCGCCGGGCGTACCGGCGTACGTGGTCACCTGCCGGCGCGCGGCACTGGATCTGCTGCACGACACGGACACGTTCTCGCACGACCCGCGGCCCTGGGAGTCGACGGTCGCCGACGACTCGCCGGTCCTGGGCATGATGCGCTGGCGGCCCAACACGCTGTTCGCCGACGGCGCGGCCCACGCCCGCTACCGCACCTCGCTGATCGACACCTTCGACCGGATCGAACCGCACGACCTGCGTGCGCGGGTGCATCGGGCGGTGCGGGTGCTGGTGGGCCGGTTCGGGCCCGAGGGCAGGGCGGACCTGGTGGGCGAGTTCACGCGCCCGCTGATGGCGCTGGTGTTCAACGACCTGTTCGGACTGCCGGACAGCCACGGCGACCGCCTGCACCTGGCACTGGGCAAGATGATGGAGGGCGGCGCCGAAGCGGCCGAGGGAGAGGCCGAGTTCGGCGGCTACGTGCTGGAGCTGATCGCGGCCAAGACCGAGCGGCGGGGCGAGGACCTGCCCAGCCGGCTGCTGGACCACCCCGCGCAACTCACCGCGGAGGAGGTCACCTGGCAGGTGTTCCTCACCCTCGGTGCCGGGTACGAGCCGACCGCCAACCTGGTGTCGAACGCGCTGTCCCGCGTCCTCGGCAACCCGCGGTACTACTCCACCCTCACCAGCGGCGCCCGCCCCGTGACGGACGCGGTGACGGAGGTGCTGCACCACGAGACGCCGCTGGCCAACTACGGCATCCACTATGCCCGCAGGCCCGTCTCCTTCCACGGCGCGTGGATCAGGGCCGCGGTGCCGGTGGTCGTCTCCTACGGGGCGCTCGCGCTCCAGGACGACCCGCAGGGCAGGGGAGGTCCGACCGTCGCCGAGCCGGAGGCCGCGGGCCGGCGCCACCCCAGGGACGCCTCGCACCTGTCCTGGTCGGCGGGCCCGCACGCCTGCCCGGTCCGGCAGCACACGCTGCTCATCGCCACCGAGGCGATCGAGCGGCTCACCCAGTGGCTGCCCGATCTGGAGCCGGTCCTGCCGCGCGAGCGCCTGACCTGGCGGCCCGGCCCCTTCCACCGCTCGTTGACGTCCCTGCCCGTCCGGTTCAGCCCTCGCTCCCCCGACCAGCCAGGAGTCGCCTCGTGACCGTGACCGACCGCACCGAACGCTTCGCCGTCGACCCGTTCGGCGCCGACATCCCCGGCGAGAGCGCACGGTTGCGCGCCCTCGGCCCGATCGTGCCGGTGGAGCTGCCCGGCGGCATCCCCGCCTGGGCGCCGACGACCTACGACACCCTCAGGGAACTCATCCTCGACCCGCAGGTCAGCAAGGACCCCCGGCTGCACTGGAGGCTGTGGCCGGAGGTGGGCGAGCACCCCTCCTGGGGCTGGATCCTGGGCTGGGTCGGCGTGGTCAACATGCTCTCGACGTACGGCGCCGACCACACGCGGCTGCGCAAACTGGTCGCGCCGAGCTTCACCCAGCGGCGTACGGAGAAGATGCGGGCGCGTGTGGAGGCCATCACCACGGAGCTGCTCGACGCGCTCGACGCCCCCGACGGCGAGGCAGCCGCGGTGGTCGACCTGAAGGCCGCCTTCGCACATCCGCTGCCGATGCGGATGATCTGCGAACTGTTCGGCGTTCCCGACGAGTTGCGGGAGGCGACCGGGGCGCTCATCGCGTCCATCATGGACACCTCCGACCCGAGCCCGGAGCACGCCGCGTTCGTGCAGCAGCAGATCGGTACGGTGCTGCCTGCGCTGATCGCCCACCGCACCGAGCATCCCGGGGACGATCTGACGACCGAGCTGATCCGGGTGCGCGACGAGGACGGCGACCGGCTCAGCGACGAGGAGTTGCTGTACACGCTGCTGCTGGTGATCGGTGCCGGTTTCGAGACGACCGTCAACCTGATCGGCAACGCGGTCGTCGCCCTGCTCACCCATCCCGAGCAGCTGGCGGCCGTGCGGTCCGGGCAGATCGGCTGGGACGCGGTGGTCGACGAGACGCTGCGGGTGCATCCGTCGATCGCGGCGCTCCCCCTGCGCTTCGCCGTCAGTGACATCGAGGTCGGCGACGTGACCGTTCCCGCCGGGGACGCCATCATCACCACGTTCGCCGCCGCGGGACTGGACCCCGCGCACTACGGGCCGGACGCGGACGCCTTCGACGCCACGCGCGGGGCCGACGACCATCTGGCGTTCGGGATCGGTGTGCACCGGTGCATCGGGGCTCCGCTGGCCCGGGTGGAGGCCCTGACGGCGTTGCCCGCGCTGTTCGACCGCTTCCCCGGCCTGAGCCTGGCCGTGGAGGGGGAGGAACTGCGTCAGGTGCCGTCCTTCATCGCGTTCGGCTGGCAGCAGATCCCCGTGCGGCTGCGCGAGGGATGACACGCCGACCCGGGGACGCGACCGGTCCCCCGTTCCGGTCGTGTCCCCGCGGCGCAGTCGAACTTACGTCTACGCGGAGGGATCGGGTATCGCAGCAGTGCCCGCTTCGCGGCCCGCGGGGCTCACCTGTGCACAAGTGAGTCCGGAAGGCCCGGTTTCGCCCCGGGGAGGGTGGGGGGTTCCAGGTCGGCCACGGCGAGGTGGGCCAGGACGACCTCGTACAGGTCGCTGCCGCCGGCGAGGAGTTGGCGTTCGAGGACCGGTTCGGCGCTGCGGACGTGCTCGCGGACGGTCTGGGCGTGGACGCCGAGGGCCTGCGCGGCGCGTTCGGCGTTGCCGCCTTCGGCGATCCAGGCGCGCAGCGTGCGGCGCAGGTCCCGGGTGTCCTTGTCCAGGCGGGCGAGGAGGTCCTGAGCCCAGGTCCGCATGGCGGGGCCGGACAGCAGCTCGCGCAGCGAGGCGCCGGACTCCTCGCGGGCGCCGGGGCCGTCGGGTTCGCCGGCCCGGCCCACCTGGATGTTGAGCGCCAGGTGCACCACCGCGCGAGCGGTCAGGTCGGAGAAGTCCGTGCGCAGCAGGGTCTCCACGCGCTCCATGCGGGCGCGGACGGTGTTGCGGCTGACGCCGAGGACCTTCGCCGTGTTGACGGCGGTGAACTCCAGGCCCAGCCGGGTGGTGGCGAGCAGTTCGGCGCGGGTGTGGTGCGGCAGGGTGTCGAGCGGCCGCAGCAGTGCGGACGTCCAGTCGTGGAGGGCGGCCGGGTCGATGAGGCGCTCGGGGTGGGTGCGCTCCGCGTAGACCGCGGCCTTGTCCGGGCGGAAGTGCGCCACGGCGAGGGCGCTCACGGCCTGGCCGTAGGCGGTCGCGGTACGGGCCAGGCTCTGCCGGGCGCTGCCGCCGATGAAGATGCCGGGACGCGGGCCGATCAGCGACCGCAGTTCACCGGCCGCTGCCTCGTCGGGGGCCACCACGATCACGTGCTGGTCCATCGCCGGACAGCGCACGACCAGTGCCCGCTCGTCGGTGGCCTCGATGCACTCCTGGGCGAGCCGGTCGCGCTCCTCGGCGCTGCCCTCGACGACGTAGACGCAGGCGGTGTCGGTGTCGAGCAGGCCCGGCCACAGTCCCGCGGCGACACGGCGGGCGGAAACGGTGTCCTCGACCATCAGCAACTGCAGGATCGCCAGGCGCAGATCGGACGTCGCCCTCTCCAGCCGGCGCCCGGCGGCGGTCGTCTCGCCCGCCTTGAGCAGAAGCTCGATGACCTGGACGGTGTGCGTGACCATGTCGGCGGTCCGCCGGTCGAACGGCGCCTGCCGGGACACCGCGAGCACCCCCGCCGCCGTGGGGTCGGGGTACACGACCCTGACCAGGCGCAGATGACGGCCCTGCCCTTCCCAGGCGGCGGAGGCGATCCGGCCGGCGGCGATGTCGGCGACCAGGCGGTCGTCCAGGGGCGGTCGGGTGCCCGCGAGGAGGGTTCCCGCGTCGTCCTGGAGCGCGGCGGTGCCCTGGACGGCGTCCGCGAGCCAGGCCACGACCCGGCGCACGTCACGCCCGGTCGGCCGCAGATGGCCCAGCAACTCCTCGGCCCAGGCCGAGGCGTCGGCGCCCCTCACCCCCGCCGGACGGTCCCCGTCCTCCCTCTCAGCCACGTCGGCCTTCACCTCGTCCTGCACTCCGTCCCGACATACCGTTCGGGACGTTACCTCACGCGTGCACGGTCGTATGCGGGCGCTCGCACGGGGGACGGGTTTCCCAGGATCGTGGGATCCATCCCCGCCCCTCCCGGCGCGATCGCCGGTGTTCCTGCCCGGCCCTGCGCTGCCGGCGGCCGTGCAGGGCATAGGCTCGGTGAATGGCGAAGTACTTCGACGTGCACCCCGACAACCCTCAGCCGCGCACCGTGTCCCAGGTCGCCGAGAGCGTCCGCTCCGGTGCGCTCATCGCGTATCCGACGGACTCCTGCTACGCCCTCGGCTGCCGACTGGGCAGCCGTGACGGCATCGAGCGGATCCGGGCCATTCGCCGCCTGGACGACCGGCACCACTTCACCCTCGTCTGCCAGGACTTCGCGCAGCTCGGCCAGTTCGTCCGGGTCGACAACGACGTGTTCCGGGCGATCAAGGCGTCGACACCGGGCAGCTACACCTTCATCCTGCCGGCGACCAGGGAGGTGCCGCGCATGCTCCAGCACCCGAAGAAGAAGACGGTGGGCGTGCGCATCCCCGACCACGTCGTCACCCAGGCGCTGCTCGCCGAGCTCGGTGAGCCGCTGCTCTCCAGCACGCTGCTGCTGCCCGACGAGGACGAGCCGATGACCCAGGGCTGGGAGATCAAGGACCGGCTCGACCACGTGGTGGACGCGGTGGTCGACTCCGGGGACTGCGGCACCGAGCCGACGACGGTGATCGACTTCTCCGGCGGTGAGGCCGAGATCGTACGCAAGGGGGCGGGCGACACGTCCCGGTTCGAGTGAGCCGGGGCCGGGTCGAGGCGGTCGGGCGCTCACAGGTGCAGGTGCCACGATGGCCTCGATCCGGCCCGTCCGCGGGCCGTGCTCGCCGACTCCCCGCACAGAGAAGCCCGCCGCCGCCATGACCGCCGTACAGGGAATTGCCGTCGACGTCCCGACCGGGGACGGCACCGCCGACGCTTACCTGGTCCGTCCCGTGGACGGAGAGCCACGGCCGGGGGTGCTGCTCTACATGGACGCCTTCGGTCTGCGGCCGCGTCTGAAGGCGATGGCGGACCGGTTGGCCGCGGCCGGGTACACGGTGCTGGTGCCCAACCTGTTCCATCGTCACGGTCGCGCTCCGGTGGTCGAGTTGCCCGAGTTCATCGATCTCGCGGCCCGGCCGGAGATCTTCCGCAGCGTCCTGCCGATGATGCAGGCGCTGACGCCCGAGCGGGCGATGCGCGACGCCGGTGCCTTCCTGCGCGCGCTGGCCGAGAGCCCCGCGGTGGCCGACGGCCCGGTCGCGCTCACCGGCTACTGCATGGGGGCGCGGCTGGCCCTGCTGACCGCGGGGACCTATCCGGACCGGGTCGCGGCGGCGGCCGGATTCCACGGCGGCCGACTCGCGACCGACGCGCCGGACAGCCCGCACCTGGTCGCCGGGAACATCACCGCCGAGCTGTACTTCGGCCACGCGGACCAGGATCCGTCGCTGCCCGTCGAGCAGATCGAACGCCTGGAGAACGCGCTCACCGAGGCGGGGGTCCGGCACCGCTGCGAGGTCTACCCGGGGGCGGGGCACGGGTTCACCCAGGCCGACACCTCCGCGTACCACCCCGAGGGGGACGAGCGGCACTGGGCGGCGCTGCTGGACCTGCTGGAGCGGACGTTCTGAGGCGCCGGGCGCGATGTGCGCCGCGGGCGGGGCAGGGGCAAGCTGAAGGAGTCCCTGCCTCGACCGGGGGAGCCCCGAGATGACGTCGATGGCGAACCTGCCGGATGTGGTGTCGCGCGAGGAGTGGCTCGCCGCCCGCAAGGAACTGCTGGCCGAGGAGAAGGAGCTCACACGCGCCCAGGACCGGGTCAACGCCGAGCGGCGCCGGCTGCCCATGGTCCGCGTCGACAAGCCGTACGCCTTCGAGGGCCCGCCGGGGACGGTCCGCCTGCTCGACCTGTTCGAGGGGCGCCCACAGCTGGTCATGCACCACTTCATGTGGACGTACGACATCGACGCCGACGGCGTCGAGCACCCCCGGGACACCGGATGCCCCAGCTGCTCCTGCGCGGCCGACGGGATCAGCGGGCTGCGCCAGCCGGGTCCGGGGCCGGCCCCGGCCAGACGAGCAGCACCGGGCAGGGCGCGTGGTCCACGACGAACCGTCCCGCCGGGCCCAGGCTCTTGGGCCCGCGGTGGCCGCGGTCGCCGTCCCGGGCCACGATGAGCAGGTCGGCGCCCTCGGCCGCGTCGACCACGGCGCGTTCGACCCGGCCGGAGCGCTCCACCCGCGTGCAGGGCCTGCCGAGCCGGTCGGCGGCCTCCCGCAGCAGCCCGCGGGCGGAATCGGCGGCCGACCGCTCCATCCGGGTGCCGGGGTCCCGTTCGGGGTGGCCCCGGCCGAGCAGACCGGCGAAAGCGCCGTGCGCGACGCCTTCGCTCTCGTGCCCGGTGACGTGCAGCAGCACGATCTGCGCGCCCTCGGGGACCTGGCTACGGGCGGCGTCCACGCACGCGTGCCAGGTGCCCTCGACGATCCACACGACGACGGCCATACGGATCACCTCCAGCCTCTCGTTCCGTCCCCGGTCGGGTGCGCTCAGGTGCCGGTCAGCCGCAGTGCCCCCCACAGCGCCACCACCGAGCAGGTGAGCGCCGCCGGCACGGTCAGGAGGCCGAGCCGGGTGAACTCCCCCAGTTTCACGTCGGTGTCGTGTTCGTGCACGATTCTGCGCCACAGCAGGGTCGCCAGGGACCCGGCGTAGGTGAGGTTGGGGCCGATGTTGACGCCGAGCAGGACCGCCAGCACCGCACCGGGTCCGGCCGCCTCGGTCAGCGGCAGCAGCACCAGGACCGCCGGCAGGTTGTTGATCACGTTCGCCAGTACGGCGGCCAGCACCGCGATGCCCAGCAGCGCGGGCAGGCCGGTGCCGTCGGGGACCAGGTGGCCGAGGGCGTCGTCCAGCCCGTTGTCGACGACCGCCCGCACCACGACGCCCAGGGCCAGCACGAAGGCGAGGAAGGGGAGCGCGGCGGCGCGCACCAGGGCCGCGGGGGTGGTCCGGCGCCGGGCCAGGGCGCGGACGGCCAGCACCAGCGCGCCGGCGAGGGCCGCCCACGCCGGATCGATCCCCACCGCGGAGGTCACCAGGAACCCGGCCAGTGTGCCCGCCACCGTGACCAGGGCGAACACCGGCAGTTCGGGGGCCTCGTCGACGGACGGGGCCTGCGCCCCGGCGTCCAGGTCCACCGCGAAGAACCGGCGCAGGACCACGTACTCGACGGCGATCGCGACCAGCCACGGCAGCGCCATCAGCAGAGCGAAGCGGGTGAAGCTCAGGCCGCTGGCGGCGAAGGCCAGCAGGTTGGTGAGGTTGGAGACGGGCAGCAGCAGGGAGGCCGTGTTCGACAGGTGGGTGCACGCGTACACATGCGGCTTGGCACGGGCACCGAGCCGGGCGGCGGTGGCGAAGACCACCGGGGTCAGCAGGACCACGGTGGCGTCCAGGCTGAGCACCGCGGTGATCAGGGAGGCCACGAGGAACACCTGGCCGAGCAGGCGGCGCGGGCGTCCCGCGGCGGTGCGCGCCATCCAGGCGCCGCACGCCTGGAACAGTCCCTCGTCGTCGCACAGTTGCGCCAGCACGAGGACCGCTGCCAGGAAGCCGATCACCGGACCGAGACGGGTGACCTCGTCCGCCGCGTGGTCCAGGGGGATGGCCCCGGTGGCGATGACCACCGCGGCGGCCGGGACGGCGAAGACCGCCTCCGGCAGACCCCGTGGACGCACCACTGCACAGACCAGCACCAACACGAGCAGGACGGCAGAGAGCGCTTCCATGAGCGAGTCGTTCAGGGTGGGAGCCTTTCGGGATGGGGGCCCGGTGCGCCGCGGCGCGGCCGGGAGAGCGCTTGATCGTTCAGGTGCCCAAAGCGTAACGAAGTCACCGGTGCCGGGCTGTCCGCACCCCCAGCCCCCTGCGCAGGCACTCGGCGAGTCGGGCGGCGATCGTGCCGTCCTGGTCGAGACGGGGATTGAAGATCGTGACGTCGAAGCCCACGGCGCGCCTCTCGGCCAGGGCCGTGCGCAGCACGCTCTCCAGTTCCTCCCAGGTCAGCCCGCCGGGGATGCGGTAGTCGACGGCGGGCATGACCATGTCGTCGAGGACGTCCACATCGAGGTGGACCCAGTACCCGCCGTCGGGGCCGGCGGTGAGCCGGTCGACCGCGTGCCGTGCTGCCGTGGCCGCGCCGACCGCGCGTACGCCGTCCAGGTCGACCGCGTACAGACCGGGCGGCAGGGCCTGCATACCGGCTCGTGCGGACTCTTCGGCGTCGCGGAAGCCGAGGGCCACGACGTCCTCGTCCCGCACCAGCGGGCCGCGTCCCTCCAGGTCGGTGAGCAGGCGCGGGCCACGACCGGTGGCGAGGGCGAGTTCCATCGAGGCCACCTCGCCGCGGGGCTCCGCCGAGGGCTGGTAGAAGTCGGTGTGTCCGTCCAGGAACAGCAGTCCGTGGCGACCACGGCGGCGCAGGGCGAGGAGGTTGCCGAGCAGGATGCTGCAGTCTCCGCCGAGGACCACGGGAAAACGGCCGGTGTCGAGGACGTCGCCGACGGCGTCGGCCAGCCGGGCGGAGTACCGCGCGATGGCGTACGCGTTGAGGACGCCCGTGCCGGTGTCGCGGACCGGGTCGTAGGCCGGCGGTTCGACGCGGCCGGCCGTCACCGCGCCGAGGCCGGCGGGCAGGCCGGCGTCGAGCAGGGCCGCCGGCAGGTCCTGGACTCCCGAGGGCCGCAGGCCGAGTACGGACGGTGCCTCGATGATCGCGAGTTCCCGCATGCCCGGCCCTTCCGCCGCAGTCCGACCGCCGCCTCCCCACTCCATCTGTGCCACATCCGCCGGCCCCGTACCACTCGCGCCCCGGCGGGCGGCGGTGTGGACGGCTCCTGGTGCGGCAAGGGTTGCGCCGCCGGCCGGGCGTTCGAGGGAGGGCCCCTTCTCCGGCCGAAAGTCGCCCCTGTGTGACCGGAGTGGACTCCTGTTGCTGCAGAGCTCAACGGCTACCGACGGTAAGGGCTTGCTCCACGCATCCTCGACCCGTAGACCTTGCTCCATCAATGGCCATGGCTCTGGGGGGAGTTGGCTCATGCAAGGCACGATCGACGGGTTCCGCTATGGTGCGGTGACCCCGGTGGCGGCCTATCTGATGGCCTGCCTGGGAGGGGCGCTGGGGCTGCGGTGCATCGTCCGCTCGCTGCTCGACAAGGAGTCCTGGAAGCCGGGTTGGCTGGCGCTGGGCGCCGCCTCCATCGGCTGCGGCATCTGGACCATGCACTTCATCGCCATGATCGGGTTCGACGTGGCGGAGGCCCGGATCGGCTACGACGCGGGCCTCACCGTCCTCAGCCTCGCCGTCGCGATCCTCGTGGTCGGCGTGGGCGTGTTCATCGTCGGCTACCGAGGGGCGGGCAGGGGGACGCTGACCGGCGCCGGTGTGATCACCGGGCTCGGTGTGGCCGCCATGCACTATCTGGGCATGGCCGCGATGCGCCTCGACGGCAGCATCCGGTACGACGTGGTCACCGTCGGGCTGTCCGTCCTGATCGCCGTCGTCGCCGCGACCACCGCACTGTGGGCGGCCGTCACCGTCCGCGGCTTCTCGACCAGCCTCGGCGCCAGCCTGGTCATGGGGATCGCCGTCTCCGGGATGCACTACACCGGCATGGCCGCCGTCAGCGTGCACCTGCACGGCACCACGGGTGCCTCGTGGTCCGGCGACTCGCCCACCTCGCTGCTGCTGCCCATGCTCCTGGGGCCGATCACCTTCCTGCTGCTGGCCGGCGTGGTGGTGATGTTCGACCCGCTGCTGGTCCTGGGGGAGGCCGAGCGGAGGCGGTCCGCCGTCCCCCGGCGCACCGGACCGGACAGCGCCCCCGGGCAACGGCCGGGCACCGGACCGGAACTCAGGGCCGCCCCCGTCGGCGCCCGACCGCCCGGCCCGAAGGCGTGGACCCGCGAGCGGTGACCGGGGGCGGGGAAGCGACGACTCGCCCGCCCCCGCCTCCCGTGCCGGCCCGAACCCGGCCATTGTTACGGTGCACCCGTGTCTGACTCCTCACGCGATACCGCCGAGGGCGCCGGCTGGGGCGCCGCCGAACTCGGCGCGTACAAACGGCTGATGCCGCCCAAGGTCGAGAAGATCTCCTGGCTGAACCCGAAGACGCTGTGGGCCGCGCGCAACGGCATGCTGGCGTCCTGGTTCGGCGACCCCACGGGTCGCACCCGAAGCCGCTGGGTGGCGCAGCGGGCGGCTGCCGGGGCGCCCGCCGACAAGGTGATCCGGCGCGACGACCCGGACCGCTTCTCCTTCCTGGTCATCGGCGACACCGGCGAGGGCGACGACTCCCAGTACGCCGTCGTGCCAGGCCTGCTGAAAGTGGGTCAGGACACACGGTTCGCGATCCTCGCCAGTGACGTGATCTACCCGGTCGGCAGCGCCGACGACTACGGCACCAAGTTCTTCCGGCCGTACCAGGACTACCAGGCGCCCATCTACGCGCTGCCGGGCAACCACGACTGGTACGAGGACCTCGGCGCGTTCATGCGTGTCTTCTGCGGCGACGCCCCGCCCCTGGCACCCGAGCCCACGCCACGCGCGTTCAGCAGGGCGTGGCTGCGCTCGCTGCTGTGGCACCGGCCTCGCGAGGGGGACGGCCGACGCCTGAGCGAGGCACGCACGCTGCGGTCGGCCGCCGTCCAGCAGGCCGTCCAGCCCGGTCCGTACTGGGCGATCGACGCCGGGCCGGTGCGGATCGTCGGTCTCGACACCGGTCTGCTCGGGACCATCGACGCCGAACAGGGAGCGTGGCTGCGCGAGGTGTCCGAGGACCCGCGGCCGAAGATCCTCGTCACCGGCCAACCCCTGTACGTGGACGGTGAGCACCACCCCTGCGCCATCGAAGGGGGCGGCACCGTGGACGACATCGTCCGCGACCCGGCCCACCGCTACGTCGCGGCGATCGGCGGCGACATCCACAACTACCAGCGCTATCCCGTGCAGGTGGACGGCCGCCGCATCCAGTACGTGGTCTCGGGCGGCGGCGGTGCGTTCATGCACGCCACGCACACGATCCCGCGGGTCGACATCGCGGACGTCACCGAGAAGGACTTCCACTGCTATCCCCTGCGCGGTGACTCCCTCGCCTTCTACAGCCGGCTCTACGGGCGCCGGCTGCGGATGCGCCGCTTCTTCACCCTCACCGAGGCGGAGGCGGCGGCCGTCGTCGCCGAGCGTCTGGGCATCCCGCTGACCCGTGCCCAGCAGCGGACCGCCCGCATCACATGGCGTATCCGCCTGGTCGCCGCCCTGCTCGGCGCCGGCCGCCGCCCCGACCGCACGGCGCGGCTGCGTCTGCCCGTGCGCAAGATCTACACGCAGCTGTTCTCACCGGGTTCGGAGACCTACAGCCCGCCCTTCTTCAAGTCCTTCCTGCGTCTGGACGTCACCCCCGAGGCCGTCCGTCTGCGCTGCTACGCCGCGACCGGCAACCGGGCCCAGGAGATCGACCCGCCCGTCGAGGACGACATCACGATCCCCCTCGTCTGAGCGGCCGCCCCGCGCCCTGCGCGACGACCCGGTCGAGCAGGTGCAGCGGGGCGGGCCTGATCCCGGCGGCGTCGGCCGCGTCCCAGTGGGCGAGGGCGCGGGGCAGATCGACGAGGCCGTGGGTCAGGGGCAGGTCAGAGGGGCGGCCGGACTCCGTGAGCCGGGTGTGGAGCAGGGACTCCAGGCGGCAGGAGGCCATCGTGCCCGGGATCCCGGAACGCAGGGCGAAGCCGGACTTCGCCACGTCCGGCAGTTCCGCGTCGAGCCGGGTCCGCGTCGAGTCGAGGGCGAGCAGACCTCCTCCGACGACCAGGACGTCCTGCTCCCGGCTCATCCGGTCCAGGGCGCTCGCGGTGTCGAAGCAGTGCGGGAAGGAGTCGTCCACGACGACCGTGCCGGGCCGCAGCAGGCCGATGTCCAGCAGGGCGTGGGCGCCGCTCACGGCGGTGACGATCACATCGGCCTCGTAGACCACCGACGGCAGTGTCCGCCCCGACTCCGCGACGTCCACCGGTGTCCGCGGGTGAGCGGACGACAGCTCCGCGGCCAGCCGGCGCAGTCGCGCGGCGCTGCCGGGCAGGTCGCACAGCAGCAGCCGGGCCGGCGGCCGGGAGGCCGTCGCCAGCAGCAGGCGCAGGGACGAGGTGCCGATCGAGCCGCATCCGACGACGGCGAGGGAGAGATCCGCCAGGTGGCGGCCGGTCGCCGCGAGCGCCGCGTGGACCGTGCGGGCCACGGCGACGGTCGTCATGGCGTGTCCGGTGGTGAGCGCCGCGCTCGTCGTGGTCTCCCGCAGGACGTCGTAGCCGTAGCCCGTCAGGGACGGGATCATGCCGGCGAGCGAGACACAGCGGGCGCCGAGTGCGGCGGCCCGCTCTACGGCCCGGGCGGTGCGGGCCGCCAGCTCGGCTCCCGGGGCCAGTTCGTCGGCGAACACGGGGAGGGCGACGAACCCGGAGGTCCCCAGCGGGGTCGTGGTCCGCTCCAGCAGACGTGCGCGGCCGTCCGGGAAGAGGAGCGCCCGGATCTCCTCGCGGTCGAGGCCGGGAAGGTCCTGCGGCAGCCCGGCGAGGGCGGCCAGATGGCGTGGTGCGGGCAGGTAGCCGACGAGCGCGGCGTCGAGCGGGGCCGTCGTGTGTCGCGGACGGCGGGCGCCGGACGCACGGGTGTCGCCGAGCGCGCCCCGGAGCTGACTCCGTATCTCCTGCGCGAAGCCGGCGACCTCGCGCGCCGGGAGCGCCGCCGCCGAGGCTCGTACGGTGACGCGCAGACCCGAACCCTCGGCGACCGGCCGCACGGCGAGGAAGACGTCGGTGCCCACCGGCGGTGGCGCGAGGGCGGTGTCGGAGTCGTCCGTGTGCAGGGTCAGACGGCCGTCGGGCAGGGAGCCGAGCGAGGTGAAGTCGAGGAAGGTGAAGAAGAACTGGCCGTGGTACGGCAGCCCCGCCGCCGTGCGCGCCTCGCTGGGCCCCGCAGCCCGGGCCAGCTCGGCCTCGGCGGCGATGTTCCTCATGTCCTCATGGAACGAGGGCGGTTGCTGCCCTTCGCCCTGGCCATGGGTCCGGGCCGGTCGTACCGCCACCGCCTGCGCGAACGGGCCGAACACCCGATGCGCGTCGGCGGTGGAGTCCTCGCGTCCGGTGACCGCGAGCCCCAGGACCAGGTCGCGTCGGCCGGTGAGAGACGCCAGGGCCCGGTAGTACCCGGTGAGCAGCGGCGCGTACAGCGTGCGCCGCGCCGCCCGGGCGAGCACGCGCAGCCCCTGTGTGGTGGCGGCGTCCAGCGTGAACCCCGTGGTGTGGAACGCGGGGGCCGCTTCGGTGTCCTCGGTGGCCGGGCGGCGCAGCACGGGCGGCGTGTAGGGCGCGCACACCCGTGCGTGGTACGCCTCGGCCTCGGGGTCACGGGGTCGCGCGTGTACGGCGGACAGCGCGACGTGCTCGCGGAAGGTGCTCTGGAGCGGCGGCAGACCGTGCGGCAGGCCGCGGTCGAGGCGGTCGTACACGGTGAGCAGTTCCCTGGCGAGCAGGGCGGCGCTGTAGCCGTCGCCGATCAGGTGGTGGGCGTGGACGAGGAGCACATGGTCGTCGGGCGCCACGGTGAACAGCCGCAGCCGCAGCAACGGCCAGGCCCACGGCTCGATCCGGCGCCCCGCCTCCTCGGCGATCCGCTGCTCCAGCAGACCGGGGTGGGCCAGCGACTCCACCGCCACCGGCAGGCGCAACGAGTCCGGCAGCTCCTGCTGCACCGGTGGGCGGGCACCCGCGGGGAAGACGGTACGCGTCATCGGATGACGGGCCACCAGGATGTCGACGGCCCGCTGGAAGACGTCCGGCCGCAGTGGTCCGGTCAGCCGGAACCGGGCGAGCCAGCCGGAGCCCGCGGTGGGGTCGAGGGCCTCGGCGAGCAGGAACCCCCGCTGGGACGGCGTGAGGGGGTAGGGGGCCGTCGCCTGCGCGGGGGCGGGTTCCGGGAGCGGCTCCGGTGAGGCGGCCGTGTCCAGGGCCGCGGCCAGGGCGCCGAGCGTGCGGTGGGTGTAGACGATGGTGGGCCGGGGGACGGCCGGCAGGTGCGCGCGCAGGCGGGCGAAGAGTTCCAGGACCAGGATGGAGTCGCCGCCGAGCGTGAAGAAGTCGTCCTCCCGGGTGACGGCCGGCACGTCCAGCAGGTCCGACCAGATGCGGG
The DNA here is from genome assembly GCF_053594495.1 of Streptomyces sp. NPDC001920. Taxonomy (NCBI): domain Bacteria; kingdom Bacillati; phylum Actinomycetota; class Actinomycetes; order Kitasatosporales; family Streptomycetaceae; genus Streptomyces; species Streptomyces sp. NPDC001920. The sequence continues at coordinate 96,486 of NZ_JBSFEP010000026.1, forward strand.
CCACGGTGTGCTCGGTCGGGGTGGCGGGCGGGGCGCCGGGGCCGCATCGCGCGGGCAGCGCAGCAGGGTCCCCCACGGCGTGGTGAGCGGTCTCGTGCGTACCCGCGCTTTCACCGGTCTCCGCCTCGGACGCCGCCTGCGCCTTGTGGGCCAGCCGGTTGCGGTCGATCTTTCCGGTGCCGGTGAGGGGCATCACCGGGAGCGTGCGGATGCGTCCGGGCAGCATGTACGGCGGCAGCACGCGGGCCAGGAAGGCGCGTACCTCGCGTGCGTCGGGATCGGCCGAGCCGGACCGGGGTTCCAGGTAGGCCACCAGACGCCCGTCATGGAGCAGCACGGCGGCACGGGCGACGTCGGGGTGGGTCAGCAGCGCGGCCTCCACCTCGCCGAGTTCCACGCGGTGGCCGCGGACCTTCACCTGGTCGTCGAGGCGGCCCAGGAATTCCAGTACGCCGTCCGCCGCCCGACGGACCCGGTCGCCGCTGCGGTACCAGCGGTTGCCGTCGCGTTCGACGAACGCCTCGGCGGTGAGGTGCGGTTCGCCGAGGTAGCCGGGGGTCAACCCGGTGCCGGCGATGAGCAGTTCACCGGGTTCGCCGGGCGCGCAGTGACGGCCGTCCTCGGCGACGACGGCCAGATCGGTCCCGGCCACCGGCCGGCCGATGGGCACCTGCCGTGCGTCGTCGGCCGGCCGGGCGGTGATGATGTGGCAGGTGGCGTTGATGGTGGTCTCGGTCGGCCCGTAGAGGTTGGCGATCCGGTGCTCCCGGCCGCCGCACGCGTCGAGCAGGTCGAACCAGCGGCGTACGTGCGCGGCGGGCAGTGCCTCGCCGCCGACGTGCACCCAGCGCAAGTCCGACAGGTCCGGCGGTGTCCCGTCCTGCCGTGCCCGGGTCTCGGCGGCCGTCAACAGGCGTTCCCACAGCGTCGGTACCGAGCTCCACACCGTGATGCGGTGGTCGACGATCCGGTCCAGGAGTGCTTCGGGGTCACGCAGGAGGTCCCGGGTGAGGGTGTGGATCGTGGCACCGGCCAGCAGCGGTGCCAGCAACTGCCGTACGGAGGCGTCGAAGCAGACGGACGCCGTCTGCACGAGCCGGTCCTGCGGGCCGTAACCGAAGGTCGCCACGGACCAGTCGAGGTAGTTGAGCATCGACCGGTGCGTGATCGGGACCGCCTTGGGGCGGCCCGTGGAGCCCGAGGTGAAGATCACGTAGGCGATGGCGTCCGGGTCGGCGGGCTGCGGCTCGCTCGGCGGCGGGGTGGCGCAGGGCTGGTCGCCGGCCGTGACCATGACCGGTGTGACGCCGTCCAGCGCGGCGGCGGCCCCACGGGTCGAGGGTTGGCAGACCGTGACACGCAGTTCGGTGCGACGTGCCTGGTCCCGCAGCCGCGCCTCGGGGTGGGTCGCGTCCAGGGGCACCCAGCCGGCGCCCGCGCGGAGGATGCCGACCACGCCGACGACGGTGTCGGCGCCCGGTTCGGTGATCAGGCCGACCAGATCACCCGGGCGTACGCCCTCGGCACGCAGCCGTGCCGCGAGCGTTGCGGAGGCGGTGTCGAGTTCGGCGTAGGTGAGGGTGGTGCGGCCGGTGTCCACCGCGACGGCTCGTGGTGTCGCCAGGAACCGGGCATCCAGGCGGTCGACGATCCCCTCGCCGTCGCCGTGTGGCCGCGGACGGGTGGGCGGCTCGGTGGCGGCGCGCAGCTCTTCGCGGTACTCGGCCGCGAGACGCTCGACGGTCTCGGGGCGGAAGAGGTGGGCGGGATGGTTCCAGGACAGGCTGAGGGCTTCGTCCGATTCCCAGCACAGCAGCCCGAGGCGGGTCGCCGCGGAGGCGGTGGCCGCCGCGGCCGGGGTCACGGTGACCGGCCAGTCGCGGCCGTGATTCACGGGGAACCGGGCGAAGCTGAACCCGGCAGGGGCGACCGTGCGCGGGGCCGCGCCGGTGGCGGGCAGCAACGCGGCGATGTCGGGGCTGGTGAGTGTGGCGTGGGACTCCGCTTCCTGCCAGATCCGGCGCAGCCGCCGGGCCAGTCCGGTCACGGGCTCGTCGGGGTCGACGGTGACGAACACCGGCAGGGTGTCGGCGAGCGGGCCCACCAGACGCTCGATCCCGGGCAGGGGTGCCTCGCGGCGGGCTCGCGCCACGTTCACGGCGACGCGCCGCCGGCCGCTCCAGCGGGCCAGGCAACGGCCGTACACCGCCAGGAGGAGGTGGAAGAGGGAGACCTCGTGCCGGGCGGCCAGCTCCCGCAGTCCCGCCGTGAGGGCCGCGTCCACGGCGGTCTGGTGGTGGGTGAGCGGTGGTGTGGGCAGCGCCTCCGGGTCGCCGTCGTACGGCAGTGCCCGCGCCGAGGCGGCTGCCGTGTGTTCGGCGATGCGCTCGCTCCAGTACCGCTGGTCCCTGGTGAAGGCCGGGGAGTGGCGTTCGGCGCGCACGAGGTCCGCGTAGTCGCCGAACTCGGCACGGACGGGCGGGAGTTCGCGGGTGCCGTCGTGGGCGAGCGCGGTGTAGAGCGACCAGAGTTCCTCGCACAGCACCTTGAGGCTGTAGCCGTCGGCGGCGCTGTGGTGGACGACCAGCAGCAGGTGGGCGAGGTGGGCGTCGCGCGGGTCGCGGACGAGCACGGCACGCACCGGGTCCTCTGCGGTCAGGTCGAACGGACGGTTGTACAGCCGCCGTTCGACGTCGGGCAGCGGCGGGGAGGCGCCGTCCGGTTCGCGCACCTCGTACCAGCGGGGCGGCCGGTCGGTGGGCTCGGCGGGCGCGGCGTACTGGCGCGGCGGTGTGCCGTCGCCGGTGATCCGCAGCCGCAGCATGGAGTGCCGTGCGGCGAGGTGGCCGAAGGCACGGCCGAGGAGCCCGGTGTCGAGGGGACCGCTGACGGTCTGGCGTATGTAGCCGTAGGCGGTGACGCCGTCGTACAGCGCCTCGGTCGTGTGGAAGGCGAGTTGGAGCGGGGTCAGGGGGCGTGGCGGGGAGTCCTCCCGCGCGGGCGGCGCGGCGGCGGGGGCAGCGGCGCCGGTCGGTGCCCGTCTGCTGAGGTGGGTGGCCAGTTCGCCGACCGTCCGGTACTCGAAGAGCAGCGTGGCGGGCAGCGGCAGCCCGAGTTCCCCCTCCAGGCGCCGCGCGAGGTCCACGGCGGTGAGCGAGTCGAGCCCGAGACCGAGGAAGTGCTCGTCGTCGCCGATGTCCTCGGGGGCGCGGTGCAGCGCCTCGGCCAGCAGGTGGCGCACCAGCTCGGTCACGCGGGACGGGTCCGGTACGGGGCGCACGGCGTCCGCGGTGGTCGGGGGCGCGGTGGTCGGGGCCGCGGTGGGCGGGCTGTCGTGCGAACCGTCCCCCACGACGGTCGGCGCCGACATCCGCGACGAGGTGACCAGCAGATGCGCGGCATCCGTGGCAACGGCCGTGTGCAGTGCGGCGATGGCGTCCCGCGCGCTCATGGGGGTCAGTCCGTGAGCGCGCATACGGGCCAGGGCCGGTGAACCGGCGGCCAGTCCCGTGTCCGCGACGGGTCCGAACCCGATCGCCTGCCAGGGATTCCCGGCCGCGCGCTCGGCGGCGGCGAAGGCGTCGAGGAAGGCGTTGGCCGCCGCGTAGTCGCCGAGCGCACCCGCCAGTTCGGGCACCACGGAGGCAAGCGAGGAGAAGGCGACGCACACCGCGGGGCGCCGGCCGTGCCGGTGCAGCGCCTCGGCGATCAGCGACGTACCCCGCACCTTCGCGGCGAGCACCTGCTCGATCTCCCGGTCGGTCTTGGAGCGGAGCGTGCCCGGCCGGACCGTCCCGGCGGCGTGGAACACGCCGTCCAGAGCGGGCAGCGTTGCGAACAGGGCGTCGACGGCGGCTTCGTCGGACACGTCGGTCGCGTGGTACTCGGCCAGGGCGCCCTGGGCGCGGAGTTCGGCGAGCAGCTCGCCGGGGGCGGTCGCGGAACGCCCCGTCAGGATGAGCCGGGGTGCGCCGCGCCCGGCGAGGTCACGGGCGAGTGCGGAACCGAGGCCGCCGGCTCCGCCGGTGATCAGGTAGGTGCCGTGCGGAGGCAGGGCGCCGGGGGACGTGGCGGCGTCCGTCACCTCGCACGGCGTACGCACGAGCCTGCGGTCACCGCGCCATGCGACCGCACCGCCCACGCCCTGCCCTTGCGGGTGGGGGGACGAGAACAGCTCCTGTTCGAGGGCGTCGAGCCGGGCGTCGAGCGTGTCGTGCGAGGACAGGTCGACGCTGCGGGCGGTGAGTCCTGGGTGTTCTTCCGCGAGTGCGAGGGCGAAGCCGTGCGCAAGCGCCCGCGCCGGGCGTGCCCGTTCCGTGGCCGTGCCGGTCACGAAGGCGTCCTCGGTGACGACCAGCAGACGCGAACAGCCGTCGGCGTCGGCGAGTGCGTCCAGCGCGGGGCGTGGTGAGGCGGTGTCGAGGCAGTCGGGGGTGGACCCGGTCCGGTGAGGGCGGTCCGCTGCGCGCCCGGGGGTGCCGATCGCGGCCGGGTCGCCGACGTCTGCGGCACGGTCGGCCCGCTCCCTGACCTCTCTGGCCCCGTCACGGCCGTCCGCCGCCCGGGCTCCGCCGCCCGCCGCCCCGTCACCACCGTCCGCCGTCAGGAGGGTGTCCTCCCCCACGCCGCCGAGCCACACCACCGTGTCGGCCGAGGCGGCACCCTGCCGGGAAGCCTCCCGCTCCCCCAGCACCGTCACTCCGCGGCCGGTCAGACGCTCGGTCAGGGCCCGTCCGAGCGGCTGGTCGGCGCCGATCAGCCGTACCGCACCCGGGCCCGCCGCCGGTGTGAGTGGTGCGTCCCGCCAGTCGAGGCGCCGGACGAGGGTCGCCGCGCCGGGCTTGCGCGGCCAGTACCGGGTACGCCGGTACGGGTACGTCGGTACCGGGACCCTGGGGGCGGCGGCGGCACGCGTCGCGCGGGCCAGTGCCTCCCGGTCCAGCACCGCTCCACGTGCCCACAGGCGGCCCGCCGTCTCCAGCAGGGCGCGAGCCCCGCAGGGGGCACCGTTCCGGCCCGGGGCACAGGACGTTCCCGTCGTCCACACCGCCACATCGCGGGCGGCTCTGGCGCCGGCGACCGCGCGGACCGCGCCGCCCAGGGCGTTGTCCGGGCCGAGTTCGAGGAAGGTGTCGTAGCCCTCCTCCAAGAGCCTCGCCACAGCCGCGCCGAAACGCACGGGCCGGACGGCGTGCTCCTGCCAGTAGCCGGGTGTGAGGTCGGGCCGCCACTCGCCGGTGACCGTGCTCAGCATGGGAAGGTCCGCCGGTTCGGCCGTGAGTGCCTTGGCCGCGTCCCGCAGGGGATCGAGGGCCGGCTTGATCAGCGGTGAGTGGAAGGCGTGCGAGACACGGAGCCTGCGCGCCGTCACACCCCGCCGGGTCAGCCGCGCGAGAGCCCGGTCGACGGCGTCCTCGGCGCCCGAGATCACGACCTGGCCGGGCCCGTTGACGGCCGCCACGCCGAGCGAGTCGCCGCAGCCGTGGACGAGGTCGGCGACGGTGTCCTCGTCACCCTTGACGGCGGCCATGGCGCCGGGCGGGGCGAATTCGCCCATCAGGCGCCCGCGTTCCGCCGCGAACCCCACCGCCTCGGCCAGGCTCAGCGCACCGGCGGCGCAGGCGGCCGCGATCTCACCGACGCTGTGTCCGGCGACGGCGTCCGCGCCGAGGCCCCACTCCCCCAGCTGCCGGGCCAGGCCCACGCCGAACGCGACGAGCAGCGGCTGCGCCACCTCCGTCCTGGCCAACTCCCGGGGATCCGCGCGCGGATCGAGGCACCACTGGGCGAGCGAGCGTCCGAGGACGGGCCCGGTCAGCGAGGACGCCTCGTCCAGGACCTCGCGGAACGCCGGGGCCGACCGGTACAGGGCGCGTCCCTGACCGGGCCGTTGGGTTCCCTGGCCGGGCAGCAGGAACACGATCCGTGAACGCGACCGGGCGACCGTGAAGTCCGACGGGCGTACGGCTTGGAGACGGTCCGCCAGGTCGCCGTCGGTGACCACGGCGAGACGGTGGGCGCCGTCCTCGCGGGCGGTGTTGACGGTGGCGCAGAGGCCGGCCTCGTCCAGGTCCGGTTCGGCCCGGACGAACGCGGCGAGCTCGGCGGCGGACGCGCGCAGGGCCTCGGCGCTGCCGGCCGACAGGGTGAGCAGGTGCGGGCCGCCGGCTTTGGGGCTCTCGGAGGGCGTTCGGACGGGCGGCTCCTCCAGGACGGCGTGCGCGTTGGTGCCGCCGAAGCCGAAGGCGTTGACGCCCGCGAGCAGAGGGCCGGGGGCTCGCCACTGCTTCTGCCCCGCGACCAGTTCGAAGCCGGGGGCGAGGTGGCGCACGTAAGGCGCGGGCTCGGTGGCGTGCGGGGAGGGCGGGATCCGGCGGTGCTGAAGTGCCAGGACCGTCTTGACCAGGCTCGGCATCCCGGCGGCGTTGAGCAGGTGTCCGATGTTCGCCTTGACCGAGCCGAGCAGGCGCGGAAGTCCGTCGGTGCGGGGCGGGAAGGCGTGCCCGAGTGACTGCGCCTCGACCGGGTCACCGACCGGGGTGCCGGTGCCGTGCGCCTCGACGTACGAGACCGTGTCGGGGTCGATGCCGCACTCGTCGTACGCCTGGGTGATGACCTCGCGCTGGCTGCGCGGGTTGGGGGCGAGCAGGCTGAGCGAGCGGCCGTCGTTGTTGACGGCGGTGCCGCGGACCAGGGCGAGCACCGGGTCGTCGGCCCGCAGCGCGTCGTCCAGGCGGGCGAGGACGAGGGTGGCTCCGCCTTCGCCGGGCACGATGCCGTCGGCGGCGGCGCCGAAGGGGCGGCCGGCGCCCGTCGGGGACAGCGCACCCGCGCGGGCGAGCAGCCGGTGGCCGGTGGGGGTCAGGGCGAGTTGGACGCCGCCGACCACGGCGATGTCGCACTCGCCGCTCTGGAGGCTGCGCCGCGCCAGGTGGAGCGCCACGAGCGCGGAGGAGCAGGCGGTGTCCACCACGAGGGCGGGGCCGTCGAGGTCGAGCGCCTGGGAGAGGCGGGCGGCGACGAGGTTGGGCAGGTTGCCGGTGAGCGCGGCGGGCTGGGCGGCGAGGTCGCCGTCCGTGGCGGCGGCGAGGATCTCGCGGTAGCCGCTGTCTCCGACGGCGGCGAAGACGCCGATCCGGCGCCCGGAGCGCCGCGGCCCGGCGTATCCGGCGCGCTCCAGCGCCTCGTGGGCCAGCTCCAGGAACAGCCGCGCCTGGGGGTCGGTCGCGCGGGCCTCCTCGTCGTCCAGGCCGAAGAAGGCGGCGTCGAAGGAGGCGGGATCGGGGAGGAAGGACCCGAAAAGGCCGGGGGCAGCGCCCGGCCCCCGGCCGCTGCGGCCCTCCTCCCCGCGCCCTCGGGCTTCCTGGCCTTCCCAGCCCTCCCGGCCGTCCCAGCGGCCCTCGGGCACCGCTGTCACCGTGTCGCGCCCGGACACCAGCAGCTCCCAGAACGCTTCCGGGGTCTCGGCGCCGGGGAAGCGGCAGGCCATGCCGAGGACCGCCAGCGGCCCCGCGCCCTCGCCGGGCGTCGCCGGGACCCGCCCGGCGTCCTTGCCGGCGGGCCCCCGACCCCGGCCCGACGTGTCGTCGGACGTCCGCTGCGCCCCGTCGAGGCGGGCAAGCACATGCCCGGCCAGCGCCGCCACGGTGTCGTGGTCGCGCAGGACGCGAGGCTCCACGGTGACGGCGAAGGCGTCCTCGATCCCGGCGAGCACGGTCATGGCCTTCAGCGAAGAGCCCCCGAGGGCGAAGAACCGGTCGTGCCGGGTGATCTGTGTCGGCGGCAGCTCCAGTGTCCGCGCCCAGATCCCCCGGACCACGTCCTCGACGTCACGCCGCGACCGTGGCGCCGCCCCCTGCCGGCCGTCCCGCACAGGCCGGCCCGCCCGGGTCCGGCCCCGCTCCCGCGCTCCTGAGAGCCGTTCCTCCACCGCCGCGTAGGCGCCCGCCTCGAACCGGGCACGCATCAGCGCCCGCCGCAGCTTGCCGCTCGTCGTCCGGGGGAACGCCCCGGGAGGCAGCGGCAGCACCCGTACGTCGTCGTGGCCCAGCGTCTCCCTGACCCTGGCCGCCACCGCGTCCAGGACGGGCAGGGCGGTGCGCAGGGCGGGCCGGGCCCACTGGACGAACACCACGACCCGGTCGCCGCCGGTGTCCGGATCGGTGGAGCCGATCGCCGCCACCGCGCCCTGGGGCAGCGCCTCGGTCGCGGCGGCGGTCTCTTCGATGTCGGGCGCGTGGAAGGTACGGCCGCCCACGAAGACGACGTCCTTGTGCCGGCCGGTGACGCACAGCCGGCCCTCGTGCAGGAAGCCCAGGTCACCGGTGCGCAACCAGCCACCGGTGAACGCCTCCGCGCTCGCCTGGGGACTGCGGTGGTAGCCACGGGCCACCTGGGGGCCGCGTACCTCGACATGACCGACACGCCGGTCGGCGAGCGGTCTTCCGGCGTCGTCGGTGACGCGGATCCGGCAGTGGGGGACGGGACGGCCCACGTCCATGAACTCGACGGCGTCCGGGCCCGGTCGCACGGGCACGGCCCGACCCCGGCTGAGCTCCTTGCGGTCCAGCTGAAGCGGGGCTGCGACCTCCCCGAGCGGGGGTACGGTCACCGCGAGCGCGGCCTCGGCCAACCCGTACACGGGCAGCATGGCCCTGGCGTCCAGTCCCGCCGCACCGGCCTTCGCGGTGAACTCCCGCCACACGCGCGGCGCGATGGGCTCGGCGCCCACGAGCAGCAGGCGTACGGCGCTGAGGTCCAGTGCGGACCAGGTGCTGTCCGGCACGCGCCGCACCGCGAGGGCCAGCGCGAAGTTGGCGGCCGACAGCAGGGTCGCCCGATGACGCGCCGCGGCTTCGAGCCAGCGGGCCGGGCGCTTGGCGAAGGTCAGCGGCTCCAGCCGCACCTGCTTCAGGTGCGCCGCCATGGGGACGAGGTGGGTGCCTATCAGGCCCATGTCGTGGAAGTACGGCATCCAGGTCGCCACCACGTCGTCCGAGGTGATCGCCATGGCCGCGCGGATCTGCCGGAGGTTCGCGAGAACCGCCTCGTGGGTGACCTCCACGCCCTTGGGGTCGCCGGTGCTGCCGGAGGAGAACTGCAGGAAGGCGACGTCGCGCGGGTCCCGGGCGGGCAGCGGGCGCGATGGTTCGCCCTCGCGCAGCTCACCCAGCCGCAGGGCGCGCACGGGGCCCGGCAGCTCGGCGACCAGAGCTTCGGTGGTCCCGTCCACCACCACGGCGGGCCTGCCCAAGAACTCCCAGACCGGCCCCACCCGGCGGGCCTCCGGGGCGAGCGGCACGGGCACGAGTCCCGCCGCCAGCGCCCCCCAGAACATCGGCTGGAAGTCCTCGCCCAGATCCGCGAGCAGCGGCACGGGCGTGCCCGGCTCCAGTCCCGCCGCGCGCAGGCCGCCGGCCACGCGCAGGGCGTCCTCGCGCAGTTCGGCGAAGGTCACGGTGCGCTCGCCGCCGTCTCCGCGGACGTGGACGACGACCTGCCCGGGGGCCTCCTCGGCGGCGTGCAGCAGGATGTCGAGGAGCGTGACGGCGGTACGGCGCCCGGGAGTCGGCATGCGCTTCCTTCCTCGTCCCACGGAACGCACGCCCGCGGACCGGCCCTGCCGGGATCCGGTACCGGCTCGGGCGTTTTCGATCAATCACCTGTACGACGACCAGTTTCGTCGAACGGTTCACCCCGGCCGGAGGGCGGTGCTCCCTCGGCCTCATGCCTCCGCGCGCACGTGCACGGCGTGCGGGCGCAGCTCGGCCGGACGGCCACTGGCGAACTGGGCGCGTGGCCGCATGGGCGCGTGGCCGCATGGCCGCGGCGGACGGGCCTGGCCTCGGCTACCAGCGCCCCGCTTCGGTCCCGGTGATCGGCTCGGAAGGTTTGCCGTCCACGCCGACCGGCACGTCACCGGCGAGCATCACCCGGTGCATGATCCGCGGGTGGCCGAGGTGGGCGTTGTCGCTCGGGGCGAGGTGGATGGTGGCCCGGTTGTCCCAGAAGGCCACGCTGCCGGGCTCCCAGCGGAAGCGGACCGTGTACTCGGGCCGTACGGCCTGTTCCAGGAGCATGTCGAGGATCGCGCGGCTCTCGGCCCGCGAGAGGTCGGCGATCTGCTCGACGTAGTAGCCGTTGACGTACAGCACGCGTTCCCCCGTCTCCGGATGGACGCGTACCAGCGGATGCAGCGAGGCGACCTGGTGGTCCAGGAGATGGCGGACGTACGCGTCGTCGCCGGGCCTCGGCTGGTAGCCGACGCCCAGACGGTGCTCGGCCCGCAGCCCGTCCACGAACTCCCGCACGGGGCCGGACAGTCCGGCGTACGCGGCCGCCAGGTTCGACCAGGTGGTGTCGCCGCCGTACGGGGGCACGGTCTCGGCGCGCAGGATCGTCGCGGCGGGCGGGTCGAGGCGCGCGCCGTGGTCGCAGTGCCAGCCGCGCAGCAGGGTGTGGCGGCGCCGCCGCAGCCACTCGTCGTGCTCCATGCCGAACTTCCCGCCCAGCTCCAGCCGGTCGGCGGTGGTCTCGACCTCGGGCACTCCCGGCGGTGAGGCGCTCCCCCGCTTGCCCAGCACCACCGGCTCGCCGAACCGGCGCGCGAACGCCACGTGCCCGGCGTGGTCCAGCCGCTGCCCACGGAAGAACACGACCTTCCAGCGCAGCACCGCCTCCCGGATCGCGGCGACCACGGCGTCGGCCAGCTCCCCGGCCAGGTCGATGCCCGTGACCTCCGCGCCGATGTGCCCGGCGACCGGTTTCACCTCGATTCCCGCGAGGTGCTCGATCCCGTCGGCGGGGGCCCTGTCCGTGGTCATGCGCGCTCCGTCGGTCGTCCGCGCCGGCTCCGGTCGGAGCCGGTCCCAGGGTGATCGTGGCAGGGTTCGGCGGACGTGGCGACAGCGCCCCGGCGCACCCGGTTGCCGAAGGACCGTCAGCGCACCGGTGGTCCCGGGACCGTCGGCTCGTCGACCGCCCCGCTCTCCGGCGCGCGGGTCGCCCCGCCGCCCCCGTCGACACCGCGCCGACCGGATCGGGCACGGAGCGACCGCACCCGAGTACCGCTCCCCCGGGCCGGTTCGCCGTGCGCCGCCCCCGCTCACGCAGCACCCCTAGTCCGCGACGAGCCTCACCGGAGCCGGGGAGCGCGCGTCGCGGGCGTCCCGGCGGGTACTCGGACCCCGGCGGGAAGGGCTTGGCGGTGCCCGCGTGAAGGAGGCGTTCATGAGCGGGAAGGACCGGCTGCGGGAGTATCACGGCAAACGGGACTTCGGGCGGACCCGCGAGCCGGAGGGAAGCACGGCGGCCCCCGGCGAGGAGCCTCGGTTCGTCGTGCAGATCCATGACGCCCGCACCCTGCACTTCGACTTCCGGCTCCAGGTGGACGACGTGCTCAAGTCCTGGTCGGTGCCGAAGGGCCCCTCCGGCGATCCCAGCGACAAGCGGCTCGCCATGCCCACCGAGGACCATCCGCTCGAGTACGAGGCGTTCGAGGGCGTGATCCCCCAGGGCGAGTACGGGGGCGGCACGGTGATCGTCTGGGACAACGGCACGTACGAGCCGTTGTCCCACGACCGCGAGGGCCGGCCCGTCGACTTCGGTGAGTCCCTGGAGCGCGGACACGCCACGTTCCGGCTGAACGGCTCGAAGCTGCATGGCGAGTACGCGCTGACCCGGATCCGCGACGGACGGGACGGAGACCGGGAGGCATGGCTGCTGGTGAAGGCCGGCAAGGGGCGGGCGCGCGGGCACGGCACCCCCGACCCGTACCGGGCCCGCTCGGTACGGACCGGCCGTACCCTCTCCCAGGTCGCCGCCGACGGCGACGAAGGGTGACGGTGGCGACCGGGCATGCGGACCGGCAGGTGCGGTCCCGGCCGGTGCGGGCGGGCGGCACGCACTGCTCTCCCGCTCGGGGCTGCGGTCGCGGCCCCGCATTCGGCGGATGTTGTGGTTCCGCCCTCAACCACCCGTGCCGGCCTCTATGTTCACGGCGACAGCAGCTCCCGTGACAGGAGGTCCTCGTATGCGCCCCGCGCTCCGCATCCCCGTCACCGGCGCCGTGGCGGCCGCCACCGTCCTGGTCACCGGGCCGGCCCAGGCCACTGCGCCCGGCCCCGGCGTCACGGCACGCACGATCAGTCAGAAGACCGTCGGGGACACCGACTACATCCTTCGCGAGGTCACCATCCCGCCCGGCCAGGCCACCGGCTGGCACTACCACGACGGACCGCTGTACGCCTTCACCCGGCAGGGCACGCTGACCCACTACGACTCCACCTGCGTGTCCGACGGCGTCTACCCGAAGGGCAGCTTCATCCAGGAACCCTCGGGCCCCGGCAACGTGCACCTCGGCCGCAACGAGGGCGGCACGCCGGTGGTCCTCGACGTGCTGTACGTGCTGCCGCACGGCGCGCCGTTCTCCCGGGACGCGCCGAACCCCGGCTGCCCGTTCGAGTGACCGGCCCGTCGGCGGGGCTCATGTCGGCGGCAGCGGCTGCTCGGCCCAGATCGTCTTGCCGCTGCCGGTCTGCCGGCTGCCGCAACGCCGGGTGAGCTGGGCGACGAGCAGCAGTCCCGGCCGCCCTCGTCGTAGGCGTGGGCCCGGCGCAGGTGCGAGGAGGTGGCACTGCCGTCGGACACCTCGCAGATGAGAGTGCGGTCACGGATCAGACGGAGCTGGATGGGCGGTGCGCCGTAGCGGATGGCGTGTGGTCTTGCGGGGCACCGCATCAACCGCGGTGCCCCGACGGTCGCGCCTATGCCGCCCGGCGGCGCGCGGATGCCGCCGGGCGGCCCGCGGGCACGCTCACTTGCGCAGCGCGGCGAGGGCCCGGTCGGCGTGGGCGTTCATGCGCAGCTCGCTGCGGACGACCTCCAGGACCGTGCGGTCCTGCCCGATGACGAAGGTGACCCGTTTGGTGGGTGCGAGCGAGAAGCCGCGGGAGACTCCGAACCGCTCCCTCACCGTCCCGTCGGCGTCGGACAGCAGCGGCATGCCGAGCGTGTGCCGGTCGGCGAACTCCTGCTGGCGTTCGACCGCGTCACCGCTGATGCCCACCGGGTGCGCGCCGACGGCGGCGAACTCGGTGGCGAGGTCACGGAAGTGGCAGGCCTGCGCGGTGCAGCCCGGTGTGAGGGCGGCCGGGTAGAAGAAGAGCACCACCGGTCCGGCGGCGAGCAGTTCGGACAGGCTGCGCACGGTTCCCGTCTCGTCCGGCAGTGCGAAGTCCTCGACCTTGTCGCCGACCTCCACTCGTGCGCTCATGACCGGCCCTCCGCGTTCCTCGCGACGCTCCGGGCCCACAGCACCAGGGGTACCTGCAGCGGGAGCCTGCCGAAGGCGGCGGCCTTCTGCGGGGCGGGGCGGTGGCGCCAGTCGGCGGCCATCTTCACGTTCGCGGGGAACACCCCGACGAAGAAGGCCGCCGTGGCGAGCGCTGCGGCCTTGCGGGTGCGGGGCAGCGCCAGACCGGCCGCGAGCGCGAGTTCGGCGGCGCCGCTGGCGTACGTCCAGGTCCGTGGCGTCCCCGGCAGGACGCTCGGCACGGTCGCGTCGAACTGGCGGGGAGCGGCGAAGTGGGCGACGCCCGCGGTGGCCAGCAGGCCGGCGAGCAGCAGGGGGGAGCGTTGGGACCGGGGCACGGTTCCTCCTTGGATGGCCTGCCGCCGGATGCTACCGGAGGGTAGATCATGGCTCGCCACCCGCCCCGGCCGCATCGCCCCTGCTGTGCGCGTTGGTTGTGGGTGCCGGGCGTGTAGCCGAAGGAGCGCCGGAAGACATCGATGAAGGCGCTGGCGGAGGACCAGCCGCAGCGGTGGGCGACGGTCGTGACGGGGGTGTCCGCGGCGAGCAGACGCAGTGCGTGGTGGAGGCGCGACCGGGTGCGCCACTGCGGGAACGTCATGCCGAACTCGTTGCGGAAGAGCCGGCTGAGGGTGCGCTCGCCGGCTCCCGTCGCGGCGCCGAGGGCGGCGAGCGTGCGGGGGTCGGCCGGGTCGGCGTGGACGAGGGCGCAGACCGCAGCCAGGCGGGGGTCGGTGGGGGTGGGCAGGCGCAGCGGCTGCTGGGGGGAGGCGCGCACTTGGTCGCGCAGGACGGCGAGCAGCCGGCGCCGCTCGGGGCCGTCGTCGTCGGGGTCCCGGGTGTAGGCGGGGATCGGTTCGCGCAGGAGCGGGCTGACGGCGAGGACGGTGGGGGCGTCGAGCCCGAGCGGGTTGTCGTCGGCGGGCAGACCGACCAGGTGCAGGTCGAGGTGGCCGTGGGCGCGGTGAGCGTCGACGGCGCCGGCCGGGACCCAGGTGGCGCGGTTGCCGGGTGCGAACCAGGTGCCTGCGTCGGTGGTGAGGGCGAGGACGCCGGAGCCCGCGTAGACGATCTGGTGGTCGTCGTGGCGGTGGGCGTCGATGCGGTCTGGCGGCGGTGCGGGTGCTGATCCTCACCACGTTCGGGATCGACGAGTACGTCGCACAGGCGTTGCGGGCCGGCGCCGGCGGCTTCCTGGACAAGGACGTCACCGCGGACGTGCTGCTCGACGGCATCCGCACCGTGGCGGCCGGGCGAGTCCCTGCTCTCCCCCGCCGCAACCCCCGCGCTGATCACACGGTTCCTGTCCTCCCCCGCCGAGAGCCCGCGGTCGGCGGCACACGAGGACCTCGCCGCCCTCACGGCCCGCGAGCGCGAGGTCATGGCCTGGGTGGCCGAAGGCCACTGCAACGAGGAGATCGCCGGGAAGCTGTTCGTCAGCGCGCTGACCGTCCGCACCCACGTCCATCGCGCCATGACGAGGCCCGGTGCCCGCGACCGCGCCCAACTCGTCGTGATGGCCTGCCAGTCGGGCCCGGTACGGGCCGCATCGCCGAACGCGGAGCAGTGACGCCACGGCCGCCGTTCAGGGGAAAACGGCGGCGGGAGCGCGTGGCGAGGGGCGAGATCGTCGAGAACTGACCCGTGAGCCTGCCGCTGATCCCTCCCATGCTCGCCACGCCCGGCACCCTGCCGCCCGCCGCGCAGGACGCGCGCTGGGCGTACGAGACCAAGCAGGACGGCCAGCGCGCGGTGGTCTATCTGGAAGGGGACGGCAGCCTGCTGCTGCGCGCCCGTTCCGGCGAGGACATCACGGCCGCCTATCCCGAGTTGCGTCCGCTGGGCGGCGCGCTCGGCAGCACACCCGCGGTGCTCGACGGGGAGGTCCTGGCGCTGGACGCCGAAGGGCGCGCCGACTTCCAGCTGCTGCAGTCCCGCATGGGCCTGGCGCACGCGCCCGCTCGGGCCGCGCGGATGGCCGCCCGGACCCCGGTCCATCTCGTGCTGTTCGACGTGATGCACCTCGCGGGCCAGTCCCTCGTCGCGCTGCCCTACAGCCGGCGCCGCGGGCGGCTGGAGGAGCTGGGCCTTGCCGGGCCGTACTGGTCGACGCCGTCCGCACTGGTCGGGCACGGCGCCGAGGCCCTGCGGGCGACGCGCGAGCACGGGCTGGAGGGGCTCCTGTGCAAACGGCTGGACTCGGTGTACGAGCCCGGGGTGCGTTCCCGCGCCTGGATCAAGATCCGCAACATGGTCAGTGAGGACGTCATCGTCGGGGGCTGGCTGCCGGGCAAGGGACGGCTCACCGGCCTGCCGGGAGCGGTACTGGTCGGCCAGCGCGCGGCGGGCCGGCTGCGGTACGTCGGCAGCGTGGGCACCGGTTGGAGCGAGGCGGAGCGGACGCAGCTGGCCGGACTGCTGCAGGCGTCCGCGACGGACGCCTGCCCCTTCGAGCCCGCTCCGCGCGTGCCCGGCGCGCGCTGGGTGCTGCCCCGGCTGGTCGGGGAGGTCCGCTACAGCGTCCGCACCCGCTCCGGGCTGCTGCGCCAGCCGTCCTGGCTGCGGTTGAGGCCCGACCTCACGCCCGAGGAGTCGGCGGCCGACCTGCCGGACACCCCCCTGTGACACGGCGTCAGCCGAAAGTGTTGCGCTGATCGTCACCGGCGGTACGTCCGTGGCTCTTGGCACGGCAGGGAAAAGCCAGCATCCTGAACTGCCTTTCCCCCCATGCCCGTTGGGCTGCGTGCCCGAATCAGGAGGAGGACGCAGTGTCGTCACAGACGTCCCGCACGCACCGCAGAAGATGGCTCACCGGGCTCGCCGGTGCCGCCGTCCTGGTCGTCGCCTTCCCCGGCACCGCCTTCGCCGCCCCGCCGGGGGCACTGCCCGCCAACGCCGAGGCGGCGGAGAGGACTTACGAGCCGGCGTACGACTACGACACCGACGGCTGTTACTCGACCCCCGCCATCGGCCCCGACGGAACCGTCAACGGCGGCCTCAAGCCCAGTGGTTCGCTCAGCGGCGGCTGCCGGGACGCCTCGGACCTCGACAACACGAACGCGTACTCGCGCTACAAGTGCAACAACGGCTGGTGCGCCTACATGTACGACCTGTACTTCGAGAAGGACCAGGCGCTGTCGGGCAGCGGCATCGGCGGGCACCGGCACGACTGGGAGCACGTCGTGGTGTGGGTGCAGAACGGCCAGGTGCAGTACGTCTCGACGTCCAACCACGGCTCGTACACCGTGCACGCCGCCGCCAAGGTCCGCTTCGAGGGGACGCATCCGAAGATCGTCTACCACAAGGACGGCATCAGCACGCACTGCTTCCGCCTGGCCAACTCGAACGACGAACCCCCCGAGAACCACAAGGGAACCTGGCAGTACCCGCCTCTGGTGGGCTGGAACGGCTACCCGGCGGGCGTGCGCGACAAGCTGGTCGCCCACGACTTCGGCAGCGCCAACTTCGGTCTGAAGGACGGCAGCTTCCCGGGCAACCTGGCCTCGGCCAAGCCGTCCGGCATCCCCTTCGACCCCTACGCCTGACCCCGTCCCGGCTCGGGCTCGGGACCTAGGACCGGGGGCACCCCGGTTCCTCCCCGGGTCCGATCCGGTGATCGCCGGCCGCGCGTAACGTCGACGGCATGGACACGCACGACACGAGCGGGCAGCTCGAAGAAGCCCTGGAACGACTCCACGCGTCCGGCCCCGAGCGGCTCGGCCGGCTCACGAACCACGCCCCGATGGTCGTCGAGGCACTCGCGGCGAACGGGCGGGCAGGCGCCGTGCACCGGTGGCTCGACCGGTACGAGAGCAAGCTCGAGGACTTTCCGGACCGCGTGGCACCCGTCACCGAGGCCAACTGGCGCGCGGCACTCGGCGATGTTCGCCGCGCCGCGGACTGGACCGACCACTTCACCCGCGCGCTCACCGAGCGTCCCTGGAAGAATGTCCTGGCCGCATGGTGGCCGCGCCTGCTGCCCGGGCTGTACGGCGGCTCCACGCATCCGGTGATCCGGGTCGGCCACGCCGTACGCGCCCTGCAGCACGGCGAGAACACGCCCCGCGTCACCGAACTCGCCCACGCGCTCGGCTACTGGGCCGCCCGGCACCAGCCCGTCTCCGGCATCACCGCACTGCCGGGTGCGCCGAGCGCCGCCGCGTCCCTGGACGCCGTTCCCGCCGTCGAGGAGCCCGACGAGGAGTTTCCGGCCCGTCTGGCCGCGGTGCGCCGACTGCCCGTCTGGGCCGGTGACGTGACCGACCCGGACACGGCCCGCGAGCGCCTCACCGAGCTGGTCCGCGCCGCGACACACCGCTACGCCACCCACGGCCACGGCGAGGAGACCATGCTCGTGCACGCGGCGACCGCCCCCAACGCGGTGCTGCGGACACTGGATTCGCTGCCGCGCGAACTGTGGGCGCCGAGCCTGCACGCCGCGTGGACGGCATCCGCGGCGGTCACCGCGATGTACGCGCCGAAGGAACCCGTCGTCTACACGCCCGCGGCCCGGCTCACCGCCGAGGAGGTCCTGGAGCGGGCCCTCGCCCACGGCGACGAGCACGTCGTCAAGTTCACCGACACCGCACTGGACGTCGGCGACGAACCCGCCCTCACGGCCGCCCTGCGGGCGGTGGAGATCAGCCGGCCCTTGGCCTGAACCCTCCGTCGGCAGGGCATTTTCCGAGGTCCGTTCGCCCGAACAGCGCATGGTGGCCCTGAGGTCGGGACACCGGCGGGCCCCCGGGCGCAGCGCCGACGGGTGGGCGGAGACGGCGGACGGGCCAGGCCGTGGCGGCGGGCCGGGTCCGTGGTGGAGGACGGGACGGTGAGGACGCCGAGGGGCTCGGCGCCTTCGATCTGCACCCCGTCGAGTGGCGGCTGCCGTACCCGGCCGCCGGGGCGTGAGATCCGTCCATACGGCGAAGGCGACATGGCGCGAGGGTCTATCGTGTCCGCATGTCCGTCCCTGAGCTGATCCGTATCGTCTCCCGCGACTCGCCGATGGCACTCGCCCAAGTGGAGCGCGTCCGCGCCGAGTTGGCGGCCCTTCATCCCGGTGTCCGCACCGAGGTCGTGCCGGTGAAGACGACCGGGGACAAGTGGATGGGCGATCTTTCCCAGGTCGAGGGCAAGGGCGCGTTCACCAAGGAGGTCGACGCGGCGCTGCTGGCGGGCGAGGCCGATCTCGCGGTGCACTGCGTCAAGGACATCCCCGCCGACCGGCCGCTGCCCGCGGGGACGACCTTCGCCGCGTTCCTGAAGCGGGACGACATCCGGGACGCCCTCGTGCACCCCGGCGGCCGCACCCTGGACGAGCTGCCCGACGGGACCCGCATCGGCACCTCCTCGGTGCGCCGCGTCGCCCAGCTGGCCGCGACCCACCCGCACCTGGAGTGCGTGCCCTTCCGGGGCAACGCCAACCGCCGGCTGGAGAAGCTGGCGGCGGGCGAGGCGGACGCGCTGCTGCTGGCGGTGTCCGGCCTTGAGCGCATCGGGCGCGAGGACGTGATCAGCGAGGTCCTCTCACCCGAGGCGATGATGCCGCCGATCGGCGCGGGCATCCTCGCGCTGCAGTGCCGCGAGGGTGACAGCGAGCTCATCGACGCCGTCAGCGGCCTCGGCGACCCCGACACCCACCGGGAGGCCACCGCCGAGCGCATGTTCCTGCACGTCCTGCAGGGGCACTGCAACAGTCCGATCGCCGGGTACGCGCGCGTGGACCGCAGCGGTGAACTGTCCCTGCGGGCCTGTGTCTTCACCCCGGACGGCAAGACCCGCCTCAACGCCCACGAATGGGCCGGCCGTCTGGACCCGGCCACCCTCGGCACGTCGGTGGCCGTGGCGCTGCTGCGGCAGGGCGCCCGCGAGATCATCGACGGCATCCCGCACTAGGCGTTCCACCCGCCGACGCCATCCGGGGGATCTCGGCCGCTCGGCGGGGGTGGTGAGGCGACGCCGGGCACGCGGGCAAAGGAACGCCGAGCGTGCCCGAGCCGGGTGCCGGACCCGTGAGTCGGTGGAATCGGCGGGGTGTCCGCGCCCGCGTCCGGCGCGGGGCGGCACCGTGCGGCACCCCACGCCCGGCGGATCCGTCAGGCGGTGCCCTCTTCGGCCTGCTCGCGCAGGAAGTTGCTCACCTGGAGCGCGAGGCCGTCCCGCAGGGTGGCGGCGTGGGCGCCGAGGGGACCCTCCTGGAGGCCGAGGCCGCCGCTCCACAGCCGACGGTCCGCCCACTCCTCCTCGACACGCAGCTGGATCTGCACGTCGACCTGGTTCAGGCTCGCCTCGGGACCAGCGGCGTACAGCACGGCGGTGGCCCGGCGCAGCGGATAGACGTCGAAGCCCTCGATGAACTGCGAGTTGCGCCAGTCGATGAAGGCCGCCTCCCCGTCACGGCCGATCCGCACGTCGATCTGGCCGTCCTCGAGGTGGATGCCGAGGTGCCGGTCGCCGCGGTTCTCGACGGTGACGCGCACCCTGAAGTACGTCAGCCCCTCGGCTGCGTCGTCCCGCCCGCGCGGCGGCTCGGCGGCTTCCAGTCGGTGGACGCGGACACGCAGACCGGCATGCTCGTCGTACTCGTGCCAGTCCCCGACCACGTTCGGCTCGTACACAATCCACCTCTCGACCCAGAGAGCTGCTTCCTATCTTTGGGCTCAGTGCACTGTCAAATGAGCAGAATGCGCAGTGGCCAGCCCATTCGCACCCTTGATCACCGATCAAGCCGTGGGCTGCCGGAATACGCTTTCCGGCCGAACGGCCGACCTCAACCACGTGCCGCACATCACGTTCCGCGCCAAGATCGGCAAGCCGGCCGGAAGAGCAGCGATCGGACCGCGGCGGACACACAGGCGGCTGCCGCGGACGGACGGCGAAGCCGAGCGCACGGCGGGGCGGCGCGAGGCCGACCCAAACCTCGGGCCATGCCCGTGACCAGCGGCAACAGCCGGCCTGGCGCTCCGCCGACGCACGGTTGTCCCGCAGTAACACGTAGTCGTATTCACGAAATCTGTTGCAGGTGCGGGTTGGGGGGGTATCTTGGTGTATGTGCTTCGGACAGGAGGCACGTCCGTGGGAGTCGGTCTCGACTGGCCCAGGATGTCTCCTGGTGGCCCGAGCCACACCTCCCATGGTGTCTGTCCCACCAGCACCTGCTAAGGGAGGTGCGCACCAGATGAGTGCCACCACCAGGACGAAGCAGCACCCGCACGATGACGCCCCCGACACGGCCGCGGCGTTCGACCGGCTCGTGGCACTGCCCGACGGTCCGGAGCGCAAGGCCCTCAGGGACGAACTGGTTCAGGCCTGGCTGCCCATGGCCGAGCGCATCGCCGTCCGGTTCAAGGGCCGCGGCGAGTCCCTGGAGGACCTGTACCAGGTGGCAGCCCTGGGGCTGGTGAAGGCCGTCGACCACTACGACCCGGCACGCGGCCACGCCTTCGAGGCGTACGCGGTGCCCACCATCACCGGCGAGATCAAGCGGCACTTCCGTGACCACATGTGGACGCTGCACGTACCGCGCCGGGTCCAGGACCTGCGCAACCGGGTGCGCAGTTCCGCGAAGGAGCTGTCGCAGAGCGCCCCGGGCCGCACCCCCACCGTCGCCGAGATCGCCGAACACGCGCATCTGACCGAGGCGGAGGTGCGCACCGGCATGGAGGCTCTGGAGTGCTTCTCGGCGTTGTCGCTGGAGGCCGAGATGCCCGGTACCGACGGTTACGCACTGGGGGACGCCATCGGCGGCCCGGACCCGGCGTACGACATCGTCGTCGACCGCGTGGCCGTCAAGCCGTGCCTGCAGAAGCTGCCGGAGCGCGAGCGGACCATCCTCTACCTCCGGTTCTTCGGCGGGATGACCCAGAGCCGCATCGCGCAGCAGCTGGGCATCTCGCAGATGCATGTCTCCCGGCTGCTGAGCGGCTGCTTCGCCCACCTGCGCGAGGAACTGCTCGCCGAAGCCCGCTGACTCGACCGCGAACGCCCTCGAATGACCGTCCGACCTCGACGGGAGTGGATCACTCCGCCGCCGAGCCCGGAATCTGCGTCGGGCCGTGACGCTCCAGGGCCTCGGAGAGTTCGACGCGGATCTCGGGCGGCATCTTTCCCATCCTGCCCCAGGTGATGATCATTTCCGCGACGTGGCGGAGCTTGATGTTGGTGTGCTGCGAGACCTCTCTGAGGATCGCCCACCCCTCGTCGGGGGACACGCGGCCCAGCGCGACGATCATCCCGATCGCCTGGTCCACGACAGCGTGCGAGACCACCGCTTCCTTGAGCTGGTCGATCTGCTCCTCCAGCTCAGCGATCCGGTCGGTCTCGTCGGCGGGTTCGCTCGGTACCGGCGTCACGCTCCCATAGTCGTCTCTTCGTCGGTCGTCTGCCAGCGAACGGCGGCCCCCGCACTCGGCCGTTTGGCCGCCGGGCCGGGGGTACTCGACAGGCTCCGGAGCGGATCCGGCTGGACACTGGGAGAAGACCGGTGGCCGCCGGTCGGGCGAAGACCAGGACGCGACTGCCATGAACCACGACGCAAGATCCTCCAGTAGCACGGCCGAGGTCGTCTCCACACACTCCGTGTTCGGCGCACCCTGCTGGGTGAGCCTGACCAGCCGCGATCTCGAAGCCACCCAGCTGTTCTACTCCGCCGTCCTGGGCTGGCGCTGGCGACCGGTCAAGCTGGGCGACCGCTTCCGGATCGCGCTGGCGCAGAGCGTGCCGGTGGCGGGGATCGGTGCGGTCGCCTCGATGTGGCAGATGGCCGTGGCCTGGACGCCCTACTTCGCCGTGCCGAGCGCGGACGACGCCGTGGCGCGGGTGCAGGAGCGGGGCGGCACCGCGGCGGTCGGGCCGCTCTCGCTGCCGCCGGGGCGGGCTGCGCTGCTGGCCGACCGGGACGGCGCGACCTTCGGTGTCTGGGAGGGCGAACTCATCTCCAACTGGGAGACGTGGCGGCGCGCCGCGCCGACGTTCATCCGCCTCCACACACGTGACGCGTTCGACGCCGCCATGTTCTACGGGGAGGTCCTGGACTGGGCGTCGGAACGGCCCGGGTGCTGTGAGGTCCGCTACGAGGGCGGCGAGGTCGTGCTGCGCAGCGGCGGTGACATCGTCGCGCGTATCGAGTCGGGCGCGCTGGAGGCCGCGCCCGACCCGACCATCAGGCCGCACTGGCAGGTCCACTTCGCGGTGGCGGACGTCGAGGGGTGTGCCCGGGCTGCGGAACTCCACGGGGGCAGTGTGCTGTCGAAGGGCAGCGACGAGGCGGTGTTGCGGGACCCGGACGGGGCGCAGTTCACCGTCACTTCCCGGCACGTGCGCTAGACGCCGGTACGGCGCGGGACGGGCGTGACAGGAGTACCAGGCTGCGGCGTTCGACCAGGAGGGCCGTGCCCGCCTTGTGCTCGGACTCGTCCGGGGGGCCCTGGGACTCGGCCGTGTCGATCAGTGTCGTCCAGCGTTCGCCGTAGGCGCGGTCCGGCAGGTGGAACTCCACCGGCTCCCAGTAGGCGTTGAGCAGCAGCAGGAACGAGTCGTCCACGACCGGGCGTCCGCACCAGTCGGGTTCGGCGATGGCGTCGCCGTTGAGGAAGACGGTGAGGGAGTGGGCGTCGGAGCGCTGCCAGTCCTCGTCGGTCATCTCCCGGCCGTCCGGCAGCAGCCACACCAGGTCGGGCAGCGGCTGGTCGGGGCGGGTCGCCGTCTCGCCCTGGAAGAAGCGGCGGCGGCGCAGGACGGGGTGGCCGGCGCGCAGCCCGATGACGTACCGGGTGAAGTCGGCGAGGGCGCGCTGATCGTCCGTGAGGCGCCAGTCGACCCAGGAGATCTCGTTGTCCTGGCAGTAGGCGTTGTTGTTGCCGCGCTGGGTCCGGCCCAGTTCGTCGCCGTGGCAGAGCATGGGGATGCCCTGCGACAGCAGCAGCGTGACCAGGAAGTTGCGCTGCTGGCGGGCCCGCAGGCGCAGCACGGCCGGGTCGTCGGTCTCGCCCTCGGCGCCGCAGTTCCAGGACCGGTTGTGGCTCTCGCCGTCCTGGTTGTCCTCGCCGTTGGCCTCGTTGTGCTTGTCGTTGTAGGAGACCAGGTCGCGCAGGGTGAAGCCGTCGTGCGCGGTCACGAAGTTGACGCTGGCCCGCGGGCGGCGCCGGCTGTGCGCGTACAGGTCGGAGGAGCCGGTCAGCCGGGAGGCGAACTCGCCGAGCGAACCGGGCTCGGCGCGCCAGAAGTCCCGTACGGCGTCGCGGTACTTGCCGTTCCACTCCGACCACAGCGGCGGGAAGTTGCCGACCTGGTAGCCGCCCTCGCCGACGTCCCACGGTTCGGCGATCAGCTTGACCCTGCTGATCACCGGATCCTGCTGGATGAGGTCGAAGAACGCCGAGAGCCGGTCCACCTCGTGGAACTGCCGGGCCAGGGTGGCCGCGAGGTCGAAGCGGAAGCCGTCGACGTGCATCTCGGTGACCCAGTAGCGCAGCGAGTCCATGATCAGCTGGAGTACGTACGGGTGGCGCATCAGCAGGCTGTTGCCGGTGCCGGTGGTGTCGTAGTAGTGCGCCCAGTCCCCGTCCACCAGGCGGTAGTACGAGGCGTTGTCGATGCCGCGGAAGGACAGGGTGGGCCCGCGCTCGTTGCCCTCGGCGGTGTGGTTGTAGACCACGTCGAGGATCACTTCGAGCCCGGCCTCGTGCAGGGCCTTCACCATCGACTTGAACTCGTTCACCTGCTCACCGCGGGTGCCGTGGGCGGCGTAGGCGTTGTGCGGCGCGAAGAAGCCGATCGTGTTGTAGCCCCAGTAGTTGGACAGGCCCCGGTCGAGCAGGACGCCGTCCTGGACGTACTGATGGACCGGCATCAGCTCGACGGCGGTCACCCCGAGGGACGTCAGGTGCTCGACGACGGCGGGGTGGGCGAGTCCGGCGTAGGTGCCCCGCAGGTTCGGCGGGACGCCGGGGTGGGTGCGGGTGAGGCCCCGCACGTGCGCCTCGTAGACGACCGTGTCGGCGTACGGCCGCCGGGGCGGGCAGTCGTCGCCCCAGTCGAAGGACGGGTCGGTCACCACGCCGAGCATGGTGTGCCCGGCGCTGTCGGCCTCGGACGGGGCGCCGGGGGTGCGCTCGAAGAGGGAGGCGTGGTTGTCCACCTGGCCGTCGACCGCCCGGCTGTACGGGTCCAGCAGCAGCTTGGCCGGGTTGCACCGGTGGCCGAGGCCCGGGGCCCAGGGGCCGTGGACCCGGTAGCCGTAGCGCTGTCCCGGGCCCACACCGGGCAGGTAGCCGTGCCAGACGAAGCCGTCGACCTCGGTGAGCGGGATCGCGGTGTGCCGGTCCTTGTCGTCGACGAGGACCAGCTCGACGCGTTCGGCGACCTCGCTGAACAGGGCGAAGTTGGTGCCCTGGCCGTCGAAGGCGGCTCCCAGCGGGTAGGGGTGCCCGCTCCAGGCGGGCACCCCTGTGCGGTGGCGACGCCCGGTCACCGGGCCTCCTCCGGTACGCCGTCCGGGGAGAGCGCGCCGGCCAGGGCCGTGACGGGCATCTCGCGCGGCACGCCGCGGGCCTCGCGCAGGCTGGGCGCGGGGGCCGCCGGTACGAGCGGGGCGCGTTCGCCGGCGCGGGCACGCTGGGAGAACCAGATGACCTTGCTGCCGGTCTCGGTGGCGCAGCAGCCCCAGCCGTCGCTCATGGCGGCGAGGTGCTGGAGGCAGGCGCGCAGTTCGTGGTCCGGGCGCACGGCGCGGTCGTTGTCGCCGATGGCGGTGATGAGGTGCTGGCCGTTCCACCACATCTCGATCGAGGTGTTCTTGTCCCTCGCGTGCTCGTCGATGGCCCGCAGCAGCATCTCAGCGCCGCGGCAGACGGGCTTCACAAGCGTCTCCAGGTCCCAGTACCTGAGGTGAGCGGCCAGAATTCGGCTGACCTGACCCACCCGTTCGGGGCTGACTTCCACGTCGAGGTGGTAGTAGCAGGGCACTGCGGTCTTCACCGTCGTTACCTCCTCACCGCGAAAGCTCCCGCTCCCCTCGCCCCTGCGGGACGGGGCCCCGAGCACGGAGCGTGAGCTTTGATCGCTTTTGAGTCACTCCAGGGTGGGTGCGGTACGCCATTCGTGCAACAGGAGGGCATGTTGAGGTAGTTGAATGCCCAACAGGACGGTCTGTGTCCGAACATGCACCATGTGTGAAGACCTCGATGCCCGTAACGGAACCCGCGCGTGTACGCGCACGGGTTTTCGCCCGACGGTCGGGAGACGCGTCATCGAGCACCCGGAAGGTGAACGGCGCCATGCTGCTACCGGCCAAAGCCGAAGTCGCCCGGCACTTGCGGCGATACCGGGCCTGGGAACGCGCCATGCTCGCGGCCCCGGCCGACCTCACCGTGCGCGCCACCTTCGAGGACGCCGGCTACACCCTGTGCGTGCTGATGGGCAAGCGTTGCGCCCGCGAGGCCGCGGACGCCGCCGAGCGCTATCTGCGCATCACTCTGGCCGCCTATCTCCGGGAGCAGGACGAGCGCCCCCAGCTGAGCGCGACTGTGCGGCGGGGCCCTCCGAAGGCAGGGCGGTGGCGTTTCCTCGCCGGACGGTAAGGACCTTCCGGCGCAGCTTCGACTCCCGGCCGGGCCCCGTGCCCGGCCCTCAGCACGGTGGAGGTGAACCATGGGCAGGACCAAGACCAGGAGCGGTACCGGCACCGCGACCATCGGCCGGATCCCGGTACGCGACGTACAGCCGGCCGTGGCGTGCGGCAGGCATCCGGCGAAGGCGGTCGCGGGCGAGTCCTTCGAGG
The DNA here is from genome assembly GCF_053594495.1 of Streptomyces sp. NPDC001920. Taxonomy (NCBI): domain Bacteria; kingdom Bacillati; phylum Actinomycetota; class Actinomycetes; order Kitasatosporales; family Streptomycetaceae; genus Streptomyces; species Streptomyces sp. NPDC001920. The sequence goes on from NZ_JBSFEP010000026.1 coordinate 122,576, forward strand.
TCTCGGCCACCGTGTTCCGTGAGGGCCATGACGCCGTGGCCGCCAACGTCGTGCTGACCGACCCGGACGGCCGTCCGGGCCCGTGGACGCCGATGCGGGAACTGGCTCCCGGCACCGACCGCTGGGGCGCCAGGGTGACGCCGCCCTCGACCGGCCGCTGGACGTTCCACGTGGAGGCCTGGAGCGACCCGGTGGCCACCTGGCGCCGCGCCGCCCGCATCAAGGTCCCGGCCGGCATCGACGTCGGGCTGGTCCTGGAGGAGGGCGGCGAACTGTACGAGCGCGCGGCGGCCCAGGTACCCGACGCGGCGGGACGGGCGACCGTGCGGGCCGCCGCCCAGGCGCTGAGGGACGACTCACTGCCGCCCGAATCGCGGCTGGCGGCGGCCTTCGCGGCCAACGTGGACGCGGTGTTGGGGCGGTATCCGCTGCGGGACCTGGTCACCGCCTCGGACCCGCTGCCGCTGCTCGTGGAACGCGAACGCGCCCTGTACGG
>NZ_JBSFEP010000027.1:0-25686 GCF_053594495.1 Streptomyces sp. NPDC001920
CCTCGTACTGGTTGTACGTGGGCTTTCGCCCGGTGCGGCGAGAGTGCGTGCCAGGCGTCGCGGGGCAGGCGGGACTTTGCGGACACGACCTAGGCTGGGAGCGCAGCGCATGTCGGGCCGAGGAGGCTGCGATGAGCACGATGCCGATGGAGCGGGGCGTACCGGTGGCTGCGCGCTATCTGCCGATCGCCGAGCACGGGCTCATCGGTGACCTGCGCAGTGTGGCCCTGGTCGGGACGGACGGCACGATCGACTGGTACTGCTGCCCGGCCTTCGACGCACCGAGCGTGTTCGCGGCGATCCTGGACGCGGACAAGGGCGGCTGCTTCGAGCTGGCGGCGGCGGTGCTGGCGCGGACCAAGCAGTTCTACTTCCCGGACACGAACGTCCTGATCACCCGGTTCTTCACCGAGGACGGCGTCGGCGAGGTGCAGGACTTCATGCCCGTCGGCGGGGGCTCGTTCGAGGCCGAGCGGCACCGGTTGATCCGGCGCGTGGTCTGCGTACGCGGATCGATCCCCTTCCGGACGCGGGTCGCGCCGCGCTTCGAGTACGGCGCGCAGCCGCACACCGTCCGCATGGTGGGCGACGTGGCGGTCTTCGAGTCCGAGAAGCTGTCGCTCGGCCTGACCGCGACGATGCCGCTCGAAGTCGAAGGCCCGGACGTGCGGGCGGAGTTCGAGCTCGCCGGGGGCGAGACGGCGGTGTTCGCCCTCGACCAGGTCGGCGGGGACGTGACACCGCGCCGCTGCGCGCGGACCGAGGCCGAGGAGCAGTTCAACAGCACGGTGGTGTACTGGCGGCAGTGGCTGTCCGCCTCCAGGTACCGGGGCCGCTGGCGGGAGATGGTGCACCGCTCCGCCCTCACCCTGAAGCTGCTCACCTACGCCCCCACCGGCGCCATCGTGGCCGCGCCGACCACGAGCCTGCCCGAGCAGGTGGGGGGTGAGCGCAACTGGGACTACCGGTACGTCTGGGTGCGCGACGCCGCCTTCTGCGTGTACGCACTGCTGCGGCTCGGCTTCACCGGCGAGGCCGAGGCCTTCATGGACTTCGTGACCCGGCACATCACCCCGGGCGACAGCAAGCCGTCGGGCCCCTTGCAGATCATGTACGGCATCGACGGCCGCAGCGATCTGCCCGAGCGGGAGCTGAGCCACCTGGAAGGCCATCGCGGCTCCGCTCCGGTGCGGGTCGGCAACGCCGCCGCCGACCAGCTCCAGCTCGACATCTACGGCGCGCTGATCGACTCGGTCTACCTCTACGACAAGTGGGCCCGGCCCGTCTCCAGCGACCAGTGGGACGACGTGTGCGCGCTGGTGGACTGGGTGTGCGAGAACTGGGACCGGCCCGACGAGGGCATCTGGGAGACCCGCGGCGGGCGCAGGAACTTCCTGTACTCGCGGCTGATGTGCTGGGTGGCGATCGAGCGGGCCGTCCGTATGGCCAACCGACGGGGTCTGCCCGCCGATCTGGAGCGCTGGCGGGCGTGCCGGGACACCATCTACCGGCGCATCATGCGGCGCGGCTGGTCCGAGAAGCGCCGGGCCTTCGTCCAGCGCGAGGACAGCGACGTGCTGGACGCGGCCGTGCTGATGATGCCGCTGACCAAGTTCATCGCGCCGACCGACCCCAGATGGCTGTCCACCCTCGACGCACTCACCCAGGACCTGGTGTCGGACTCGCTGGTCTACCGCTACGACCCGCAGGAGAGCCCCGACGGGCTGCGCGGCGACGAGGGTACGTTCTCGATCTGCTCGTTCTGGTACGTCGAGGCCATGGTCCACGCCGGCCGGATCGACGAGGCGCGGCTCGCCTTCGAGAAGATGCTGACGTACGCCAACCATCTGGGCCTGTACGCCGAGGAGATCAGCCGCACCGGCGAGCAACAGGGCAACTTCCCACAGGCGTTCACGCATCTCGCCCTGATCAGCGCGGCCTTCAACCTGGACCGCGCCCTGGGGTGAGGCGAGTTCATCCGGACGACCCCGGGACAGCAAAGTTAGGGGAGGCTAACCTAATAAGGGTTCCCTCAACTCACTCGAAGGGCACCCCCGATGACCCCTGGCTCGATCTTCCCCTACGTCATGCCGACCCCCGTGATGCTGCCCGACGACACGACGGGGTGGGCCCTCGACCCGGCCCGGACGGCGCTCGTGGTCCTGAACTTACAGAGGCGCTTCGTGCGCACGCTGGAGGAACAGGGCGGCCCCGTCCTCCAACTCCTTTCGAACAGCGGGCGGTTGGTGAGCGCCGCCCGCGCCGCGAACGTCCCCGTCATTCACTCGGTGCCCGCCGGGGAGCGCGGAGCCGCCCCGCACGTAAGGCGGTCCGACACCCCGGACGACGGGGAGGGGGAGGTCTTCGCCGCACCTGTGGAACCCCGCATCGGGGACACCGTGATCACCACCCGCAAGCACAGCGCCTTCGCCCGCACCCGGCTGGACGGCCGGCTGCGCGAGCTGAAGCGGGACCAGGTGGTGATAGCGGGGCTCTTCGCCCGGGTCGGCGTTCTGATGACCGCCGCGGACGCCTGGGTGCAGGACCTGGAGCCCTTCGTGGTCGCCGACGCCGTCGCCGATCTCTCGGCAGGGGGACATGAGTTCGCGCTGGAGTGGGTGGCGGACACCTGCGGGGCGGTGACGTCCACGGACGACGTGATGGAGGCCTTCGGCATCGCGGCATCGACGGCGCGAGCGGTCCCGGGCCTGTCCCTTCGCCCTGTCCTGTGATCGGGACATGTGGAACCGGCCTGGGCCGTCCGGTGATGCGCAAGCCCCTCGCCGCCGGACAGGGCGCCACGGCGGGCCCGTCGGCGGCGACGCCAAAGGGCCCGGTTCTCTGCGCATCACCGCGAGGGCGAGCGCTCGCCCCACCCGGTTCGGCAGCCGTGACGTACGGCCGGGCACCTCAGTGACCGTGTCCGGGTGCCTCCTCATGCCCGGAACCCTGCGCGTCTTCCTGCCCGGACTCCTGCGCGGGCGCCGCCCCACCCGCACGCACGATGAACGTCGCGGTGTGCACCTGCCCGTCGTGCTTGAAGTCGAGGAACAGCCGGTAGCTCCCGCTGCTCGGTGCCGTGGCCGTGGCCGTGGCCGTGAAGGAGATCTCCGGGCCTGGCTTCGTCGCACCGTCCCCGGGCTCGCCGTTGGGGTGGACATGGAGGTAGGCGAGGTCGCCGGAGCGCAGGGCGACGAGGTGGCCGTAGGCGCCGAGGTACGGCTGGAGGTCGGTCACGGGGCGGCCGTGACGCGAGACGTTCAGCTTCAGTTCGCCCGCCCGCCCCGGGCGCAGGGCGCCGTCGAGGCGGACCTCGTAGCCGTCGACCTTCGCTGTGGCGTTCGGCTCGGGCAGTTGCTGTGGGACATAGCGGCCCGAGGCCGCTAGGTCGGCCCCGAGGGTGAGGTTCTCGGCACCCTTCTTCGCCGGAGTGAAGTCGGCGAACACGCGGTAGCCACCGGCGCGGGGCAGCTCGACGGGGATGCTCCAGGTGCCGTCGGCGCCGCGGGTCGGGTGCAGGTGGCGGTAGGTGGCCAGGTCGCGCGAGGCCACGATGAGGTGGAGTTCCTTCTCGTGCTCGCGCTGGTAGGCGGTGACGGCCCGGCCACCGCTGTCACGGATGACGAAGCGCAGGTCGGAACGCTGTCCGGCCGTGACGTTCGAGGTCTTCAGATCGAGGGTGTAGCCGCCCTCGGAGATCTGGAGCCCACCGGCCGGCTTCGTCTCGTGCCCGCCGTGGCCGCCGCCCGCCTCCGGTTCAGGTGCGGCCTCGCCGTGGCTGTCGTGGCGGGCGGGCGCGGGCTCCTCCACGACGGGGCCGATGCCCTGCCCCACGCCGTAGGCGGTGCCGAATGTCGCGGCCAGGGCGGCGGCGAACGCGGTGATCTTCAGTCCGGCATGCATGGCCCTCTCCTGTGGTCCAGGTCCTTCGGTATCGCTCCCAATACAGCTCACAATACCCCTGGGGGGTATGAAGTCAACCCGCATCCCGCCCTTGCGATCCCTACCCCCCAGGGGTATACATGGTGCGGCAAGGATACCCCCGGCCCGTATACGGGTCGATCCGCACCGGCACCGCCCAGGAGGAGCCCATGTCCACGACCGTCTACGCCGTCTCCGGTATGAGCTGCGGCCACTGCAAGGCGACCCTCACCAAGGCCATCGGTGAGCTGGACGGCGTCACCGGGGTCGGCGTCGATCTCGCGACCGGGCAGGTCACCGTCACCAGCGCCGGCGAGCCCGACGACGCGCTGATCGCCGAGGTCGTCGACGACGCCGGCTACGAGCTCACCGGCCGCGCCGCCGCCTGACCGGCCCCCGAACCGCCCGAGCCCGGCCTTTTCCGGGCACCGGGCCCCATCCGCACGAGGAGCAGCGATGACCACCACCGCGTCCCGGCCCGCCGCCGAGGTAGAACTCGCCATCGGCGGCATGACCTGCGCCTCGTGCGCGGCGCGCATCGAGAAGAAACTGAACCGCATGGAGGGCGTGACGGCCACCGTCAACTACGCCACCGAGAAGGCGAAGGTCAGTTACGGCGGCGGCGTCTCCGTCCAGGACCTGATCACCACGGTCGAGGCGACGGGGTACACCGCCCGTGAGCCCGCGCCGCCCGCCCCGCCGGTTCAGGACGCCGGGGAGAGCGCCGACAGGGACGGCGCACTGCGGCCGCTGCGCGAGCGGCTGGTCACCGCCGTGACGCTGGCGGTGCCCGTCATCGCGATGGCGATGGTCCCCGCCCTGCAGTTCGAGTACTGGCAGTGGCTGTCGCTCACCCTGGCGGCGCCGGTCGTGACGTATGCAGCGTGGCCCTTCCACAAGGCGGCGTTCACCAACCTGCGGCACGGCGCGGCGACCATGGACACACTGATCTCGGTCGGTACGTCGGCCGCGTTCCTGTGGTCCCTCTGGGCGCTGTTCCTCGGCAGCGCGGGCGAGCCCGGAATGACGCACCCCTTCGAGCTGACCATCACCCGCAGTGACGGTGCCGGCAACATCTACCTGGAGGCGGCCGCCGGCGTGACCGCCTTCATCCTGGCCGGGCGCTACTTCGAGGCCCGCTCCAAGCGCAGGGCGGGTGCGGCGCTGAAGGCGCTGCTGGAACTGGGCGCCAAGGACGTCACCGTCCTGCGCCCGGACGGCACCGAACTGACCGTCCCGGTGACCGAGTTGCAGGTCGGCGACCGTTTCCTCGTCCGGCCCGGTGAGAAGATCGCCACCGACGGGACCGTCGTCGAGGGCTCGTCCGCGGTGGACGCCTCGATGCTGACCGGTGAGTCCGTTCCGGTCGAGGTCGCCGAGGGGGACCCGGTGACAGGCGCCACGATCAACGCGGGCGGCCGTCTGGTCGTCGAGGCCACCCGGGTCGGCGCCGACACCCAACTCGCCCGCATGGCCAGGCTGGTGGAGGACGCGCAGAACGGCAAGGCCACGGCTCAGCGGCTCGCGGACCGGATCTCCGCCGTCTTCGTGCCGATCGTCATCGCCCTCGCCCTCGCCACCCTCGGATTCTGGCTCGGCAGCGGCGCCGGGCCGGCCGCCGCGTTCACCGCCGCGGTCGCCGTACTGATCATCGCCTGCCCGTGCGCCCTGGGACTGGCCACGCCGACCGCACTGATGGTGGGTACCGGCAGGGGCGCCCAGCTCGGCATCCTGATCAAGGGCCCGGAGGTGCTGGAGTCCACGCGCAAGGTCGACACGATCGTCCTCGACAAGACCGGCACCGTGACCACCGGTCGCATGACCCTGCTGGCCGTGCACACCGGCGGCACCGCCGACGAGGCCGAAGTCCTGCGGCTCGCGGGCGCGTTGGAGCACTCCTCGGAGCACCCGATCGCCCGCGCCGTGGCCGACGCGGCACTTCGGAAGCTGGGTTCGCTGCCCACGCCGGAGGACTTCGCGAACGTGCCCGGTCTCGGGGTGCAGGGCGTGGTCGACGGCCATGCGGTGCTGGTGGGCCGGGCTCGGCTTCTCGAGGAGTGGGCCATGGAACTGCCGGAGCACCTCGCGCACGCCGTGACACAGGCCGAGGCGGCCGGTCGTACCGCCATCGCGGTCGCCTGGGACGGCGAGGCGCGGGCGGTCCTGGAGGTCGCCGACGCCGTCAAGGAGACCAGCCCGGAGGCGATCCGGCGGCTGCGCGGCCTCGGCCTCACCCCGATCCTGCTGACCGGTGACAACCGGGCCGTGGCCGAGTCCGTCGCCCGCGAGGTGGGCATAGCGGCGGAGCACGTCCACGCCGAGGTGCTGCCGCAGGACAAGGCCGACATCGTCAAGCGGCTGCAGGGCGAGGGCCGTTCGGTCGCCATGGTCGGCGACGGCGTGAACGACGCGGCTGCCCTGGCCCAGGCCGACCTGGGCCTGGCGATGGGGACCGGCACCGACGCCGCGATCGAGGCCGGCGACCTCACCCTGGTGCGCGGCGACCTGCGTGCCGCCGCCGACGCCATCCGGCTCTCCCGCCGGACGCTCGGCACCATCCGGTCCAACCTGTTCTGGGCCTTCGCCTACAACGTCGCCGCCCTTCCCCTGGCCGCGGCCGGCCTGCTCAACCCGATGATCGCCGGTGCGGCCATGGCCTTCTCGTCGGTCTTCGTCGTCGGCAACTCGCTGCGGCTGCGGTCGTTCCGCGCCGCGAGCTGAATCGCCGTACCAAGGGGCGCCGCACCGGCGGCGCCCCTTTCCTGTCGGCGGCACTGTCAGCCGAACGACTTCACGGCTTGGTGGTAGGTCCAGGCGGTGCTGCTGCGTCCGGGCCAATGGCCCCGCGGCTGGACTCGCCCTCGTACGGCAGGGTCGTCCCGGGCAGGTCGTACTCGTCGCGGCGGCCGCACATGCCGAAGCCGCCGAGCCGGGTGGGCGCGGCCACGTGGGCCCTGGCGCCGGCGAGGTACGCCGCCTCGCCGTCGGCCAGCGCGTCGAGCTGGCTGCCCGTGCGCTCGGCCGCGGCCAGCGCTCCGGCCCGCCACAGCTCCCGCCAGTAGGGCACCTTGGCACGTACGAGGCGGGCGGCGGTGCGCTGGAACTCCAGGTACGGGCCGTCGTCCCCGGCGGCCAGTGGCTCGCGCAGGGCGAGATAGCCCTCGATCGCGAGGTCCCGTCGGCGCCGGGCGGCCGCCGCGGTCCTGGGGCCGGTGCCGGGTGGGAGGGCCACAGCTGCCGCGTACTTCTCCGGGTCGGCGAGCACCTCGCGCGGGAAGGTGAAGACGGCGTCCCCGGCCTCGGGCAGGCCGCTGTTCTGCATCAGCACGGTGATGCGCAGATCGCCGCCCTGGACCATACGGTGCACCGTGCCCGGAGTGAACCAGGCGAGGGAGCCCGGTTCCAGGGGGATCTCCCGGTAGCCGTCGGGGCTCAGTGTCTGCACGGCGCCCCGGCCGCCGGTGACGACGTACGCCTCCGTGCAGACCAGGTGGAGATGCGGGCTGCCGCCGCACACGCCGTCGGCGGCCTGCCAGTCGTAGGCGCTGAGGTGGGACAGGCCGACGGCACCGGGCAGTGGATGCGGGAGGTTCGCCTTCACCAGGGCAGGCCTTCCAGGTGCGCGCCGACCCGCTCGCGGTCCCAGGCTCCGTCGGCGAAGACGACCCGGTAGCGGTAGTCGAAGGACTTGCCCGGCTCCAGCTCGAACTCCTCGAAGAACGCCCAGGAGAACGCCACGGTCGGGATCGGCTCGGAGCGCACGAACCAGTGCGACTCGTGGATCGCGGCGCTGCCGTCGAGGTTCTCCGGCGCGTGTGCGAAGACGAGCGTGGAGTGGCCGTCGGTGTCGTCGTGCTCGGTGGTGAAGGCCAGCCACGGGCTCTGCGTGCCCATCAGCTTGCCCGCGTCCGCACCGGCTCCCCCGTCGGTGTCCGGGCCGAAGGCGGTGCCTCCGGTGAAGTCCCGGGAGCCGCGCCACTGGAGCCCGGTGTAGCCGGCCATCTCCCGGCCGGCGGTGGTGGGCGAGCCGAAGGTCAGTGGCTGGGCACGGAGGTTGGTCAGGCGGATCGACCAGTCAAGGGCCCAGGCACCGGCCTCCTCGTCGACCGAGTGCACGGTCAGTCGCCGGGCCTCGCGCGCCCACTCCTCGCCGCCGTGCTCCACCCAGGTGAGTTCCTCGGTGAAGGCGAGCCGGTCGCCCTCGACGGCGAAGTCGGCGAAGCCGTCGTGCCGCATCGAGCCGACCCGCTCGGGCAGCGGCAGATAACCCTGCCCGTGCACATAGGAGTTACCGCCCCAGAAGTTCTGTCCGGACAGATGACTCGCCGTCATCTGCAGGCCCTTGTGCCAGCGGTGGTCGCTGGGCCGGTAGCCGGTCACGGTGTGCCCGGCGAGGGTCCGCACCGGGTGGGCGTAGGGCTTGCGGGACTCGAACGGCTCCGGGTCGGGGCGGTAGACGTAGCGCAGGATCTCGGTGCCGTTCGCGGCGGTGACCGTGATGTGCTCGCCGTGCACGTGGGTGACACGGATGCTCATGCGCGCTCCTCGGGTGCCCAGTGGGGGTGGTCGCCGTGCATGGCCGCGTAGAAGGAGTCGCCAGGACCGATCTCTCCCGCGCGCACCGCCTCGCCCGTGAACGCGGACTTGTAGAGGGCGGCGGCGAAGTCGAGGGTGGTCCGGGCGTCCGGACCGCTGCCGGGCGGCCGGACACCGTTGTCGCAGGCGTCGAGCAGGGCGCCGAGTTGCGCGGTGTGCGAGCTGGGCAGGTCCGTGGCGGGGGTGCGCCAGGCGGTGACGCGCTCGGAGGGGACGTGCGGCGCCGGGGTGTAGACCCAGTCGTCGTTGCGGTGGCCGTACAGGTGGGTGAGCTCGACCGTGGCGTCGGCGCAGTCGATGCGGATGCGGCTCATCTCGTGCGGGGAGAGGACGCTGTTGACGACGGTGGCGAGGGCGCCGTTCTCGAACCGTACGAGGGCCGTGGAGACGTCCTCGCTCTCGGTGTCGTGGACCAGGCGCGCGGCCATGGCCCGGATCTCCGCCCACGGCCCGAGCAGATGCAGCAGCAGGTCGTACTGGTGGATACCGTGCCCCATCGTCGGCCCGCCGCCCTCGGTGGCCCAGCGTCCGCGCCACGGCACGGCGTAGTAGGCGGCGTCACGGTGCCAGGTCGTCTGGCAGTGCGCGACGAGCGGGGCGCCCAGCTCACCGCTCGCGATGAGCCGACGGGCGTGCGCGGCGCCGGAGCCGTAGCGGTGCTGGAAGATCACCGAGGCGTACGCGCCGGACGCCTCCTCCGCCGCCGCGATGTCGTCGTACTCGGCGAGGGACAAGCACAGCGGTTTCTCGCAGAGCACCCAGGCGCCCGCCTTGAGGGCGGCGACCGTCTGCTCCCGGTGCAGCGACGGCGGGGTGCCGATCAGCACCAGGTCGGGGCGTACGGCGTCCAGCATCTCGCCGGTCGAGGTGTACGCGGCGACGTCCGCGTCCGCGATTTCCCGGAAGGCCTCCAGCCTGGCCCGGTCCACGTCCACGGCGGCGACCAGCTCCACCCGGTCCCGGTGGGATCTCAGGGCCGGCAGATGGCTGCCGCTGACGATGGCACCGGTGCCGATCACGGCGGCCCGGCGGCGGGCGGGGCTTGGGGACATGCAGGTCTCCTCGGACGGCCGGCGGACTGCCCGCTCAGGATGAAAGCGCTTGCACTTCGAGGGTGACCCTAGGCAAGGATGTAATGTCAGGACAACCCCTCCGCGGTGACATGGGCTAAGCCTGACCCTGGCTCGGCCGATTTCCGCACGCTCCCGCACGCGCCCCCGCTCCGACGACCGCGATCACGCAGCCGCGGACTTGTCCAGGAATCGCCGCAGCCGGGTCAGCGGCCAGGTGTTGATCACGTCGTCCCCGGTGAGCCAGCCGCGCTGGGCCGTGCCGACGCCGTAGCGCAGGTTGGCCAGGTGGATGACGGCATGGGCGTCGCTGTCCACGGCGAACCTCACCCCGTGCCGCCTGGCCCGCAGGATGTCCTCGTCGCGCAGGTCGAGCCGGTCCGGATGGGAGTTGATCTCCAGGGCGGTGCCGGTGCGGGCGCAGGCGGCGAAGACGGCGTCGAGGTCGGCGTCGACGCCCGGCCGCTTGCCGATGATGCGGGTGGTGGGGTGGCCGATGACGTGGACGTGGGGGTTCTCGCAGGCCCGGACGATGCGCCGGGTCATCGCCTCCCGCCCCTGGTTGAAGTGCGAGTGGACCGAGGCCACGCACAGGTCGAACCCGGCGAGGAACTCCGGCGGCCAGTCCACGTCGCCGTCGGGTCCGATGTTCAGTTCCGTGCCGTGCAGCACCCGCATGCCGCTCCGCCCGCCGTGCCCGCCGTACGTCCCGTCGAGGTCGCGGACATGTTCGCGCTGGGCGAGGATCCGTTCGTCGGTCATCCGCTGCATGGCCATGTCGGGGGCGTGGTCGGTGACCGCGTAGTAGGCGTAGCCGCGCTCGGCGGCCGCCGCGACCATCTCCTCCAGCGGGGCGAGCCCGTCGGTGAGGTCGGTGTGGGTGTGCAGATCACCCCGGATGTCCTGCTCCTGGACGAGGTCGGGCAGCTCGCCGCGCAGCCCGGCCTCGATCTCGCCACGGTCCTCGCGCAGCGTGGGCGGGATCCAGGGCAGGCCCAGCCGGGCGTACACGTCCTCCTCGGTCTCGGAGACGATCTTCTTTCCGGTCTCGGTGTCGAAGAGGCCGTACTCGGAGAGCTTGAGCTTCTTGTGGACGGCCATCTCGCGGGTACGGATGTTGTGCGCCTTGGCACCGGTGAAGTACTGCATCGCCGCCCCCCAGGAGTCCGGCGGGACGACCCGCAGGTCGACCTGGAGGCCCTTGCCGGTGCGCACCGACGTCTTCTTCTCACCGTGGGCGATGACCTCCGTGACGTACGGCAGCGCGGTGAAGGCCCGCATGAGCGGCTCCGCCTTCTTCGCCGCGACGAGGATGTCGATGTCACCGATGGTTTCGCGCGCCCGGCGCAGCGATCCCGCGTAGGAGCACCGCTCGCACCCTGTGACCTGCGACATCTCGGCGACGATGTCCTCGGCGAGGCTCATGGCGACGTCGATCAGGACCCGGCCGCCGGAGGACTGCAGCAGGCTGATGCCGTGCAGGATGTTCTCCTCGGTCTTCGGCCCGAAGCCCTTGAGGTCGCGCAGCCGTTCCTCGTGGATGGCGTCGGCCAGCTCGTCGGTCGTGGAGATACCCAGTTCCTCGTAGAGGACCAGGGCCTTCTTCGGGCCGAGGGTGGGGATCGCGGTCAGCTGCCGTACCCCGGCGGGGATCTTCGCCCGCAGTTCCTCGACGGCCGAGATGCGGCCGGCGGCGAAGTACTCGACGACCTTCTCCGCGATGGACTTGCCGACGTTCGGGATCTCCTTCAGGCCCTTGACGTCGAGGGTGGACACGTCGGCATGGTGGCCGCCGATCGCCCGGGCGGCCTTCTCGTAGACGCGTGCCTTGAACGCGTCCCCTCCGGTGATCGAGATCAGGTCCGCGTACTCCTGGAGCAGCGCGGCGACCTCGTCGTTGGGCCGAGCCACACCTCCAGGGTAGGCAAGGTGGAGCCGCCCCGGCGCGGGCCGCCGCCGGGTGTCCGGGCGCGGGCCGCCATGGGGCACGTCCAGGACGAGGGCCTTCGTCCGGCACGCCGAGGGCACGCACCGGACACCGCAGGCACCACCGGCACCACCGGCACCACAGGCACCACAGGCACCACAGGCACCGGCAGGCACCACAGGCACCGCACGGGATTTCGCACCACCCCCTACTGACCCAGCGGTGTCGGCGGTGTCGTCGTGGTGTCGGGTTCGGCTGTGCGGGTCGCCCGGGGCGGATGCGCCGGTGGCACCCGTTCCCTCGTCAGGGCGTCGGTGATCCTGCGGGCCAGGAGTGGGTCGGCCGGCAGGGTGTGGGCGGCGAACCAGCGGGCGGCGGAGGGGTCGGGGGACGGTTCGACGAACTCGGCGCCCGCGTAGTCGTCGAGCGGCGGGTCGTAGACGTACCCCGTGACCACGCCGTGGTCCACCAGGCGTTCCAGGAGCGTGTCGCGGTCGTGGACCAGGAGCGGTACCCGGAAGAGGGGCGGCGGGCCGTCGTGGGCCGTCCGCTCCCGCAGGGCCGGGGTGGCCCAGGTGGTGCCCGACAGCGTCTCCACACCGGCCCTGCGCCGGGCGAGATCCCCGTCGAGCAGGGCCATCCGCAGCTCCAACTGCCCGCGCACCAGGACCCCGTGACGCGACCGGAAGCCGTGCAGGTCGACCCGGACCCAGGGCTCGTAGGCAGCGAGGCTGGGCGCCCGGCGGGCGCTGCCGGCGAGGCGGGGGGCGTGCAGGGCCATGCGGAAGTCGTCGCGCTCCAGCAGGTTCAGGCGCTGCAGGGTGCGCCACACCGGACGTACCAGGTGCAGGGTGCGTACGGCGGAGCGCGCCAGCGGGCGCAGCGTCGTGGCGAGGTCGGCGTGCAGGCGGCGGGGTGTCAGCAGGTCGTCGCGCAGCAGCTCCAGTTCCCGCCGGGTGCGTGCGTCCTCGACGGCGAGGAACCCGCCGGCCATCGCCGCCACGTGCTTGGACAGGCTGAACGCCGCCGCGGTGCCGAAGGTCCCGATCGGCTGCCCGTCCACGTGGGTGCCGATGGCGTGGGCCGCGTCCTCGATGAGGGGGATGCCCAACGCGTCGCAGCGGCGGCGCAGTTCGACGACCCGGTCCGGCATGCCGTACAGGTTCGTGGTGAGGACGGCGTCGACGCCGCGCCAGGTGGACTCCGGTACGGCGGCCGGGTCGATGTTGCCGTCCCACCGGGACACGGGGGCTTGCACGGGGCGCAGTCCGGCCGCGAGGACGACGAAGAGGATCACGTCGTCGTTGACCGGTGACATCAGCACCCGTGCGCCCGGTCGGCACCAGCGCCGCAGCGCCAGGTACAGCGCGAGCCGGGCCGAGGGCGTGTAGACGCATTCGCGTCCGACGCGCCGTGTCATCATCGCGGCGAGCCGCGATCCGTACGGCATGGTCACCTCTTCCGTGGCAGGGTACGAAGACGGGTCGCCCGGGGCGGGCGTCACGTGCGAGCGTGCCTCGACCGAGGCCGTGGCGCGGGGGGTTGAGAGCGCGAAAGGGCCGCCGGGCGTACGACGCCGACGTGTGACGAGGGTGGGAGCGGGCTCCGCTCAGCGGGCGCGGGCTCCCGCGCCCGGCGAGTGGGCGAGCAGTGAGGTGCGCAGCGACCCGGCCGCCTTCAGCAGCCGGTCCGCGGGCTCGCGCAGTCCGGGGTGGGCCAGGACCGTGTTCCTCAGGCCGCGCACCGGTCTGCGCCACAGCCGGTGGGCGGCCGCCACCGGGTGCGGTCGGGCCGCGAAGCCCTCGGCCACCCGCAGTTCACGCGTCTTGAGCCAGTCCTTGTACTCCTTCTCGCCGCGTCCCATGTCCATGAGCGTCACACCGTCGCGGCCGGCGGCATCGGCGAGGCGCAGATGCATCATCAGGCCGGGCGAGTAGTAGCCGAACGCGGGGTCGTAGGCGGTGAACCAGGCCGCGAACACCGTGCGCGATCGGGGTCCGAAGTGCGCGGCGACCGGCCGGTCACCGGCGTACACGACGGACAGGACGCCGGTGAAGTGCTCCTCGCGGACCTGGAAGAGATGATCGACCAGGTCCACTATCCACGGCTTGGAGAACCGGTCCATCCGCCCCGTCCTGCGGTACTGGGCGGACTTCCAGCGCATGAGCGTGCGCAGCACGGCCGGATCGCGCTCGTCGTACACGAACCGCACCTCGCCCGCGTCGCGGCTCAGGCGGCGCTCCTTCTTCAGCGTCGTCTTGGCCAGCCCCGGGTACGTGGCGCGCAGCCACTGCGCGTAGTCCCCCTCGCCGGGTTTCAGATCGAGGACGGGAGAGGCGAACGTCCCCGTGACGTACGGGGCGAACGGCCGCTGCCCCTCGACGAGATGGTCGAACTCGAACACGGACAGGCCGCAGGCGCGCAGCAGTTCCCCGGTGTCCCAGGTGACCCCGGGCCGGTGCACCAGCGCCTGGCAGTCGGACAGCCCAAGACCGATGGCCCGTCCGACGCCGTACGCCGTGCGCTCGTACGGAAGGAAGCCGACGGCCTCGCCGCCGTGGTGCAGGACCGCGACCTGCGCTCCCCTGCGGCACCTGCCGACACCGAGGGTGAACTCCGGTGCCAGGAAAGGGTTGGCGTGCTCCGGCGACTCGTCCATCGCCCGGTGCCACGCCCGGCGCAGCGACTCGTCCAGTTCCTCGGGTCTGTGAATGGTGACGGCACTCGTGGCTCGCATGGCGACCACTCCCCCCAAAGTCCCCCAAGAGGCGCGTTCTCGGCACCTCGCCACGGTTCCCCCCATGTCGAACTTCGTGGCGAGGTCAAACGTGGCGAAACAGCACGCACACTGTCAAGGTGCACGTTGAATCCTTTAGCTGTGCTTGGTAAGGCGTGCGGGCGTCGAGCCGGATCAGCGGATCGCGACGACGACATGGCTGTCGCCGTACTGCCAGACGGGTCCGACGTGACGGAATCCCGCCTGCCGCAGCAGCCGTTCGTGCGCGGGCACCGACAGGGGCTCCGGGCCGACGCCCCCGCTCACCGGTTGCCGGCGCCGTCGCTCCGCGAGGAGGTCGGCCAGTTCGGGGTCGGCCGCGACGGCCGTCCACCAGGACTCCCAGTCCTCGTGCGCCAGGGCCTGTCCGCGCTCGGCGTGACGGCGGCCGACGCACCCGGCGAGTTCCGCGAGCGCCGTGTCGTCGGGCGGGAAGTGGTCGCCGTTGACCAGGACCCCGCCGGGCCGCAGCAGTTGCGCGAGCTGCCGGTAGGTGCGGCGCAGGGCGTGCGGACCCAGGTAGTGCAGTGCGGTCGTCGAAACGGCCGCGTCCAACGGGCGGTCGAGGCACAGGGCGCGGGTCCAGCCCTCCTCGCCGATCACCGCGTCGACGTAGTGGGCGGCGTCCGCATGGTGAGTGCGGGCCAGTTCCAGCAGCACCGGGTCCATGTCCACGCCCACGATGTGCGCGTACGGCAGACGACGGGCCAGCCGGGCCGCCAGCGACCCGGGACCGCAGCCCAGGTCGAGGACCAGCGGCTCGGCCGGGCACCCGGCCACCACCTGCTCGACCACATCGGCGATCACCGTGAACCGCTCCTCGCGGTCCACGGCGTACCGTTGCTGCTGGCGCTCCCAGCGCTCCACCCATCGCTCCGCCGTCGCCAGGCTCAGCCCCATCCCGTCGCGCACCTCACCGTTCCGCACCTGTCCGCACTTTCCACGCCGAGCCTACAGGTGAAAACGGTTCCCATTCCCCTGTTCGGGGTCACCCGAGCGTGGCGAGCACCTCCAGCAGCCGGTCGGTCTCCTCGACGGTGTTGTGGACGTGCATGCTCACCCGCACCGAACCGGTCCGTTCCCCCGCGCTGCCCTGGCAGTGCTGGTCGGAGCGGACCATGAAGCCGTGGCTGAAGAGGATGAAGCCCAGATCGCCGGAGTCGATGGCACGGTGCCGGAAGGTGACGATGCCCTGGCGCCGCTGCACCGGCGAATCGGCGGCCAGGCTGCTCTGGCAGCCCAGGATCTCGTAGGCGCCGAGATGGCGCAGCCCCTCGGTGAGCCGGGCCGCCAGGGCGACGGTCCACCGCTCGATCCGATCGGTGCCGGCGGCGTCCAGCCAGTCCAGGGCGGCGGCGAGCGAGGCGATGCCGACCGTGTTGGGGGTGCCCTCCCAGCCGGCCGGCCCGAACCGCGGCCCACGCTCCTGGCGCGCCCAGATCGCCCCGGTGCCGGGCAGCGCCATGGCCTTGTGCCCGGAGAAGACGGCGAAGTCCACATCCAGCTCGGCCATGGACACCGGTAGGTGGCCGACGCTCTGGGCGGCGTCCAGGCAGATCACCGCGTCCGGCCCGACCGCCCGGCGGATGCGGTGGACGTTCATGTCGCCGCCGTACACGTGGTGGACATGGGTGACGGCGACGAACCGGGTCCGGTGACCGGAGAGTTCGGCGAGCGCGGTGTGGTCGTAGTCGCCGGACGCCCGCTGGTACGGCATCGGCCGTACGTCGATGTGAACGCCCTGCCGGGCCAGTTGCCGTCGGGCCTCCAGCCAGGGTGCGATGTTGGCCTCGTGGTCGGCGACCGGGACCACGATCTCGTCGCCGTCGGCGAGGAACCCCGGCAGCCAGTCTCGGGCGATCGTGCGCAGCCCCTCGGTGGCGCCGCTGGTGAAGTGCACGGACGACCACTGCGGGACGGGGTCCTGGAGGAACCGCTTCACCTGGTCGCGGGTCTGCTCGACCAGGGACGTGGTGCGGTTCGCCCAGGGGTAGGTGCCCCGGCCGGCGTTGGCGTTGCTCGTGGTGAGGTAGGTGTGGACGGCGTCCAGCACGGCCTGGGGCTTCTGGGCGGTGGCGGCACTGTCCAGATAGGCCAGGTCCGGATGGGCAGCGATGATCGGGAACTGGACACGCCGGGCTCGCTGCCACTCCCCCAGCTCCGCCAGGGTCTCGGCTCGGTGGGCGTCTGCCCTGGGTACGGCCATGGGTCAGTCCCGCACCAGGGGTGCGCCCGCGTCGCGCCAGGCGATGATGCCGCCGGTCAGGCTGCGGACGTCGGGGTGGCCCATGCGGGTCAGCAGGGCGGCGTAGCGTGCGGACTTCTCACCGACGGGACAGGCCAGCAGGACCGGGCGGTTGTGGCTGAACGGCAGCCCGCCGTGCAGGAGTTCCTCGAAGAGCTCGTCCACGATGTTGACCGAGCCGTCGATGTGCAGCGCGGCGTAGGCGTAGGGACTGCGCAGGTCGACGACGAGCGGGTCTTTGGTGGCGATCCACGTCTGCGCGTCCGCGACGCCGATGGCCGGCGCGGTACGGATCTCGGCGTCCGACAGGTCGGCCGGGGAGTTCCGGCGGTGTGGGCGGCCGAAGAGGTCGGGGCGTCGCCGGCGGACGTAGCTCAGGTAGCTCTCGACGCGGTCGCAGACGATGAAGACGGCCGACTGCCGCTCGGTCAGTTCCTCGTCGACGAGGCGCAGTCGACGTGTCGCGCCGAAGTAGGCCGCGCCTCCGGTGGGTCCGGCGAGGATGCCGCAGCGGCGGTTGAGGGTCAGCATGCCCTCGATCGCCTCGTCGGCGCTCACCGCCTCGATGGTGTCGTAGGTGCCGGGGTCGAACAGACCCACCTCGTGTGCCTCGTCGATGGTGCGGATGCCGGGGACGAAGTCGGACTTGGCCGCGACCAGGCCGACGACCCGTACGGCGGGGTCGTGTTCGCGCAGGGCGCGGGCGACTCCGGTCGAGGAGCCCGCGGTGCCCACGCAGGCGATGAACCAGTCCGGGGCCCGGCCGTCCAGGTCCTTGACGATCTCGGGCCCGGTGCCGGTGAAGTGGGCGTCGGTGTTGCGCGGGTTGAAGTACTGGTCGGTGTGCAGCCAGGCGCTGTCGGGTTCGGAGAGGGTGCGGTGGAACAGGGTGAGCGGATCGTCGGTGGCGGTCGGGTCCAGGCACTCGCTCTGGCCGGGGAGTTCCTCGATCTGCGCGCCCAGCAACAGCAGCAGGTCCTTGATCTCCGGGATGCGCATCCGGTTGGTGACGCTCTTGAAGGTCAGGCCGTGCATACCCGCGAGGACGGCCAGCGCCTTGGCGGTGTTGCCGCTCGACAGCTCGACGACCTGGCCGCCCTTCTCGGCCGCGGCGGCCAGGTGCGGACGGGCCATGTTCCAGGCGGCTCGGTCCTTGACGGATCCGAAGGGGTTGAGCAGTTCCAGTTTGGCGTACAGGTCGATGTTCCTGAGGCCGTGCACGGTCGGGTCGATGCGCACCAGCGGCGTGTTGCCGATGGCCTCGGTGATGCTGTCGTACCTCAAAGCGCTCCCCCCACGGGTGTGGTCGGCCAGTACTGGTCGTCCAGGCACCAGCGCCAGGTGCCGCCCTCCTGCCAGGCTGCGACCTTGCGGGCGACGGGCTGGTGCTGGGCACGGGTGGCGTGGAAGTCCATGCAGTAGCCGGCCGTGTTGGCGAACGCCAGCAGGTCGCCCGGTGCGGGGCGGCGGGGCAGGAAGACCGTGCGGCGGGTGATCAGGTCGGTCTCCAGGCACAGGGTGCCGAAGAGGTGCACGGCGACCGGTCCGGCCTCGGCCCCGGCGCCCGCACCGGCGCCTGCTGCTGTCGGGTCCCGGGCAACGACGACGGGGTCCATGAGCACCCCGTGCTCTTCCATCGCCACGTCGTCGGCCTTGGCCGCGAGCCGTACGTGGAGGGGACCGCCTGCCCCCTGGTCGCGTACCTCCAGCACCTTGACCAGGGTCGCACCGCACTGGTCCAGCAGCGCCCGGCCGGGTTCGGTGTGCAGGTCGTAGAGGTGATCGAGGAGCAGGGCCGCCAGTGGCCTGCCGCCCAGGGAGGCGACCGGGTGGGTGAGCAGTTCGTCGAGGTAGCCGGCTCCGGCGACCGGACGGTGCGCGGGGTACAGGCCCAGGGCGCCGCGCAGGGTGCCGGCCTCGTTGCGCAGTCCGTAGCCGTGGCCGCCGTAGGTCAGGGAGGGGCGGGTGCCCAGCACGGCTTCGGTGAGCGCGGTGGTGTACCGCTCCCACTGCCCGCCGTCGGCGAGGTAGTTGACGCCGAACCCGCCGCCGATGTCCACCGCCCGGGGCCTGAGCCCTCTGCTTCGGCACTCCTCCAGCACCCGGAGGCAGCCTTCCAGCGCCGTCGCCTTCTCGGTGAGGCTCGTCGTGTCCAGGTGGTAGGCGACGCCGACCAGGTCGACCACGTCGGTGTGCCGCTCGACCGCCTCCAGGAGCGCGGCCGACTCCCCCACTTTGGTACCGAATCGGCTGCGGCGGCTCAGCACCCGTACGCCGGACGCCTCGAACCCGGACAGCCGGAGCAGGACGCGTGTCCTCGGCAGCGCGTACGTGCGCGCCAGGGTGGCGAGTTGCTCCAGCTCGCCGCGTGTGTCGAGGCTGACGGTGACCGACGTACGGGCCGCGAGCCACAGGAACTGCGGGTTCTTCGGCCCGGTGGCCGTGATCCGGTCGGGGGTGAAGCCGGACCCGAGGGCGTGCTGCAGTTCCTCCAGCGAGGCGACGTCGACGCCGGCGTCCGTGGCGGCGAGCCGCCGCAGCAGCGCGCTGGAGCGGTTGGCCTTGTGGGCGTAGTACACCTGGCCGGACAGATGGTGCTTGCCGTAGACGGAGCGGAACTGCTGCAGATTGTCGGTCAGTTGGTCGGGGACGACGATGTTCAGCGGTGACCCGAGGGCGTCGGTGAGCATGTGCAGGAAGTCGGGGGTGTCCAGCAACGAGCGCAGCCGCGCTTGCGTCCGCGGTTCGAGATACAGGGGCTGCCCGCCCATGTACGGCCCCTCCTCAGCGCTTCGGGCCCGACATCCGGGCGCTGACCACCACTCCCCGCGGTATGCCGTATAGCTCCTTTCCCTTCCTTCCGGCGCTTTACGCCCCGTAGTTACCCGCGTGGGCGGTTACGTGAACCGGCGGCCGGGGCTCACCAGTGCCGTTGATTCCGGCCGACCCCAGGGACGGCCGTCCCACACTCTTCTGCTCAACTCGCCGCTCTCGTACCGTCGTTGCCGATTGCCATGACCATGACGATGAAAGGGACTTCATGGGCAGACGTCTGCTGCCACTGGTTCTCGCCGCTGTCACCGGCGCCGCGCTGCTCGCGGCACCGGCGGCCGCCGCACCGGCCCCGCCGCCCGGTTCTTCCGCGCCGCCCGGCCCGTCCGATGTCTACCGGCCGGTCCGTGGACCGGCCGCGCCCGCGGAGTACCGCTTCCTCCAGAAGACCCTGCCCGGGGAGTCGATGCCGCGCCACGCACATGACGTCGCCGCCGCCCAGGCCCGCGACTTGCCCGCGGTCGGCGGGCGCTGGAAGAGCGTCGGGCCCACCAACATAGGCGGTCGGATCGTCTCCCTCGCCCTGGACCCCAAGCGCGCCGACACCCTGTACGCCGCCGCCGCGAGCGGCGGGCTGTGGCGCAGCACCGACGCCGGGGCGACGTTCCACTCCGTGTGGCCCGACAGCTGGACCCAGTCCATGGGGGCGGTGGCCACGGCCCCTGACGGCACCCTGTACGTGGGCACCGGGGAGCCGAATCCGGGTGGCGGGAGCATCACCTACGAGGGGACGGGGTTGTACCGGAGCCGGGACGGCGGTCGGACCTGGTCACCGCTCGGACTGCGTGACTCCGGCGCGATCAGCGCCATCACCGTCGACCCGGCCGACCCCCGCCGCATCTATGTCGCCGCGGCGGGCTCCCTCTACAACGGCGGCGGGGACCGCGGCGTCTACCGCTCGCAGGACGGCGGCACCACCTGGCAGCGGATCCTCGCCGGCGCCAACGAGTTCACGGGTGCCACCGAGATCGTCGTCGACGGCGACCGGTTGTACGCCGTGCTGTGGGACCATCGCCGAACACCGCAGCTGCGGACGTACGGCGGTGTCGGCTCGGGCGTCTTCCGCAGCACGGACGACGGCGCGACCTGGCAACGGCTCGGCGGCGGGCTGCCCGCCGAGGGCCCCGACGTGGGACGCATCGGGCTGGCCGTGGCCGGCGAGAGGCTCTACGCGATCGTCAACAGAGCCGGCGGGCCCTTCGAGGGCTTCTACTCCTCCGCCGACGGCGGCGACAACTGGACCCGCACCCCTGCCGACCAGGACATGACGGGCTCCCAGTCGAGCTTCGGCTGGTGGTTCGGCAAGGTGTGGATCGACCCCCGGGACAGCGAGCACGTGCACGTGGCGGGCGTCCCCCTGGTGACGACGAAGGACGGCGGCGCCACCTGGACGGCCGACGACACCAGCATGCACGTCGACCAGCACGCGATGGTGTGGGACCCGCGTCGCCCCGGCCGCGTCTACCTCGGCAACGACGGCGGCGTCTACCGCTCCGACTCGGGCGGCGACGGCGGCTGGGTCAAGTCCCGCCACCAGCCGTACACCCAGCTCTACAGCGCGGCGATCACCCCGCAGGACGTCACCAGGATCTCGGGCGGCGCCCAGGACAACGGTTCGCTGCGGTCCTGGGGCGGGGAGGGATTCAACGAGTACCTCGGGGGTGACGGCGAGGAGAACCTCATCGACCCGACCGACGTGAACAACGTCTTCGCCTGCTACCAGTACGGCAACTGCTTCAGCTCCACCGACGGCGGCGACACGCTCACCTACTTCGCGGACCGGACGGCGTACAAGCGCCGGAACTGGTTCACGCCGGTGGTCTTCGACCCGCGCGACCCGACGATCCTCTACTACGGCTCGGAGGTGCTGAACCGCTCCACGGACGGCGGCGCCACCTGGCAGGCCATCAGCCCCGACCTGAGCGGCGGCCCGGGCACCGACCCGATCTACACCAACTACGGCACGATCACCTCGATCGCCCCGGCGAGCGACGGACGGACCGTCTACGCCGGTACGGACGACGGTCGCGTCTGGGTCACCCGGGACCTGGGGGCGCACTGGACGAAGCTGGCGGAGGGGCTGCCCTGGGTGACACGGGTGGTCGTCGACCCGAAGAACCCCGACCGCGTCTGGACCACCCACTCCGGCTACCGTTCGGGCTCCCCGCTGCCCCATGTGTACGGCAGCACGGACGGCGGCCGGCACTGGCGCAACCTGTCGGGCAACCTTCCGGCGGCGCCCGTCAACGACCTGGTCGTCGCCCGCGGCGGCGTCCTCCACATCGGCACCGACCAGGGTGTGTTCACCAGCGTCACGGGCGGTGGCCACTGGCTGCGCCTGGGCCGCGGCATGCCGCAGGTGCCGGTCGACGACATCGAGTACGACGGCCGCCACCACCGCCTCGTGGCCGCGACCTTCGGCAGGGGCTTCTACGAACTGACCACTTTCTGACCACTCCCCCGACGAAGTCGGATGCGGCGGTCACTGCCCGACCGCCGCACCCTCCTCGCGTCCCGGAGCGGCTGCACGACCCCCGCACCGCCACGACGGTGGCCGGGCGGCCCCGCCGCCCTCAGCCGCCCTGCCCGGCGATGTTCACCATCCAGGTGATGCCGAAGCGGTCGGTGCACATGCCGAAGACGTCGCCCCACATCTGCTTCTCCAGCGGCACGGCCACCGAGGCGCCCTCGGACAGCTTCTCCCAGTAGCCGCGCAGTTCGGCGTCGTCGTCGCCGCTCAGGCTCACCGCCATGTCGTTGCCCGGCCGGTGGTCCTCCGACGGGGTGTCGGCGCCCATCAGGGTGAAGCCGTTGGGTGCTTCGAGCATGCCGTGCATGATCTTGTCGGCCAGAGGAGTGTCCTTCTGGCCGAACTCGGCGTAGGTGTTGAGCACCAGGGTGCCGCCGAAGACGTCCTTGTAGAACTCCATCGCCTGCCGGGCGTCACCGGCGAAGGTGATGTACGGGTTGAGACGCGAGGCCATGCTTCCTCCCGGAACGGGTCCACGGAACCGACTCAGCAGAAGCTAGCGCGGGCCGCTGACAACGGCCCGCGCACACGGCCACCCGGCTTACCCGGCACCCGCTACAGGGTGCGCTCCAAGCGGTCCGCCACCAGCTTCACGAACCGGGCGGGGTCCTTCGGCTGGCCGCCCTCGGCGAGCACCGCCAGGGTGTGGAGCAGCTCGGCGGACTCGGCGAGTCCCGAGCGGTCCTCGCGCTCCTTGTACGCCGCGTTGAGCCCCTTGACCAGCACGTGGTCGGGGTTGAGCTCCAGGATCCGCTTGGTGCGCGGCACCTCCTGGCCCATCGCCCGGTACATGTTCTCCAGGGCCGGGGTCAGGTCGTGCGCGTCGGAGACGACACAGGCTGGGGAGACGGTGAGCCGCGCCGACAGGCGCACCTCCTTGATGTCCTCGTCCAGCTGCTCGCGCATCCAGCCGAGCAGACCGGCGTACTCCTCGGCCTGCTTCTCCCGCTCGCCGTCGGCCTTCTCGTCCCCCTTGCCCTCGAGGTCGATCTCGCCCTTGGTGACGGACCGCAGCTTCTTGCCCTCGTACTCGCCGACGGCGTCGACCCACACCTCGTCGACCGGGTCGGTGAGCAGCAGGACCTCGATGCCCTTGTCGCGGAAGGCCTCCATGTGCGGGGAGTTCTCGATGCTCTGCCGGGACTCGCCGGTGATGTAGTAGATGTCGTCCTGGTCGTCCTTCATCCGCTCCACGTACCGCGCGAGCGTGGTCGGCTCGTCGTCGGCGTGCGTGGTCGCGAAGGAGGAGGCGGCGAGGATGGCCTCGCGGTTCTCGGAGTCGGTGACCAGGCCCTCCTTGAGGACCGTGCCGAACTCCCGCCAGAAGGTCGCGTAGCGGTCGGCGTCCTTGGTCATGATCTCCTTGACCGTGGACAGGACCTTCTTCGTCAGGCGGCGCTGCATCATCCGGATGTGCCGGTCCTGCTGGAGGATCTCGCGGGAGACGTTGAGCGAGAGGTCGGCGGCGTCCACGACGCCCTTGACGAAGCGCAGGTAGGGCGGCAGCAGCGCCTCGCAGTCGTCCATGATGAAGACGCGCTTCACATACAGCTGGACGCCGCGCTTGAAGTCCCGCGTGAACAGGTCGTGCGGGGCGTGCGAGGGGATGAAGAGCAGCGACTGGTACTCGAAGGTGCCCTCCGCCTGGAGCCGGATCGTCTCCAGCGGCTCGCGCCAGTCGTGGCTGATGTGCTTGTACAGCTCGTGGTACTCGTCGTCGGACACCTCGTCGCGCGAGCGCGCCCACAGGGCCTTCATGGAGTTCAGCGTCTCGGCTTCGGGAGCGGAGTCGCCCTCGCCCGCCTCCGGCACCATCCGGATCGGCCAGGTGATGAAGTCCGAGTAGCGCTTGACGATCTCCCTGATCGTCCAGGGCGAGGTGTAGTCGTGCAGCTGGTTCTCGGGGTCGGCGGGCTTGAGGTGGAGGGTGACGGAGGTGCCCTGCGGCGCGTCGTCGACCGTCTCCAGGGTGTACGTGGCCTCACCGCGCGACGTCCAGCGGGTCCCCTTGGCCTCGCCGGCCCGCCGGGTCACCAGGGTCACCTCGTCGGCCACCATGAAGCCGGAGTAGAAGCCGACGCCGAACTGGCCGATGAGCCCCTCGGCCCCGGCCGCGTCCTGGGCCTCGCGCAGCTCCTCGAGGAACGTGGCGGTGCCCGAGTTGGCGATGGTGCCGATGAGCTGCCCGACCTCGTCGTAGGACATCCCGATGCCGTTGTCCCGCACCGTGAGAGTACGGGCGTCCTTGTCGATGTCGATCTCGATGTGCAGGTCCGACACATCGGCGTCGAGCGTGTCGTCCCGGAGCTTTTCCAGACGCAGCTTGTCGAGCGCGTCGGAGGCGTTGGAGACGAGCTCGCGCAGAAAGACATCCTTGTTCGAGTAGACCGAGTGGATCATCAGCTGGAGCAGCTGACGGGCTTCTACCTGGAACTCAAACGTCTCGGTCGGCATGGTCGCGACTACCTCACAGGTTCAGTCACCGAATCTGGTCGCAGTCACTGTAGAACACCGAGGTCAGCGCGGTGGAGCGGTTCAGGCGAGGTGGGCGAAGACGACCAGGTTCGCGGTGTAGTCGCGCACTTGGCGGTCGTAGTCCCCCGCGCAGGTGATGAGCCGGACCTGGGCCTGGGAGGTGTCGCCGTAGACGCGCTCGCTGGGGAAGTCGTCCTTGTCGAACGTCTCCACGCTGTCGACCACGAAGGACGCCCTGCGCCCGTCCGCCCGCATCACGTGGAAGCGGTCCCCCTTCTTCAGCTCGCTCAGGCGTGCGAACACCGCCGCTGACGTCGCCGTGTCCACGTGCCCGGCGATGATCGACGTGCCCCTCTCCCCCGGTGAGGCTCCCTCGGCGTACCAACCGACGAGGTTGACGTCGTGGGCCGGCGGGGCCTCCAGCTGGCCCGAGCGGCCGATGGCGAGGCCGACGAAGGGCGCGTTGACCGAGATCTTGGGGATGAGCAGACGGGTCGGCCGCGACCTGGGCAGGTGTTTTCCCCTGGGGCCCGCGGGACGCGAGGACGGGGACGGCCCGACCGCAGGCGGCGCGGACGAGGTGACCCCGGGTGGGGCGTGCGGTGCCCGGCGGGCTTCGGGAGCCTCGCCCTGGCCGCCGGGCAGGGTCACGACCATGACCACGGCGGCCACCGCGCTCCAGAACATCGTCACCGCTGTGCGCCTTATGCGCCGTGAGAGCGTGGCGCCGGCCGCGGCGGGGGCCGGGTCGGCTTCGGGGGACGGGGGACGGCCGACGGCCATCGGGCACCACCTCACTCGGGCACGGCAGCGAAGACAACAGCGGGGAGGGACGGCGCGGC
This sequence comes from Streptomyces sp. NPDC001920, assembly GCF_053594495.1. Taxonomy (NCBI): domain Bacteria; kingdom Bacillati; phylum Actinomycetota; class Actinomycetes; order Kitasatosporales; family Streptomycetaceae; genus Streptomyces; species Streptomyces sp. NPDC001920. The sequence goes on from NZ_JBSFEP010000027.1 coordinate 25,215, forward strand.
CGCCGCGACGCGCGGCGCACGTGCGGCGGCCACAGCGGCTATGTCGTCGGGCACGGTCAGGCCATGTTTCCGGCGGCCTTCTTGCGACGCAGCGCGTACATCCCGGTCCCGGCGACCGCGAGCACGGCCAGGCCGCCCGCGGTCACACCCGAGGAGGCCAGGCCGCCGCCTCCGGTGTGCATGCCGCCGCGCGGCTTGCCGTGGTCGCCGCCCCACGACTCCTTGTCGTGGTCACCGCCGAAGGAGTCCTTCTCGTGGTCGCCCTTCCAGGAGTCGTCCCCCTTGCCGTGGTCGTCCTTCCACGGGTCCTTGCCGTGGTCGCCGCCCCACGACTCGTCGCCGTGGCCGCCGCCCCAGTCGTCCTCGTTGTTCACGGCAGCCAGCGCTCCGCCGCCCGTGTGCATCCCGCCACGCGGACCGTCGTGCTTGCCTTCCTTGCCGTGCTCCTTGCCGGAGTCCTTGCCGTGCTCCT
>NZ_JBSFEP010000027.1:25785-121926 GCF_053594495.1 Streptomyces sp. NPDC001920
TCGGACGCGTCCTTGTCGTGCTCCTTGCTGCCCCAGTCGTCCTTGTCGTTCACGGCAGCCAGCGCTCCGCCGCCCGTGTGCATCCCGCCACGCGGACCGTCGTGCTTGCCTTCCTTGCCGTGCTCCTTGGACGCGTCCTTGTCGTGCTCCTTGGACGCGTCCTTGCCGTGCTCCTCGGACGCGTCCTTGTCGTGCTCCTTGCTGCCCCAGTCGTCCTTGTCGTTCACGGCAGCCAGCGCTCCGCCGCCCGTGTGCATCCCGCCACGCGGGTCGTCGTGCTTGCTTTCCTTGCCGTGCTCCTTGCTGTAGTCCTTGTCGTGTTCCTTGCCGGAGTCCTTCCCGTGCTCCTTGCCGGAGTCCGTGTCGTGCTCCTTGCTGTGGGAGGACGAGTCCTCCGTGTCCCAGTCACCCGCCGTGACGGCGTAGGCGGTGGGGGCGATCGCCAAGGCGGCCGTGGCCGTCGCGGTGGCGAGCAGCATGCGGACAGAGCGCATAGGTGAGTCCTTCCATCACGGCCTGGGCGGTTGACGCTTCATCACCACTGGGGCCAGGCCTTGACGTGATCCACCGTCAGCCATGACCACCGGACGCACCATTCGAAGCGTTCACACGGGTTACGACCACACCCCGTCGGCCCTGTCACCCGCACCCGCGGTGTGGATGACCGCCGGAAGAGGTTTACGCCCTCCGGAAGTGGTCAGACGCGTGGGATGTCCCAGCGCATCCCCACAGCCGTCCCCGCCGCCGTCAGACCCCCGTCCGGTCGCACGGCCCGCCCGCGTGGTGCCCGGGGGGCCGTGTGGTGAGCGAGGCCGTACAGACCGCTCCCGCCCCCGCCACACCGGCCTCACCAGGGCTTTCGAAGAAGCGGGACGCGTTTTTCGACAATGCCAAGTACGCGGCGATCGTGCTGGTGGCGGTGGGCCATGCGTGGGAACCGCTACGGGACGGCAGCCGGACCGTCGACGCGCTGTACATGCTGGTGTACGCCTTCCACATGCCGGCCTTCATCATCGTCTCCGGCTACTTCTCCCGAAGCTTCGACGGGCGTCCCGCACAGCTGAAGCGGCTGGTGACCGGCCTCGTCGTCCCCTACGTCGTGTTCGAGACGGCGTACACCCTGTACACCCGGTGGACCGACCAGGAGCCGGACCGCCCGGTCAGCCTCCTGGACCCGCTGTACCTGACCTGGTTCCTGGTGGCGCTGTTCCTGTGGCGGCTGACCACCCCGCTGTGGCGGCGGGTGCGGGCGCCGCTGCCGCTGGCGCTGGCCGTGGCGATGCTGGCCACCCTCTCGCCGTCCATCGGCAACGACCTCGATCTGCAGCGTGCCCTGCAGTTCCTGCCCTACTTCGTGCTCGGGCTGCTGCTGAGGCCCGAGCACTTCCGGCTGGTCCGGCGGCGTGCCGTGCGGATCGTGGCGGTGCCCGTGTTCGCGGGGGCGTTCGTGGTGGCGTACTGGGCGGTGCCCCGGATGTCGGGCAGCTGGTTCTACCACCGGGACAGTGCCGAGGAGCTGGGCGCGCCCGCGTGGTACGGGGTCGTGATGACGCCGGCCCTGTTCGTCTGCTCGCTGCTGCTGGTGGCGTGCTTCCTGTCGTGGGTGCCGGGACGGCGGCTGTGGTGCACCGTGCTGGGCGCGGGCACGCTGTACGGCTATCTGCTGCACGGCTTCGTCGCCCAGGGGTCCAGGTTCTGGGGCTGGTACGACCCGGCCTGGGTGCACGGCCCGCTGGGCGCGATCGTCGTGACCGTGGTCGCCGCCGTGGTGGTGACCCTGCTGTGCGCCCCGCCGGTGCGGCGCGCGCTGCGCTTCGTGGTGGAGCCGGACATGCGCCGGTTCTTCCGGCGGGAGGCGCCGGAAGAGGCCGGTGACCGGGCCGCGGTACGTGGGTGACGCACGGCCTCAGGGCTCGTCCACGAGTCCGGCGATGTGCGCGGTGACCGTGTCGAGGATGTCGGTCCAGGCGGCCTCGTCGCCGAGGACCAGGTAGTTGAGGGTGAGGCCGTCGGTCATCGCGGCCAGGTAGCGGGCCAGGACGGGGACCGGGACGCGCAGCCGGATGCCCATGGTCCGTCGCAGCTGGTCGATGAGGTCGGCGTACGTCTCGGCGTACAGCTCGTGCTGCCGTCGTGCCAGATGTTCGAATCCGGGCTGGCGCAGGGCGTACTGGGTCAGCTCGTAGGTGAGCATGTGTTCGTCCGGGTGGGTGCGGACGTGGTCCCAGTACGCCTGGAAGCCGGCCCGGATCGTCTCCTCCAGGGTGGCTCTGGGGCGTATGGCGTCCTTGACGATCGTCACGTAGTGCTCGGTGATGGTGGTGATGACGGACTCGATGAGCTCCTGCTTGGAGTCGAAGCAGTAGTGGAAGACGCTGAGCGAAACGCCCGCCTCGGCGGCGATGGACCGGGTCGTCGTCCTGGGGACGCCGTCCCGGCTCATCGCTCTGATCGCCGCCTCGGTGAGCTGTCGCCGCCGCTCGGCGGACGGCAACCGTGCCATGGAGCCCCTCTCGTGGGTGTCAGCTGCTGTGGACGCCGACCTCGTGGAGGGAGTAGCCCCAGTCGGTGCCGCGGTCCAGCCCGTGGATGCGTACATAGCGGGCCGGTGTGCCGGTGAACCTCGCGGTGTCCAGGCCGCCGTCCCCGGTGGTGGTGGACCAGGCGGTCCGCCAGGTGGTGCCGTCGGTGGAGAGCTCGACGCGGTAGGAGCTGCCGTAGGCGCGCTCCCAGTCGAGCGTCACCCGGTTCACCACATGCGTGGAGCCGAGGTCGACCTGGTACCACTGGTCGTCGCTCCAGTCGCTCGCCCAGCGGGTACGGCTGTCGCCGTCGACGGCCCGGTGCGGCCGGTAGCTGGTGAACAGGCTCCACTCCGAGGAACTGGCCGACGTGGCGGCGCCGCGTGCGAGGTTCGCTCCGGCCTCGTGCTTCTCCGAGGCCGCCCAGGTGTCGAGGTAGGACTCGGCGCCGCGGAAGAGGTCGTCGACCACGTCCTGGCCGCCGACCCGGCGGATGTCCTCGATCCAGTCCGGGACCAGGCCGTAGTGGGCGGCTCCGTCGGTGTTCAGGTCCCAGGTGCGCTCGCCCGTGGTCTGCCGGTCGATGACCGAGCCGCCGTCGACGCTGGTGAAGGGGTACGTGACCTTGTTCGGCGCGTCCGCCCCGCGCGGCCCCGGCCAGCCGCCGACGCCGTTCATGTCGGTGCCGTAGCCGTAGCCGACGCCGTACTTGTCGCGCAGGGCCTCGGTGCGCCCGGCCTCCGCGATGAAGCCCTCGGAGCCGTGCATGTACTGGGCGATGAAGCCACCGAGGCCGTAGACCCGCTCGGTCCAGTCCAGGTCCATCCAGCTGTGCGAGGAGAGCACGCCGGGGTAGGACGCCGACTCGAAGATGTCGAGCACCCGGCCGGTGGCCTTGACGCTCATATGGTCGATCTCCAGCATCATCCCGCGCTGCATCATGCCGCGGACGGCGTACTCGCCGAGTGCGGTGAGCCCTCGGACGTTGCACTGGGCGTCCGCGTTGTACGAGGGGACCTCGACGCCCGCCGGGAGCTTCTTCTCGGCCGCGGCGGCGGAGGCGTTGCCGATGGGGTTGTCGTGCTGGGGGCCGGTGCACTTCTCGGTCTTCCAGAAGGTGCCGGTCGACAGGAACTGGCCGACGTTGATGGCCGTCCCGAGCGTCCCCGAGTCGAAGCGGACCCCGCACAGGGCGTTGTCGAACTTGTGGCACAGGAACATGCTGCGCACGCCCAGCGCGTGCAGTTCGTCCAGGCCCTTGTCGATGTCGGCCCTGCTGCACTGCGCGATGTCGAGGATCTGCTTGCAGCCGAACGGCTCGGAGGTCTCGACGCCGAGGACCACCGCGAGCTTGCCCTGCTCGATGACCTCGCGGGCCTGCGCGCTGTCGGTGACGATCCGGAACCAGCCCTTTCCGGTGCCGCCGTACATCTTGTCGATGTAGGCCTGCATGTCGTACGTCAGCTTGGCCTGGAGGCGGATGGACGTCATCTCGTCGCAGCTGCGGTCCTTGAAGAAGTACACGGAGCAGATCACGCCGTTGGTGACGAGGTCGTTGACCAGCACGCGCTGGCCGCCGCGCCAGGCCCGCTCCACCCAGGCGTAGTAGTTCTGCTGGTGGGTCAGCGAGTCGTGCGCGGGCCAGTCCTTGAAGGTGGGCCAGCCGACCGGGTCGTGTTTGCCGTCACCGCCGTTGGTGATGAAGTCGAAGATCGCCAGGGAGCCGTCCGGGTAGTGCTCGGGGCAGTCCTTGAGGGCGTCGGCGACGCCCTGCTCGGAGAACGGCTTTCCGCAGATCAGACGGCCGCCGAAGGCCTCGTTGGAGAAGATGTGGTCGTGTGCGTCGACGAAGCCGCGCACCTCGCCCTTGGCGTTGGTGCCGGTGAAGGGTTCGCCGGTGACGCCGACCTGGGAGTCCGGGGCGGGCCGTGCCGTCGGGTTCCACCAGTCGGTGCCGGCCGCCGAACTCGGTGTGGGTCCGAGCGCCAGGGACAGCACGAGCAGGAGGAGCGACACCACGGTGACGTTCTTGCGTTTGCGGTACGGACGTCCGGCACTGGTCACGGCCCAAGTCCCTCGGTCGGCGGGAGGCGGGGCCGGCTTGTCATGACCCCGCACAACGTGCGACGAGGATGGCCACTGCCGCATGACGAGTCAAGAGTCCGGGACAGATGACCTACTGGCCGAGGTGGACGACCTTCTGACGGGTCGTCGGTTCACACCGGGTGGGTGACCCGGATCTTGGACTGGCCGTGCGGCAGCTTCTCCCAGTCCGTCATGAAGCGGGCCCGCAGTCCGTGCTTCTCGGCCAGCGCGAGGAGCGTCTCGGTGCGGTAGTAGAAGTCCTCCCGCAGGACGTGGTGTTCTTCGCCCTCGGTGCGGTCGAAGGTGAAGTCGAACCAGCCGCCCGGTGCCAGCACGCGTCCGACGTTGGCCAGGCACTGCTCGATGACCGGGAGCGGCGAGTGGGAGAAGACGCTGTGCGCGTGCACGACGTCGAAGTGGGCGTCGGGCAGGAACCGCAGCGTCAGGTCGCGCACCGGGGTCAGCGTGGGCAGCCGCGGCTGGAGTCCCATCTCGACGATCGTGTCCTGCGCGGCGAAGAGGATGTCGGGCGAGATGTCGATGCCGTAGTAGTGACCGGGCTCCAGGTGCCGGATGAAGCGCCAGCCCGCCCGCAGGTTGCCGCATCCGATCTCCAGCATCCGGTGCCCGGGGCGCAGGCCGTGCCCGGTCAGGTAGTCGAACTGCATCGCCCCGAGCGCCAGCCACCGCTCCCGGCTGCGACTGCCGACCGCCGCGTCCGGATCGGCCCGGGTGTCGGAGCGCATCACCGCGCGGTAGTAGGCGACGTGGTCCGGGTGCCGGCGGCGCAGCCACATGTCCCGGGCGGTGCGCGCCAGATGGCGCGGGACCCGGTCGGGGTGGCGCAGGGCGTAGGCGAGGCGGTGGCCGAGGGCGGCGCGGTTGGCGCTGAGGTTCTTGGCCGGCATGGGTCGTGCCTTCCTGGGACGCGGGTGGCCGCGGCGGGCGCAACCGTGCTGGTCGGCCGCGGGGCCGTACCATCGAGCATGCTCAATGGGGCGCGGGGGCGCCACAGGTGCGGGCCCGACTGTGACGGTCACGGCACGAGGGCCGGTGCCCTTCGTCGTCCACGGCGTCCGGGCGCCGCCCGGGGCATCCTGGAAGCCGGATGCGGATCGTCAGTGCTCTCGCCGTTCTCGCCGCCGCGAACCTGCTGAACAACTGGCTCGCGCGGGGCCCCGTGCTGTACGTGGTGGTCTGCGTGACCGCGACGGCCGTACTGCTGCTCATCGCCCGCTGGGACGGACTCACCCGGGCCGACCTGGGGCTCGACGCGGCGGGGCTGCGCCGGGGGCTGCGATGGGCTCCGGTCCTGGCCGCGGTCGTCCTGCTGGTCCTGCTGCTCCTGCTCGCCGTCCCGGCCGGCCGCGAGGCGTTCCGGGATGCCAGGGCGGCGGGCCTGTCGGTGGGCCGGCTGCTGTGGGTGACGCTGGTGCGGGTGCCGTTCGGGACCGTGCTGCTGGAGGAGACCGCCTTCCGCGGTGTGCTGTGGGCCATGATCCGGCGCCGGCACGGGGCGGCGCGGGCCACCGCCGTGTCGTCGCTGCTGTTCGGACTGTGGCACGTGCTGCCGTCCCGGGGTCTCAACCGGTCCAACGCCGCCGTCGCCTCGGTCTTCGGTGAAGGCCCGGCGGGTGTGGTGCCGACCGTCGCCCTGGCGGTCGGCGCCACGGCCGCGGCCGGGGTCGTCCTGTGCGAGCTGCGCCGCCGCTCCGGCAGCCTGCTGACGCCCGTGGCCCTGCACTGGGCGGTCAACGGCCTCGGTTACGCGTTCGCCTGGGCGGCGGCCCGCTGGTGGCTCGACGGCTGAACGGCTCAGAAGTTGATCATGTGGCCGGCCAGGCCGTGGACCGCTTCCTTGACCGCCTCGCCGAGGGTCGGGTGGGCGTGGACGTTGCGGGCGACCTCATGGACGGTCAGGTCCCACTGCTGGGCCAGGGTCAGTTGCGGCAGCAGTTCGGTGACGTCCGGGCCGATGAGGTGGCCGCCGATCAGTTCTCCGTACTTGGCGTCGCTGATCAGCTTCACGAAGCCGGTGGCGTCACCCAGGCCGTGCGACTTGCCGTTCGCGGTGAAGGGGAACTTGGCCACCTGCACGTCGTAGCCCATCTCCCGGGCCTGGGCCTCGGTGTAGCCGAAGCTGGCGATCTGCGGCTGGCAGTAGGTGGCGCGCGGGATCATCGCGTAGTCCAGTTCCATGGTCTCCGCGTCCGCGATGGTCTCGGCGGCGACGATGCCCATGGCCTCGGCGGCGTGCGCGAGCATGAGCTTCGCCGTGACGTCGCCGATGGCGAAGATGTGCGGGACGGACGTACGGCAGCGGCCGTCGACGTCGATCGCGCCGCGCTCGGTGACCGTCACACCTGTCTTGTCCAGGCCGTATCCGCTGACGTTCGGCGCGAAGCCGATGGCCTGGAGCACCTTGTCGGCCTCCAGGACCTGCTGGGCGCCGTCCTTGCCGGTGACGGTGACCCGCACCTGCTCGCCGGACTCGTCGACCGTGTCGACCCGGGTCGAGGTGAGCACGTCGATGCCCAACCTGCGGTACTGCTTGGCGAGTTCGGCGGAGACCTCGGCGTCCTCCAGCGGGGTCATCCGGTCCAGGAACTCGACGATGGTGACCTTCACGCCGTAGTTGTGGAGCACGTAGGCGAACTCGACACCGATCGCCCCGGCACCCGCGATGACGATCGAGCGCGGCAGCTCCTCGGCCAGGATCTGCTCCTCGTACGTCACCACGCGTGCGCTGCGCCGGGTGCCGGGGAGCAGCTTCGGCGTGGCGCCGGTGGCGATGATGCAGTGGTCGAAGCCGATGGTGCGGGTCTCGCCGTCGTAGCCGGCCACCTGGAGGGTGTGCGGGTCGAGGAAGGTGCCGCGGCCGTCGATCTCGGTGATCTTGTTCTTCTTCATCAGGTAGTGGACGCCCTTGACCCGGCCGTCCGCGACCTTGCGGCTGCGGCGGAACGCCTCGCCGAAGTCGAAGGAGACCTGTCCGTCCACCTTGATGCCGAAGGTCTTCGCCTCGCGCGTGAAGATGTGCGCCAGTTCGGCGTTGCGCAGCAGCGCCTTGCTGGGGATGCAGCCCACGTTCAGACAGACGCCGCCCCAGTACTTCTCCTCCACGACGGCCACGCGCTTGCCCAGCTGGGCGGCGCGGATGGCGGCGACGTAGCCGCCGGGGCCCGCGCCGAGGACCACGACATCGAAGCGCTCGTCCTGCTCGACCATGGAAGGTTCCCTCCTGAGTACGACGTCCTGCTCTGCTGGTATCGGCCTCGGCGAGGAGATCGCTTCGGCTTCTTCCAGCATGACCGCATCACCGCGCTCATGGGGCGATGCGGGAGTGTGACGGCGCACTCAGGTGGGGGTCCGCAGGGGGGAGCGGACCGGCTCTCGGCGTCCTGGTCAGCCCACGCAGAGGACGTTGAGCACGCAGAGCTGCTCGGGCGAGTCCTCCTGCGGGGCGGGGCTCGACTGCGAGGGGGGCGTCTGGCTGTCCGTGCCCTCGGTCGCCGCCGGGGCCGGCGTCTGCTCCTGCTCCGTCGTCGTGCCGGAGCCGCCGCCGGAGTCCGATGAGCCGGAGGGCGGGGAGACCGACTGCGCCTGGGGGGCCTGAGGGGCCTGGGGGTCCGTCGTACCCGCGGTGGCGTCGGCGTCCGGACGGGTGAACTGCCGGGTCGTGCGGGGGGTGGTGACGGGCTCCCGCGCGACGTTGGTCGGGGACGGCTTCGACGGTGTGTCGGCGGTGCGCGGGGCGGTGCGGGTGTCCGACGGCGTGGACGCCGGCCGGGTGAGGTCCGGCTCCTGCTGCTCGGCCGCAGCCGTGTTCGGCATCTCCGGCGCGGTGGCCGCCTGCGCCTTGTCGACGGAACCCCGGTTCATCGCCGAGACGGTCAGGCCCCCGCCGACCAGGGCGACGGCGGTCGCCACCACGGCCCGGCGCTGGTTCTTCTTCCAGCGGGCCCGCTGACGGCGCCGAGCCGCCCGGCCCTGCGGGGCCACGGGCACGCCCTCGACGTCACCGGGCGCGGTTTCGCCGACGCCGGACGGGGCGTCGGAAACGGGCTCGTCGTAGCCGGCCGGAACACCGGGCGCGGGTGCGTCGCCGCCGGCCGGCGCCGCGGGCTCGTCCCGGAAGCCGCCGTCGTACCACGTGTCGGCGGCGGGGTCCTCCCAGGTCGCCGGCGCGGTCGCCGCCGCGCCCGGTGTGGCCCGCGCCTCGGGCCCTCCGGTCGTGCAGGGGGCGATGTCCGGGGCGTAGGCGCCGCACCCGGGGCACACGAGGGCACCGTTGAGGTGCCGGCGGCACGACGAGCAGTAGTCCATGTGGTCTTCCTGGGTTGACTGCGCCGGCGGCCCTGTTCGACCCGCCTGGTCGCGTTCACACGAGAGATCGAACGGCCAGAACGCTAACGAGGCCATCGACAGGCTGTGTGCAGCACGGGTGATGCTCCTGCGCAGATCTCTCAGGAAGTGTGTGTGTACCGTGACCCGCTGAAAGGCCGAGGTCGCGCGGTGTCACCCCCGTTCTCGGGGGGCGCGGCCCCCACGCGGCGGACCAGCCGGCCGGCCTCCGGCCCGTGCTCGTCCCGGGGCGGATGTGAAGACTCGGGGAAGGCGCGTCGTGGGGTCGCCGTGTCGGAGGCGTCGACCGGGCCCGCTGTCGGACAGGAGGCCGCCGCGTCCCGGGCGTACGGCTCGCTAGACCAGAAAGAGCAGTTGGACCGCCACGAGTACGTCGACGACGCCGCACCACTCGGCGAACGTACGGGAGACGACCGCGTCCCGCCGCAGGTGCACGAAGTCCCAGACCCCGTGGCCGAACCAACCGGCCGCCACCAGGTACCGGCCCAGGTCCGGATCGACGGCCAGCCCGGCCAGCGCCAGCCCGCCGAAGAGGAACGCGCCCGCCGCCTGCACCCCCAAGCCGGCCCGCCCGTGAGGAGTTGCGCGGACGATGCCCCACAGCAGAACGGCGAGGGCGAGGGCGACCAGCACCGTCGACGGCGCGAGCGCCTGCTGCAGGGGGATGACGAACACGGCCACCAGTCCGGCCCCGAGCACCGGCCAGGTGGCGCGCGGGTTTCCGAGCTGGTGGACGACCAGGTAGATCAGAGGCAGCAGCGGCAGGGTCTCACCGAAGCCGCCGACGGCGTCGGTGACGTCCTCGGAGCCGGATGCGAGCACGTTGAGGGCGGCGACCGCGAGGGCCAGCGCCGTCGGCCAGCGGCGCCTGAGGATCGCGGCCGGGTGCGGCCGCTCGGCCGTCGCGTGCGGGTGGTGTGCGTGCATGCCGGGTTCTCCTCGGTACGGGGCGGGATGTCCGCTGACGCTTTCAGCCTCCGTCCCGGCTAAGTCCGCCAGTAGTGCCGGATCCCCATGCGGGCGAGTGGCGTTGTCACGACCTCGCATGACATTTGTCATGCGGCCTGCGCCACAATGGCCGGATGGGGGACGGGGCGATCGAGCAGGGGACCGCGGGGCTGGCGGGCCTTCGGCGCTACATGTGGTGGACCGTGCCGGGCATGACGCTGTCCGTCCTGGCGGTGCTGGTGGGCGGGTGGCTCCTCGACGGCGACGTTCCGCCGTGGGCGCGCGTCCCGGCCGCGGCCGCCCTGGCGGTCGAGTTGGGAGCGAGCGGGGTCCTGCTGGGCCGACGACTGGCGTGGCTGCCGGTGCCGGACGCGCACCCGCGCCCGCCGACGGGCTGGCTGACCGTCGCGGTCGCCGCCGCAGTCGTGCTGGCCGTATGTCCGTTGGCCGTGCGCGACTACGGGCTGTGGCCGGTGGCCCCGGCCGTCGTGGTGGCGGTCGTCGCCACATACCTCCCGCCGCGCCGCAGGCGGGCGCTGGTGGCCGCCGCGGTGGCCCTGGCGCCGTTGCCCGGCGGTGTGGTCGGCCTGGTCGCGGGGGACGTGGAGCCCGCGTACGCCGCGCTGTTCCCGGCCGGGCTGGTCGCCTTCACGGCGTGGGTGACGCTCGGCCCGCTGTGGGCCTGGGACACGGCACGGCGACTGGACGCGGCGCGGCGGCTGGAGGCGGAACTGGCCGTACGGGAGGAGAGGCTGCGGTTCGCCACCGATCTCCACGACATCCAGGGCCACCACCTCCAGGTCATCGCCTTGAAGGGCGAACTGGCGGAACGCCTCGTCGAGGCCGACCCGGCGCGTGCCGCCGCGGAGTTGAAGGACATACAGCGGCTGGCCGCGGACGCCCTCAGCGACACCAGGGCCGTGGTGCGGGGGTACCGCCGGACGTCCCTGGACGACGAGATCACCAACGCGACACGGGTGCTGGCGGCGGCCGACATCGACACGGCGCTGCGGCTGGACCCGGCCGCCGTGGCCCTCGGCCTCCCGGACTGCGCACGTCACCTCCTCGGCCTGGTGATGCGGGAGGCCACGACGAACGTCCTCAGGCACAGCCGGGCCCGGCACGCCGAGGTCGACTACCGGATCGGTGACGGTCTCGCCCGGCTGCGGATCGGCAACGACGGTGCCGACGCACACCCGGTGGCCCCGGACGGCACGGGACTGCACACCCTGGCCGAGCGGCTGAGTGCGGCCGAGGGAGAGCTGACGTGGCGTCGGGACGGTGACCGCTTCGTGGTCACGGCCGCGCTGCCGGTGAACCCCCCTGCGCCGCCCGCGACATCGGCCACCGCGGACGGAGCCGCCCGGTGATCCGACTGCTGATCGCTGACGACGAGGACCTGCTCCGCAGCGCCCTGGCCACGCTGCTCGGGCTGGAGCCGGACCTCACCGTCGTCGCCGAGGCGGGTACCTCGACGGAAGCGGTCCGGCTGGCCCGTGAGCATCGCCCCGACATCGCGGTCCTCGACCTGGAGATGCCGCCCACCGACGGGCTGCGCGCCGCCGAGGAGATCCGGGCCGAACTGGCCACGCGCGTCGTCCTGATGACGCGGCACGCACGGCCCGCCGTGCTGCGCCGGGCCCTGGCGGCGGGGGTGCGCGGCTTCGTCCCCAAGACGACTCCGGCGGCCCGGCTGGCCGAGATCATCCGGGACATCGCCGCCGGGCGCCGCTATGTGGACCCGGACATCGCCGCCTCCGCGCTCACCGAGGACGACTGTCCCCTCACCGACCGGGAACTGCAGGTCCTGCGTGCGGCCCGCACCGGGGCGTCCGTCGTGGAGATCGCCGCGGAGGTCCACCTGGCGCCCGGCACCGTGCGCAACTACCTCTCCGCGGCCATGGCCAAGCTCGGCGTGCCGACCCGGCACGCGGCCGCGCACCGAGCCTGGGAACAGGGCTGGATCTGAGAGCTCACGAGCTTTCCGGGAGCGAAAAGTTTCGCGGAATCCGGCCGCTCTTCCTGAGGGCCGAGCGCCTGGCGCATAGTGAGGACGCTGTGCGCCGGCCTCACGAAGGGACGCGATGACACACAAGAAGGCGCTGGTGGTCCGGGGTGGATGGGAGGGGCATCAACCGGTCCGGGCCACGGAGTTGTTCCTGCCGTTCCTCCGGGACAACGGCTACACCGTCCGGGTCGAGGAGTCGACCGACGTCTACGCCGACTCCGCCGAGATGGCGGACACCGATCTCGTCGTGCAGTGCGTCACCATGTCGCAGATCACCGCCGAGCAGTTGTCGGGGCTGTCCGCGGCGGTCGTGGCCGGCACCGGCTTCACCGGCTGGCACGGCGGCATCGCCGACTCGTTCCGCGCCTCCTGCGACTATCTCCACCTGGTGGGCGGCCAGTTCGCGGCCCATCCGGGCAAGGAGCCCTGTGAGCGCCGGGGGGTTCAGGAGGACAACTACCTGCCGCACGTCATCGCCGTCACCGAACTCGGCCGTGAGCATCCCATCACCGCGGGCATCGAGGACTTCGAACTGCACACCGAGCAGTACTGGGTGCTCCACGACGACCTGATCGACGTCCTGGCCACCACCACGCATCCGGCCCGCCCGTGGCAGCCCTGGCACCGCCCGGTCACCTCACCGGCGGTGTGGACCCGCAGGTGGGGCGCCGGGCGCGTGGTGGTGACGACTCCGGGGCACAGCCTCGACGTGCTGGAGCACCCCGCTGTCCGTACCGTCATCGAGAGGGGCATGCTGTGGGCGACCCGCACCGCGTCGGGGTCGTAGGTCTCGGCGTCATCTCCCGCGCCTACCTGGACACGCTGATCGGCCATCCCGCCGCACGCGTCACCGCGGTCGCCGACCTCGACGCCTCCCGGTCGGCGGCCGTCGCCGCCGAGTTCCCCGGCGTCGAGGCGCTCGGCGTCGGCGAGTTGCTGAGCAGCCCGGACGTGGACACGGTGCTCAACCTCACGGTCCCGGCGGCCCATGCCGAGATCGCCCTCGGCGCGGTCGGCCACGGGAAGCACGTGTACGGGGAGAAGCCGCTGGCCGCCGACTTCGGCGCCGCCCGTGCGGTGCTGGAGGCCGCGGCGGAGGCGGGCGTCGGGGTGGGGTGCGCGCCCGACACGGTGCTGGGCACCGGGATCCAGACGGCGCGGGCCGCGGTGGAGGCGGGCCGCATAGGGCGCCCCCAGTTCGCCTCGGCCGTGATGGTCACCCCGGGGCACGAACGCTGGCATCCGCACCCCGACTTCTACTACACGGCCGGGGGCGGCCCGCTGCTCGACATGGGGCCGTACTATCTCGCCTCCCTGGTGCATCTGCTGGGTCCGGTGCGTGCCGTGACCGGCGCCGCGGGCCGGCTGCGCGCCGAGCGCGTCATCGGGTCCGGGCCGCGTGCGGGCGAGCGGATCCCGGTGGAGGTGGACAGCCATGTCACCGGTGTGCTGGAGCATGTGGGCGGAACGTTGACGACGCTCACCACGAGCTTCGACGGTGTGGCCACGACGGCGGCCCCGATCGAGGTCCACGGCGACGCGGGGACGCTCGCCGTCCCGGACCCCAACCGCTTCGACGGCGACGTACGGCTCTTCGAACTCGGCGGCGCCCGGTGGCGCACTCTCCCGCCGTCGGCGGGCTACGTCGACGGCGCACGGGGCGTCGGGCTGCTCGACTTCGTCGCCGCCACCGGACAGCGGGCGCCCCGGGCGGGCGGTGATCTCGCCCTGCACGTGCTGGAGACGATGAGCGCACTGCTGCGGTCCGCGTCCGAGGAGCGGCGCGTCGAGCTGACGACGACGGCCGAGCCGCCCGTGCCGGTTCCGCTGACGGCCGCCGAGGAGTGGCGGGGGCGGGCCGCTCCGGGTCGATACAGCTAGGGTCTGTCGTTCGGATCATGCCGGCGTCGCGGGGCCTGGCACGCACGGCCTGGCGACCGCGGCGCGGACGTCAGTCCACCGGCCACGTGTGCGCGGCCGCGTTGAGGTGCATGTAGTCCATGTACGCCGTGGTCATGCGCCGCAGCGCCTCGCTCCGGTCGGAGACGCCGCTCTTCTCCAGATGGTGCACCGTCTCCGCCTGCCACAGGGCGCCGTTGCGGGCGGTCAGACACCGCTGCTCGACGATCCCCAGCAGGGGTTCGCGCCACGCCGTGTCCAGGCCGGCCAGCTCCAGGCCGCGGTGGGCCAGCGGCAGCAGGCGGCGCAACACCAGTTCCGTGGCGGGGACTTCGCCCATGCCGGGCCAGTACAGGCGGGCGTCGATGCCGTCGCGGGCCGCGGTGTGGAGGTTCTCCTCGGCGACCGAGAAGGACATCCGCGTCCAGATCGGCCGGTCCTCGTCGACCAGGGCGCGGGTGAGGCCGTAGTAGAAGGCGCCGTTGGCGATGATGTCGGCCACCGTGGGGCCCGCGGGCAGGACCCGGTTCTCGATGCGCAGGTGCGGGCCGCTTTCGGTGACGGCGTAGACGGGGCGGTTCCAACGGTAGATCGTGCCGTTGTGCAGCGTGAGTTCGCCCAGTTCCGGGACTCCCCCGCCGTCGAGCGCGGCCTGCGGGTCCTCGTCGTCGCACAGCGGCAGCAGCGCCGGGAAGTAGCGCACGTTCTCCTCGAACAGGTCGAAGACGCTGGTGATCCACCGCTCTCCGAACCACACCCGGGGCCGTACGCCCTGGGCCTTGATCTCCTGGGGGCGGGTGTCGGTGGCCTGCTCGAACAGGGGGATACGGGTCTCGCGCCACAGTTCCCGGCCGAAGAGGTAGGGCGAGTTCGCCGCCAGGGCGATCTGCACACCCGCGGCGGCCTGCGCCGCGTTCCAGTAGTCCGCGAAGTCCTTCGGGGCGACCTGGAGGTGGAACTGGGTGCTGGTGCAGGCGGCCTCCGGGGTGATGGTGTCGGCGTACGTCGACAGCCGCTCCACGCCGTCCACCGTGATCCGCAGGTCCTCGCCGCGGGCCGCGAAGATCTGCTCGTTGAGCAGCCGGTAGCGCGGGTCGCCGGACAGGGCCGTCTCGTCGACGTGCCCCTCCCCGAGCGTGGGCAGGATGCCGATCATGATCAGGTGGGCGCCCACCGCCGCGGCGCGGTCCTCGGCGTGGTTGAGCGCGTCGCGGATCGCCTGCTCCCAGGCACCGGGTCCGCCGGTGGTCAGCTCCCGGGGCGGGATGTTGATCTCCAGGTTGAAGCGGCCCAGCTCGCTCGACCAGGCGGGGTCGGCGATGGCCTGGAGGACCTCGGTGTTGCGCATCGCGGGCAGTCCGTCGTCGTCCACCAGATTGAGCTCGATCTCCAGCCCGACCCGGGGCCGCTCGCTCTCGAAGGTCGACTCGCGCAGCATCTGCGCCAGCACGTCGAGACAGGTGTGCATCTTCTCGCGGTACCGACGGCGGTCCTCCCGCGTGAACACCAGGGCCGGCACGTCACGTCCCATCGCGCCCTCCGAGTTCCCTCGGCGGATACCTGTCGTCCCAGCGTCGCACCTCGGGCCGCGCCCGGACAGTCGGCGGGCGGCGCGCAGGCCGGTTTTCGCCCCTCGTGGCGGTGATTAATTTAGGTTAGCCTCAGCTAAGACGAGCGCTGTGATCATCGCGTGGAACGGCTCCGTCGGGCCACGCCGGCACAACGAGAGACGGGGACCATGACCGTGCGGGTCGCAACGTCCGAAGGCAGTGGCAGCGTCGCCGGGGAGCCGACGGGGGAGACCGGGAACGCGGTCCCGGGCGCCTCGGGGCTTCGCCCGGCGGAGGAGCTCCGGGGCCGGGCGGTCGTCGTCAAGTACGGCGGCAACGCCATGGTCGACAGCGGTCTGCAGCGGGCGTTCGCCGAGGATGTCGTCGATCTGTGGCATGCGGGGCTGCGGCCCGTCATCGTGCACGGCGGCGGTCCCCAGATCAGCGCGATGCTCGACCGTCTCGGCTTCGAGTCCCGCTTCGAGGCCGGTCTGCGGGTGACCACCCCGGAGGCCATGGAGGTGGTGCGCATGGTCCTGACCGGCCGTGTGCAACGGGAGCTGGTCGGCCACATCAACGCCCACGGGCCCTTCGCCGTCGGCCTGACCGGCGAGGACGCGCACACCATGACCGCCGTACGGCGACCGGCATGGGTGGACGGCAGACCGGTGGACATCGGTCTCGTCGGCGACGTGGTCGAGGTGAACCCGCGCGCGGTCCACGCCCTCCTGGAGCAGGGGCACATTCCCGTGGTCTCCCCCGTGGCCCGCGGTGCGGACGGACAGGTCTACAACGTCAACGCCGACCTCGCGGCCTCGGCGCTGGCCGTGGGCCTCGACGCCGCACGGCTGGTCGTCCTCACCGACGTGGAGGGTCTCTACGCGGACTGGCCGCACAGCACGGAGGTGATCGCCCGTGTGACGGCGCACGAGCTGGACGGGCTGCTGCCGGGTCTCGCGAGTGGAATGCTGCCCAAGATGGAGGGCTGCCTGCGGGCGGTCCGGGGCGGCGTGCGCAAGGCGCAGGTGCTGGACGGCCGCGTCCCCCACGCACTGCTGCGCGGCGTCCTGGACGACGACGGCCCCGGCACCACGGTGGTACCGGACCACGCCCCGGACGGCCGCGGTGTCGCCGTGTGACGGCGATGACCGCGCCGCCGACTCCGCGGCGCGGGTGCCCGACTCCGTGCCTACACCGGCGCAGGCGGCTGCGGCATCCGGGCGAGGAGGCGGGCGTTGCGTTCCGGGTCCAGCGACTCCACCCAGGAGGAGGGGGCCAGGCGCGCGCTGGCCGGCGCGAACCCGTGCCGCAGGAACAGGGCGCCGTCCCCCGTCGTCGCCGTGAACAGGGCCCCCAGCGACCGCGCACGCGCCCTCACCAGCACGGCACGCAACAGCCGGGCGCCCGCTCCGCAGCCCTGTCTGTGCCGGGCCACGCAGAAGTTGTACAGCACGCCCGACGGGCCGAGGCCGTGCTCCGGCTCGGCCGGGTGCACCCGTAACCCCAGGCAGCCCGCAAGGGTGCCGTCGGGGGCTTCCGTCACCACGAAGTCGGCCGCGTGGGCGGCGTAGAGCGAGAGCGGTCGTGCGCGCAGCGCCCCGGACTCGACGAACGGCCGGGACAGGGCGGCGAGGGCCGCCGCGTCCTCCGGGCGGGCGGGGCGCACGGCGGGTGCGGCCGCGGGAAGGACGTGCCGCAGTCCGGAGGCGGGGCGCGGAGCAGCCGTGGTCAAGGCTTTCCCTTCATGGCGTGTGCTTCTCGCTCTCGCGGCCTTCGACGTACGTCGCCACCACCTCGATGTCACCGATGCGGGCCGTGTCGACACGGCGCGGATCGTCGCCGAGGACGACCAGGTCGGCGCGCTTGCCCGGGGTGAGGCTGCCCACGCTGTCCTCCCAGTGGCAGGCGAAGGCGCCGGCCACGGTGTAGGCACGCAGGGCCTCGTCGACGGTGATGCCCTCCTGCGGGCCGATCACCCCGCCCGAGGCGGATGCGCGCTCGACCATGAACTGGACGGCGCGCAGCGGGGACCCGTCGGCGACCGGCCGGTCCGAGCTTCCGACCAGGGTGATGCCGTGGTCGAGGAAGCCTCTCCCCCGGTACAGCCAGGGCGCGCGCTCCTCCCCCATGATCGCCGCGTAGTCGTCGCCGTAGTGGCGCAGGAAGTTGGGCTGGACGACCGCGCTCACCCCGAGCCGCGCGAAACGGGGGAGCTGGTCCGGGCGGATCAGGCCGGCGTGCTCGATGCGGTGACGCGCCTCGGGCCGGGGGCGCAGGCGCTGGGCCCGTTCGAGTGCGTCGAGGGCCACGTCGGCCGCGCGGTCGCCGATGGCGTGGACGGCGAGCTGCCATCCGGCGAGGTGACCGTCCACGATGAGGTCGGTCAGCGCCTCGGGGTCGTCCTGCAACTGGCCCGCGTGGTCCAGCCCTTGGTACGGGCTGCTCAGGGCGGCCGTGCGGGCCATCATGCCGCCGTCGGTGTAGACCTTCAGCGCGCCGACCGAGAGCCAGTCGTCGCCGAAGCCGGTCCGCAGGCCGAGGTCCAGCGCCCGGGGGATGCCGTCGCTGCGGTGTGCGGCGACGGGGCCGAGCCGGTCCGCGGAGACCATGAGCTGCACCCGAAGCGGCAACAGCCCCTTGTCCCGCGCGAGTTGGTAGGCACCCAGTTCGACCGGACTGTGACCGAAGAGGGTGCCGCCGATGCCTGCCTCGGCGCAGGCCGTCACGCCCTCGGACAGACAGGTGCGGGCCGCTCGTCCGATCGCCTCGGCCAACTCCTCCTGGGAGTACGGCAACCGCAGCGCGCGGGCGGCGCCCATGGCGCCCTCCGCGAGGAAGCCGTCCTCGTGCGGGAGGTCGGAGGGGAGCAGATCGAGGACTGCGGAGTTGACGACGCAGCCGTGCCCTGACTCGTGCAGCATGAACACCTTGTGTCCATGGCTGACCCTGTCCAGCTCGGCGGCCGTCAGGTGGCGTCCCAGGGCCCGTTGGTCGTAGCCGGCGATGCTCACCCACGCGCCGGGCGCGTTCTTGCGGGTGACGGCCCGCTCCACCACCGCGAGGACGTCGTCCACGCGTGTGCGGCCCGCGACGCTGGGCGTGATCTGCTTGAACCCGGTCCAGGGCAGGTGCACATGGGCGTCGACGAAGCCGGGCAGCACCGTGGCGCCCTGAAGATCGATCACCTCGCGTGCGCGAAGCGAGGTCACGCCCTCGTCGAGTCCGACGATCCGGCCCCGCCAGACGCCCAGGTCGTGGGCGACGGGGTGGTCCGGATCCATGGTCAGGAAGCGCGCGTTGGTCAGTCGGGCGCAGAGCATCGGCGCGGATCCGGCTCAGGCGTCCTGGGAGGCGGCGAGGGACCGGGGGCGCAGATCGGTCCAGTGGGACTCGACGTAGGCCAGGCACGCGTCCCGCGAGTTCTCCTCGAACGCGACCGTCCACCCTCCGGGTACGGCGGCGAAGGACGGCCACAGGGAGTGCTGGCCCTCGTCGTTGACCAGGACCAGGAATCGGCCTTCGTTGTCGTCGAAGGGGTTGGTGCTCATGCTCGCGGCCTCCTAGGGTCCGACGGGAGGTGACAGCCCGTCATGAGATGGAAGACAGACGTGAATTAGGTTAGCCTTGCCTAATTCTGGGAGCTTAGTCCGTGCCGCTTTTCCTCACAAGGAGACGTTCATGCGCCTGGCCGATACGGAGATCTCCTTCGACGCGTTCGGTCTGCCCGGCGCACCGGGCACCACCGAGTTCTGGGCCGCGGCGAGGACACCCGCGTCGGTGCCGACCGACGACGGCGGCTGGCTGACCCTCTTCCTGTGGCGCGGCTGCGCGGCGAGCATCGCCTTCGAGAGCTGGTCGGCGCCGGTACCCCTGCGCCGGTACGGCGACACGGACTGCTGGTACGCGCAGGTGCGCATGCCCGCGCGACTGCGGGTGACGTACCAGCTCGTCGTGGACGACGCGGCGTACGCCGACCCGTTCAACCCGGCCGGCGCCGGCGGCGACCGGTCCGTCGCCGCGACCCCCGACGCCCCGGAGCAGCCGCACTGGCCGCTGGTCGGTGCGGACGACGTGCTGCCCGTCCCCCGCACCCGGATCCGCTGGGCCAGTGCACGGCTCGGCGGGCGGCGCACCGTGCGTGTCCATCCGGCGGGCGGCGGCGGACCGGTGGTCCTGCTGCTCGACGGGGACGACTGGCTGTATCTCCACCCGGCCATGACCGCCTTCGACTCGGCCGTCGCCGCGGGCGAGATGCCCGCCGTCACGCTCGTCTTCCTCCCGGCCCGGGACAGGGAGGCCGAGTTCGCCTGCCGGCCCGAGCTGTGGGAGGCGGTCCGCGACGAACTGCTGCCGCTGGTGGCGGAATCCGGCGTCCGGGCCGAGCCGGACCGGCTGGTGGTCGCCGGTCAGAGCCTCGGTGGGCTGAGTGCCATGTACGCGGCCCTGGAGTTCCCGGATCTGGTGTCCCGGGTCGCGTGCCAGTCGGGGTCGTTCTGGTGGACGCCCGACGCCCTGGGGCAGGCGGATCCGCTGGGCGGGCCGGTGGGCGGCGCCCTGGCGGCGCGGCTGCGGCAGGGGCCCGACCTGACCGGTCTGCGGGTCGCGTTCGACGTCGGGGAGCACGAGAGGCGGATGCTGCCCCACTGCGAGCTGACCGAGACCCTGACCGAGCAGGCCGGTGCGACCGTACGGGTGTCGCGCTCGGCGTCCGGCCACGACCGGGCGGGCTGGCGGCAGGCGCTGCTCAGGGACGTCGCCTGGGCCCTCGGACAGCCGGATCCGGACGGGCCCGGACACCACCCCGCGAGCGCCTCGCGGGGTCAGCGCGCCACCGCCAGGCAGTAGTCCTCGTCGCCCGCGAGCAGGTTGCGGTGCGTGTCCTCGGCGGTGATGACGCCGTCGTTCAGGACGAGGACCCGGTCCGCGGCGTCCAGCAGGGCCGGGCTGCTGGTGATCACCAGCGTGGTGCGGCCCCGGCGCAGCTTCGCGACGTTGCGCGCGATGAGCTGCTCGGTGACCGCGTCGACGGCCGTCGTCGGGTCGTGGAGGACCAGGACGTCGGTGTCGGCGGCCAACGCGCGTGCCAGGGACAGCCGTTGACGCTGTCCGCCCGAGAGGTTCGCGCCGCGGTCGCGGACGGCGTAGTCGAGTCCCTCGCGGTGCAGGGCGACGACGTCGGTCAGCATGGACGCCTCTACGGCCTCGGCCACCGTCCGGCTGGTGCCCGAGGGGTCGATGTTCGAGCGGAGGGTGCCCGCGAAGATCTCCCCGTCGTACGGGTTGACCAGCAGATGCGCACGGACCGCCTCGATCGACAGGTCGGCGAGCGCACGCCCGCCGACCCGCACCTCCCCCTCGTACGCGCCGGGCGGGACGCGCACGGCCAGGAGCGCCGCGAGGTCGGCCGCCGCGCGCGGCTGGTATGCGGCGATCGCCACGAACTCCCCGGCGGACACACGCAATGTCAGCTTGCGCAGCGTTGCGTGGCTGACGCCGTCGATCTCCAGGTCCCCTCCCGCGGCCGGGCGTTCGGCACCCGGTGTCATCACCGGCGGCGCGGACAGCACCAACGCCATGCGCTCGGCCGAAGCGCGCGCGATCATCACGTACTTGGGCATCTCCGAGAACATCTTCAGCGGCTCGATGATGAACTGCGCCAGCCCCACGGCCATGACGAGTTCCCCGATGCTGATCCGGCCGTCGAACGCCAGCACGCCCGCCGTCAGGGTCACCGCCGCGGCGAGGACGGCGTTGAGGGCCAGCGCCGTGCCCGCGTACACGCCGTTCACCTTGGCCACGGTGACCGCCTGGTGCTTCGCCTCCGTGCTGACCGCCCGGTAGGACCGGAAGGCCGCGTGGTTGCCGCCGAAGCCGTGCAGCGGGCGCAGGCCGATGATCAGGTCGGCGACCTTGGCGCCGGCCCGCGCCACCCGGGCCTGCTGTTCCTGCGTACTGGCTCCGATGCGCTTGGACATCACGCTCAGGATCGACAGGATCGCGACGGTCCCCACGATCACCAGCAGCCCGAGCCGGAGGTCGGCCATGCCCAGCGCGATCGCGGCGACCAGCACCGCGACGAGCGAGCTGACCAGCAGTGGCACCACCTCGATGATGTCGGCCGTCTGGTCGGCGTCCTCGGTGGCGATGGTCAGCACCTCGCCGGACTTCAGGTCGACGTCCCGGGCCACGGGCTGCAGGCCGCAGGCCGCGACCCGCACCCGCCAGCGGTGTGCCTCGGTCGTGTTGGCCTTCTGAAGGATGCGCATCCCGAACCGCCACGACAGTGACACCGTCGTGATGATCACGGCCAGGGCGGCGACGGACAGGCCGAGGGCGCCGGGGCTCCGGTCCCGCATCGTGTGCTCGACGATCATGCCGAGGGCGATCGGGAAGGCGGTCTCCCCCGCCTGGTACAGGCCCATGAGGAAGGTGCCGCCGGCCATGGCGCCCACGTTGCGGCGCAGAGCGGTACGGAGGATGTCGGACCCCGTGCGGGGCCGCTGCGTGTCAGGAGTTGTCATCGAGGTGGCGGGCAATCGCTTCCGGGGTGCGCAGGGTGAACAGGTCTCGGATGCTGATCACGGGACCGTACTCGCGGCGGAGCAGCCCGATCAGCCGTACCGCCAGCATGGAGTGTCCTCCGAGGGACACGAAGTCGCTCACCGCGCTCACCTCGTCGTCGTCCAGGTCCAGTGCTTCGGCGAAGAACTCGCACACCACGGTCTCGGTCTGCGTCTGCGGACCCCGCTCCCCCACCGTGGTCAGCGCGCCCAGCGGCTTGGCCTCCGGCAGCGCCCTGGTGTCGGCCTTCCCGTTCACCGTCAGCGGGATGCCGTCGACCTGGGCGTAGTGCGTCGGGCGCAGGAAGTCCGGCAGTGCGCCGCCCACTTCGGCGGCGACCGCCGCGAGGTCCGCGCCGTCCAGCACGAGGTAGGCGGCCAGCCGGTACGCCCCGTCGACCTGCGGGTCGGGCTGGGCGACCGCGGCGGCGAACCGCACCGCCGGGTGGGCCGCGAACGCGGCCTCGACCTCGCCGAGTTCGACCCGGTGGCCCCGGATCTTGACCTGCTGGTCGGTGCGGCCCAGGTACATCAGGTTGCCGTCGGGCCGACGGACCACCAGGTCGCCGGTGCGGTACATGCGTTCACCGGGCTCGCCGAACGGGCAGGCCACGAACCGGTGCGCGGTCTGGGCGGGCTGCCCGAGATAGCCGCGCGCGATGCCGATGCCCGACACGTACAGCTCGCCGGGAACACCGTCCGGCAGCGGCCGCAGCCACGGGTCCAGCACGTACACGTCCGTGTTGTCGATCGCGACGCCCACCACCGGGTCCTCGCACTCGAAGGTGCCGACACCGAGGGTGTTGATGGTGTACTCGGTGGGCCCGTACAGGTTGTACCCGACCGTGCCCTCGGTCCTGGCGAGCCGCTGCCACAGCGTCGGGGTGACGGCCTCCCCGCCCAGCAGCACCAGCGGAGGCCGGCGCTCCGGGTCGTCCAGCAGGCCCTCGGCCACCAGTTGCTGCGCGTAGGTCGGGGTCACGTTGACGACGTCGATCCCGTGCTGCAGGCAGTACTCCACGAGGCGGGGCGCGTCACGGCGCAACTCCTCGTCGCAGATGTGCACTTCGTGCCCGTCGGCGAGCCACAGCAGCTCCTCCCACGACATGTCGAAGGCGAAGGAGACGGTGTGCGCGATGCGGAAGATCCGGTGGCCGTGCTCCGCCAGCACCGGTTCGAAGATCCGGCGCTGATGGTTGACCAGCATGTTGGTGAGCCCGGCGTACTCGGTCACCACGCCCTTGGGCTTCCCGGTGGACCCGGAGGTGTAGATCGTGTACGCGGGGTGCCGCAGCCGGTCCGGGTCGTCCGGCGTGAACGTCACGAACGGCTCGGCCTCGGGCAGCGGGCGGTCCAGCTCGATCAGGTCACCGGGCAGGGCGGCGAGCCGGGGTGACACGGCGCTCACGGTGAGGATCACGTCCGGACGGGAGTCCTCGACGATCGCGGCGATCCGCTCGTCCGGGTGATCCAGTTCCAGCGGCACGTACGCGGCACCGGCCCGCAGCACGGCGAACAGCGCCACGATCGAGTCGAGCGAGCGCGGGACGGCGAGACCCACGGTCGTCTCCGGCCCGATGCCGCGCCGGGCGAGCACGCCCGCCACCGCTCGGCTGCGGTCCCGCAGCCCCGCGAAGGTCATGGTGGAGCCGTCGGCGACGAGAGCGACCCGCTCGGGGGCGCGGTCCGCCGCCCGGTCGAAGCGGTCGACGACGGTGTCCGTCCCGATGTCCGTGCGCTCGCCCCGCGAGGGCACCGGCCCCAGGCCCGGCAGCGCGCCGACCGGGCCGGTCGCCCGGGCGAGGTCCTCCAGGACGCGCAGGTAGTCGTCGAGGAGGCGTCGGGCGCCCGCCGTGTCCTCGTCGCGGTACTCCAGCTTGACGGTGAGCCGGTCGCCGGGGGTGACGACCCAGGTGAACGGATAGTGCGTGGAGTCGTCGGCCTTCACCGAGGTGATGCCGTGCCGGGCGTTCATCTCGGCGAACGCGTCCAGGTCCAGGAAGTTCTGGAGCACGAAGAGGTTGTCGAACAGGGTGGTGTGTCCGCTGGCCCGCTGGATCTCGCCCAGCCCCAGGTGCTCGTGCTCCATGGCGTCGACCCGGGCCGACTGCACGGCCGACAGGTAGTCGCGGACGGTGTCGTCCGGCCGGGCCCGCGTCCACATCGGCACCGTGTTGAGGAGCACGCCGACGATGTCGGACAGCCCTTCCCCGTCCCGGCCGGAGACGGTCACGCCGAACACCGCGTCGCTGCGGCCCGTGCGGGCGCCCAGGAGGAGGCCGAAGGCGCCGGTCAGGACCGAGTTCAGCGTGACGCCGTGGGCCTTTGCCGCAGTCCGGAGCAGCTCCGACCGCTCCGCGGACAGTGTGTGCACGAGGGCGCGTGGAAGGTCGTCCGACAGAACCGGCGCCGGTCCGGCGAGCAGGGTGGGGCCGGTGAGGCCGGCCAGGTGCTCCGCCCAGAAGCGTTCCGATACGGCGAGGTCCTTGGCGGCGAGCGCCCGGGCGTGGTCCTCGAAGCCCGGCGAGGCCGGTACGGGGTCGAGGGGTTCGCCCGAAAGGCGCGCCCGGTAGGCGTCGAACAGGTCACGCAGCACGATCTCGCGGGACCAGCCGTCCCACAGCAGCAGGTGGTAGCTGAGCAGCAGACCGTCGCGGTCGCCGGGCAGACGTACCACCGTCAGCCGGATCAGCGGCGGTTCACCCGGGTCGAACCCCGTGTCGCGGTCGCGCGCGCGCAGGGCGTCGACCTCGGCGTCCGTCGACAGCTCGGTCGTACGGACGTCGACCCGTCGCCCGGCCCTGAGGACCTGGACGGGGTTGCCGTCGGCGTCGGTGCCGAAGCCTGCCCCCACCACCGGGTGCCGCGCGATCACGTACGCCATCGCGTCGGCGAGGGCGTCGGTGTCCAGGCGCCGGTCGAAGGTGAACCAGCTCTGCGCGACGTAGTGGCCGGCCGAACCGGCCATCTGGGCCTGGAAGAACAGGCCCCGCTGGAGCGGGGTGACCGGGGCCGTGCGTTCGGCCAGGGCGCAGGCGTCCGCGATGCCTTCCAGCGCGCCGCGCCAGTGCTCGGTGAGCGCGTCCGGGACGCCGTCGGCGAGCGTGAAGTGCGCGCACAGGCTGCCGGTGGCCTCGTCGAGCCAGGCGTTGACCTCGACGGCGTACGGGCTGCACTGGTCGCCGCCGGTGATGCGCACCGCCTGTGCCTCGCTGCCGCGGCCGAGGTAGTTGAACAGCACCTGCGGGCGGGCGGTGAGCAGCGGGGCCGTCTGCGGGTTGAGGTACCTGAGCCGGCCGTAGGCGACGTGCGCGTACTCGTCCGGCTGGCGTTCGGCGACCTCGCGGGCCGCCGCGACGGGGTCGGTGTGGGCGGTGAGCCGTACGGGCGCGATGGAGGTGAACCAGCCGACGGTACGGGTGTAGTCGTGGTGCTCCCGTGCCGGGACGCGGCCGTGCCGTTCCAGTTCGATCGCGAGGTCGGTGGGTGCGGGCTGGATCCGGGTGAGTGCCGTGCGCAGGGCGCCGCACAGCAGTTCCGTGAGGCCGATGCCGAGCGCGGCGGGGGCGGTGCGGGTCACGCGGTCGGTCGCCTCGGGCGGGAGGACGACGGTGGCGTGGCGCGATCCCTCGACGGCGGGGAGCAGCGGGGGCGCCTGGAGCGTGGTGATCCAGTGTCCGAGGTCGTCGACCGCGTGGCCTGACTCGAGGGCCAGGGCTTCGGCGTATGCGGCGTACGACGTGGTCGGTGGGGCGAGGGGCTCCCCGCGCAGGGCGGCGGCCAGGTCGTCCAACAGGATCAGCCAGGAGACCGAGTCGACGGCGAGGTGGTGCACGGTGACCACCAGGGTGCGGCTGGGCTCCAGCCAGGCGAAGGCGATGACGTCCCCGGACTCGGGGTCGAGCCGTCCGGCGGCCTCGTTCGCGGCGGCCGCGGCGTCGGTGGCCGGGTCCGGCCGTACGACGGTGATCTCCCGGGCGGGTTCGGTGCCGAGCGCCCACACGCCGTGCTCGACGCGCAGCCGCAGCCGCAGGGCCGGGTGGGCGGCCACTACGGCGTTCGCGGCGCGTTCGGCGTCGGCGAAGCCGGTGCCCTGCGGTGCCACCAGCGTCCTTGCCTGGGCGAACCGGGCGAGTGAGCCGCCCAGTTCGCGCTGGCGCAGGATGATCGGCGTCGCCATGATCGGTCCGTCCTCGTGGCGGCCGGCCGGCACCGGGGCTCGTGGGGTACGCGTCGCCACGTGCTCGGCGAGTGCGCGCGGTGTCCGCAGCAGGAACACGTCCCGGGGAGCGATCGTCAGGCCGAGCGCCCGTGCCCGGTTGACCACCGTGATGGCGACGATGCTGTCCCCGCCGGCCCGGAAGAAGTCGGTGTCACCGTCCACTTGGGTACCGGGGAGTGTCTCGGCGAAGATGCCGACGAGTGCCTCCAGCGCCGAGTCGCTCACGGCGGCATCCGTGCCGTTCCCGGCGACGCCGGGTTCGCCCACGGACGTGTCGTCCCGCGCGGCCCGCGCGGCCAGGGCCTTGCGGTCCAGTTTGCCGTTGACCGTCAGGGGCAGCGCGTCGACGGGCAGGACCCGGCCCGGGACCATGTGCGCGGGCAGCTTCGCCGACAGCAGCGCGGTGAGGTCGGCGGGTATCCGGCCCACCACATGCGCGACCAGGTGATCGCCGCCGGCGGCCACCGTCACGGCGGCGTCGACCACGCCGTCGAGCTCCCTGATCGCCGACTCCACCTCGCCGGACTCGATGCGGAAGCCCTTGAGCTGGACCTGGTCGTCCGCGCGGCCGACGAACTCCAGCTCGCCGTCGAGCGTACGGCGGGCGAGGTCGCCCGTGTGGTACATCCGGGAGCCGTCCCCCGTGAAGGGGTTCGCGACGAACCGGCTCGCGGTCAGCGCGGTTCTGCCCAGGTAGCCGAGCGACACCTGGTCTCCGGCCACGTAGATGGCGCCCACCTGCCCCGGCGGCACCGGCCGCAGCCGGTCGTCGAGGAGGTGGGTGACCAGGCCCGGGATCGGACCGCCGATCGGGCTGACGTCGTCGCCGAAGGAGAAGTCGTCGTCGGTCAGCACCCGGTGGGTGACGTGGACGGTGGTCTCGGTGATGCCGTACATGTTGACCAGCTCCGGCGAGCCGGTCCCGTGTCGCTCGACCCAGTCGCGCAGCCGGCCGAGGTCCAGCGCCTCGCCGCCGAACACGATCCGGCGCAGGGCGGGCAGCGGCTCGTCGGTGAGCCGGTCCGCCTCGGCGAACTGGTAGAAGGCCGACGGGGTCTGGTTGAGCACGGTCACCCCGCGCTCACGGACCAGCCGGTGGAAGTCGACCGGGGATCGGGTCAGCCCGTACTCCGGCACCAGCAGCTCCGCGCCGTGCGCCAGCGCGCCCCACAGCTCCCAGACGGCGAAGTCGAAGGAGAACGAGTGGAACTGGACCCAGACGTCGTGCGGGCCGAACTCCATGTCCGGCCGGGTGTTGGCCAGCAGGGTCACCACGCTGGAGTGCGGGACGACGACGCCCTTGGGCCGGCCGGTCGACCCGGACGTGTAGATCACGTAGGCGGGGGTGTGCCAGCCGGCCTCGGGGGCCGGCTCGGCGCCGGGTGCGGCCGGCGGCTCCTCCCCCTGCACGAGCACACGGGCCCGGACGTCCGTCCGCTCCAGCAGCTCCGTGAAGCGGTCGCGCTGCTCGCGGTCCACGAGAACGACCTGCGGGGCCGAGTCGGTAAGGATGTACTCCAGGCGTTCGTCCGGGTACGCGAGGTCCAGCGGTACGTACGCGCCGCCCGCGCTGACGACGGCGACCAGGGCGACGACCTGTTCCGGGGAACGCGGCACGGCGACGGCGACCCGCTTGCCGGGCCCGACCCCCGCCGCGCGCAGAATCGACGCCAACTCGGTCTTCTGGGCGGCCAGTTCGCCGTACGTCAGGGACCGGGTGGCGCCGTCCAGAGCGCACTGCGTGACGGCGGTGGCGGACGGGTCGCGGCGCGCGGCGGCGTCGAAGAGGGCGCCCAGGGTCGTCGGGGTGATCCGCTCGGGGCGTCGGTCGCCCGCGGCGGCCAGTTCGTCGACCGGGGCGTCGGGCCGGGTGAGCAGGGCGGTGAGCACCGAGGTGAACGTGTGCAGGAGGGCCCGCGCGCTCGTCTCCCGCAGCAGCTCTCCGTCGTAGATCAGGTTGAACCGCGGACGGCCGTCGAGCGCGCGCTCCACCACCAGGGTCAGCGGGTAGTGCGGAGCGCCCTCGTTGACCAGGTCGCTGATGGCCAGCGTGTCACCGGGCCGCCGCAGGCCCTCGACATCGGTGGCGACGTCGAACACCACCAGCGTGTCGAACAGGGAGCCGGCGTCGGCCTGGCGGCCGATCCTGGCCAGTGAGACGTGCTGGTGAGCCAGCACCGCGCTCTGGTGTGCGCGCACCGAGGCGAGCAGTTCCCGGGCCGTGGTGTCACGGGTCCAGCGTGCGCGTACGGGGATGGTGTTGATGAACAGGCCCACCATGTCCTCGATGCCGGGCACGTCGGCGTCGCGCCCGGAGACCGTGGAGCCGAAGACCACGTCCGTGCCGTGCAGGATGCCGCCCAGGGTCACCGCCCAGGCGCTGTGCACGGCCACGCTCAGCGGTACTCCGGCCGAGCGGGCGGCCGCGTCGATGTCGGTGTCGGCGCCCGGGTCGACCGCGGTGTCGGCGAACCGGTCGGACGGGGTGTGCCCCTCGGCGACCAGGGACGGGCCGGGCAACTCGGCCAGCTCGGCACCCCAGACCCGGTCGCTCTCCTCGTCGTCGCGTCCGGCGAGCCAGCCGACGTAATCGGAGAAGCCGCCCACCGGGTACACGGTCCCCGGCGCGTGGTACTCGGCCAGCAGTGCCCGCAGCATGGGCGGCACCGACCAGCCGTCGGCGATGATGTGGTGGACGGTCTGCACGAGGACGGCGGCTCGGCCGGGGCCGCGGCGGATCAGGGTGTAGCGCATCAGCGGGCCGGTGGCCAGGTCGAATCCGGTACGGCGGTCCTGCTCGGCGTACGCGCGGATCTCGTCGTCGGTGATGCCGGGGCGGTCCACCGCGGTGAAGGGCGCCTCGACGCCGTTCTCCAGTACGGACACCACGCGGCCGTCGGCGAGGGCCACGAAGCGGGCGGCCAGGTTCGGGAAGAGGGCGAGCAGCCGGGTGGCCGCCGCCGCGAGCCGGTCGGCGTCCACCTCGCCGTCCAGGGTGAGCAGTTGCTGCTCGACGTAGGCGCCGGCGGAGTCGTCGTCGAAGACGGAGTGGAAGTACAGGCCCTCCTGCAGCGGGGTCAGCGGCAGGATGTCCCGCAGCGCCGGGCCGTCCAGGGCGTCGACGTCCGCCTGGGTGAGCGGGACGAGGGCGAAGTCGCTGGGGGTGTGGCCACCCCGGGGGTCCAGGGCGGCCAGTTGGGTCAGGGCCGTACGGAAGTAGCCGCCGAGGGTGGTGATGTCCTCGTCGGTGAACATGCCGTCGGGCCAGGAGATGGTGGTGACCAGTTCGTAGGCGCCGCTCGCGGCGGGTTCGGCGATCGCGTTGAACTCCAGGGCGCGCGGCAGGCGCATCCGCGGGTCGCGTCGCTCGCCCAGCTGGCCCGTCGTGCGGGCGAGTTGCCAGTCCTCGCTGGAACCGGCGTCGAAGCGGCCGAGGTAGTTGAACAGCACCTGGGGGGCCGGCGCGTCGAACTCGGTGTGGGTCAGGTGGCGCAGGGCCCCGTAGGACACGCCGTTGTCCGGCACCCGGGCGAGGTCCTCCTTGACCGCCTTGAGCGCGGCGGTCAGGTACTCGGGTGCGGTGAGGTCGGCGGCGGCGCCCGGGTCCACGGTCACCGGGAACAGGGTGGTGAACCAGCCGACGGTCCTGGCCAGGCGGGGTTCGAAGCCGGCGGAGGCCGCCACGAACTGTGCTTCTCGGCCGTGGCCCTCCAGCTCGATGTGCGCGAACGTCTGGTCCTGCCCGAGATCGCGGCGCCACCGGGCGAGGGCGACGGCGAGCCCGGTCAGCAGCACGTCGTTGACACCCGCGTGGAACTTCGCCGGGGTCTCG
This sequence comes from Streptomyces sp. NPDC001920, assembly GCF_053594495.1. Lineage (NCBI taxonomy): Bacteria > Bacillati > Actinomycetota > Actinomycetes > Kitasatosporales > Streptomycetaceae > Streptomyces > Streptomyces sp. NPDC001920. The sequence goes on from NZ_JBSFEP010000027.1 coordinate 55,777, forward strand.
CCGAGCAGCGCTGCCGTGACCTCGGGGCCGACCGAGACGGTACGCAGCCGCTCGCCGGCGACGGTGTCGGACTCGGACAGGGCGCGTCGGCCCACCGGCTGGTCGTCCCCCGGCAGGGGCCGCCGGTAGTAGGAGCTGTCGGCGTCGAACGCGGCGCGCTCCAGCAGCTGCGTCCAGCGCCGGAACGAGGTGCCCACCGGGGGCAGTTCGATCGGCGTGCCGGCGGTGAACTGACGCCACGCGGTCGCCAGGTCCTCCATGAGGACCCGCCAGGACACTCCGTCGATCACCACGTGGTGGGCGACCAGGACCAACTGCCGTGCGTCGCGGCGCCAGACCGCGCGCAGCATCACTCCGCGCTCCGGGTCCAGCCCCTCGGTGGCGAGGGCCACGCAGGCGTCCAGCGGCCGGTCGCTCTCCTGCCATCCGAGGACGGCGCCCTCCGCCTCCGGGATGTCGAAGCTCCAGTGGTCGCCGCGCACCAGCCTGGCGCGCAGCATGTCGTGGTGGCGGACCACGGCGGTGAGGATCGCGTCGAGAGCGGTGGCGGTCAGTTCCGGCGGGGTGTTCAGGACGACCGACTGCACGAAGCCGTCGATCGCGTCGGTGGTCCGGCCCAGCCACTGCACGATGGGGGATCCCACGACGGCACCGGTGGCGACGTCGCGGTGGTCCGCGGCGGTGACGTCCTCACGGCTCGCGACGGCCGCCAGTGCCCCGACCGTGCTGTGGGTGAAGATCTGCCGTGCGGTGACGTACAGCCCGGCGTCGCGCAGCGCGCTCAGCAGGGAGATGGCGAGGATGCTGTCGCCGCCGAGTTGGAAGAAGTCCTGGTCGACGCCGACTGCTTCGAGCCGCAGCACCGAGGCGACGGCCGCGCACACCGCGCGTTCGGCGTCGGTGGTGGGCTGCGCGAGCGTGCCCGTCGTGACCGTGGGCTCGGGCAGCGCGTTGCGGTCGAGCTTGCCGTTGGCGGTGAGGGGGAACCGCGTCATCACGACGATGTGGGCGGGCACCATGTACTCCACCATGTGCTCGGCGGCCCACGCCCTGACCTGGTCCGCCCGCAGGTCCTCGCTCCCGGCCGCCGGGATGACGTACCCGACGAGGTAGGTGCCGCCGGCCGTGTTCTTCTTCGCGACGACGCAGGTGTGCCGGACCGCGGGGTGCTCGGCGAGTGAGACCTCGACGTCCTCGATCTCCAGCCGCATGCCGCGGATCTTGATCTGGTTGTCGGCGCGGCCGAGGAAGTCCAGCGAGCCGTCCGGGGCGAACCGGGCGAGGTCACCGGTGCGGTACAGCCGGGAGCCGTCGTCGGCGAAGGGGTTCGCGACGAAGCGGGAGGCCGTCAGGCCGGGCGCGTTGACGTAGCCGCGGCCCAGCAGGAAGCCGCCCACGTAGAGTTCGCCGCCGACGCCGACCGGGACGGGGCGCAGTTCGTCGTCCAGGACGTACAGCTGGGTGTTGGGGTTGGCCTTGCCGATCGATGTCGACAGGCGTTCGGCGGCGCCCCGGTAGATGACGTGGGAGACGCCGATCGTCGTCTCGGCCGGGCCGTAGCCGTGGTACATGGGGATGTCGAGCTTGGTGCGGAACCTCTCGTACAGCTCCGGGGTCAGTACCTCGCCGCCGCACCACACGTGCCGCAGGCTGTCCAGCCGGTCCGAGTCGCCGGCGATCTCCAGCAGCACGTCCAGCATGGACGACACCAGGTAGGTGAAGGTGACGCGCTGCTCGGCGATCACGCTGAGCAGGTGGTGGGGGTCGCGTTCGCCGCCGGGCCGCAGCACCACCAGTCGGGCGCCGGACACCAGCGGCAGGAATATCTCGTTGATGGAGATGTCGAAGGACAGGGGCGCCTTGAACAGCGAGGCGTCGTCGTGGCCGAAGCCCAGGATCTCGTGCACCTGCCACAGCAGGCGCTCGCTGATCGCCTCGTGCCGGATCATCGCGCCCTTGGGCCGTCCGGTCGAGCCGGACGTGAAGATGACGTAGGCGAGGGCGTCGCCGTGGACGGTGACCCCGGTGCCCTGCGTGGGGTGGGAGCCGTGGCGCCAGTCGTCCAGGTCGACGGCCACCGCCTCCGGTTCGCCCGCCGCGTGCTCGCCCGAGGCGTTGAGCTGGACGACGACCCGGGCGTCCTCGATGACGACGGCCCGGCGTGCGGCGGGCCACTGCGGATCGAGCGGCACGAACGCGCACCCTGCCTGCAGCACACCGAGCAGCCCGATCACCATGTCGGCCGAGCGGCCCAGTGAGATGCCGACGACCTGTTCGGCGGTGAGACCGCGTTCGATCAGGTGGTGCGCCAACTGACTGGACAGTTCCGCTGTTTGACGGTAGGTCAGCGAGCGGCGCTCGTCGACGACGGCGACGGCGTCCGGCCTGGTGCGTGCCTGCTCGCGGAACATCTCCACGATGGTCGGGCGGGCCCGCTCGGCGTGGGTGTCGTTCCACTCGGCCAGTTCCCGGAGCCTCGTGGTCATGTCGGACGGACCGATCGTGCCGAGCGGCCGGTCGGGGAAGTCGGCCAGGTCGTCCAGCGCGAGCTGGGCGTCGGCCGGCTCGACCCCGTCCGGAACGCTGATGCTCCGGCCGTCCGCGCCGACCGCCCAGCCGGCGGGCGCGGCACCGCCGTTGTCCACCCAGCCGAGGACGTCGGCGAACAGGGTGCCGGGGGTGAGGTCGATGCCGTCGCAGCCCAGGCCCGTCGCCCAGTACGACAGACCGATGGCGCACGCTTCGGTGATGGTCCGGTCGGCATAGTCGCTGGTGCGCCTGCGTACGCCGGCCAGGCGGGCGGGGGAAAGCCGTACGAGACGAGCACTCGGTTCCATCATCGAAGACTCAGCACCCTTTCAGGGAAACGAAAGCAAGCACCGACTTAGGCTTACCTAACTACCTTCGCGCCATGCCTGCCACAGTCGCGCGTACCGGCCGCCCAGGGCCACCAGTTCCTCGTGGGTCCCCTGCTCGACGACACGGCCCGCGTCCAGGACGGCGATCCGGTCGGCCGCCATCGCCTGGGTCAGCCGGTGGGCCACGAACAGGGTGGTCCGGCCCGCGCAGGCGGCGAGCACCGCCCGTTCCAGCTCGGCGGCGCCCTCGCTGCCGGCCTCGGCGGTCGACTCGTCGAGCACCACGACCGGCGACCGGGCCAGCACCAGCCGGGCCAGGGCGATCTGGGCGACCTTGGTGACGTCCAGGCGCTCACCGCCCTCACCGACGGCCGTGTTCAGCCCCTCGGGCAGCGCCTCGACCCACTCGTCGGCCCCGACCGTGCGCAGGGCGTCCATCAGTTGGGTGTCGGTCGCGTCCGGCGCGGACAGCCGCAGATCGTCGGCGAGCGGACCGGAGAACACGTGCGTCTCCTGCGTCAGGATGCTCACCAGCGCCCGCGCCCCCGCCTCGTCCAGACCGGCGAGGTCGGTCGACCCGATCCGCACCGACCCGGACTGCGGGGTGCCGATGCCCGCGATCAGCGCGGCCAGGGTGGTCTTGCCCGCCCCGGTGGCGCCGACCAGCGCGAGGGATCCGCCGGCCGGGATCGTCAGGTCGACGTCCCTCAGCACCGGCTCGTCCGAGCCGGGGTAACGGAATGTCAGCCCCTCCACGACGACCGCGTGCGGCGCGTCGTCGGCCGGCGCGACGGCCGGGTCGCCGACGAGCCGGCGCTCCGTGTCCTCCCCGAGCACCCCGACCAGCCGGGCCAGGCTCGCGCCCGACTTCTGCGCCTCGTCGAAGGTGAACATGATCAGGCCCAGCGGGGTGAACAGCCGGTGGAACAGCAGCGGGGCCGCCGACACCTCGCCGAGGCTCGCGGCGTCGGCCTCCAGCAGGGCGTATCCGACCACGAGGATCAGGACCAGCCCGATGAACTCGGCGCGGTTCTCCCGGCCGACGAACCGGCCGAAGAACCGGAACACCTCGATGCCGAGGTCGCGCACTCGCCAGGACTCGCGGGTGACCTTCTCACGGAAGGACTCCTCCAGACGGTACGCCCGGACGGTGTCGATCCCGTTCAGACCGCTGATCAGCGCCTGCGCGCGGTCCGCCTGGGCCACCCGCTGCTTCTGGTAGAGCGGGGCGGACCGGGGCAGGTACCAGCGCAGCGCCAGCGCGTAGGCGGGCAGCGCACCGGCGCCCGCGAGGCCGAGCCGCCAGTCCAGCCCGAACATGCCGGCCGTGGCGATGGCGACCAGGACACCCGCCGAGAAGACCGTGGGCACGGCCGTACGGATGCCCTTGGAGATGACGGCGACGTCGTCACCGACCCGGGAGAGGACGTCGCCGCGGCCGACCTGTTCGATCCGTGCGCTCGGCATTCCCAGCACCGCACGGACGGCGCCCTCGCGCAGCCGGGCCAGCAGATCGGCACCCAGTCGGCCGATCAGGTAGGTCGACACCGCGGTGGCCGCCGCGCCGAGCAGCGCGGCGGCGCCCATCAACACCCCGATGGTGACCAGGATCGAACGCGGTTCGCCCTCCACCACGCCGTCGACGACCCGGCCGAGCAGCAGCACGGGAAGCACCTGGAGCGCTGCTCCCGCCACCGTGGTGAGCACGGTGGCGGTCGTCAGCCAGGGCACCTCGCGGCAGTGCGTGGCGACCCACCGGGTGGCCTCGCGTCCGGTCGCCGTGCGCAGGTTCGCCGGGGCGACGCGGGTGTGGGTCGCGCTCACACCGCACCCTTGGCGAGCCGGGGACAGGACATGGTGAGCGTCATCGTCAGCCGGCCGCCGACTTGACGAGCTCGTCGATCGCGTACGGCATGGACAGCAGGGTGCCTTGGGAGATGGCCGCGCCGACCGCCGGGCCCTCGCTGTCGAGCAGGTAGGACACGTTGCCCTTCTTCACGGCGTCCAGGTTGGCGAAGAGCTTGAACTTCTTCAGCGCCTCGGTGTCCGCCTTGTCGTTGATGACGAAGATGTGGTCGACGTCGACCAGGTCGACACGCTCCGGCGAGAGCTTGGTGTAGAAGCTGCCGTCCGCGACCTTGTCGATCTCGGTCTGGTACGTGAAGCCGATGCCCGACAGCAGCCGTCCGCGCACGTCGGTCGAGGTGAACGGGGCCACCGAGTTCTCGTACCAGGACAGCGCGACGGCGGTCTTGCCGGCGAACTCCGGGTGGTCCTTCTTGGCCGCGTCGAGCTTGCCCTGGATGTCCTTGACCATCTGCTCGCCCTCCTCGGCCTTGCCGAGTGCCTTGGCGATGTGCAGGGCGTTGTCCTGCCAGGGGGCGCTGAACGGCTCCTTCTCGGCCTTGGTGCGGGCCACCGTCGGCGCGATCTTGGAGAGCTTGTCGTAGGCGGCCTGGTCGATCTCGGAGTAGACCGCGACGATCAGGTCCGGGCGCAGGGCGGCGATCTTCTCGAAGTTGGGTCCTGAGTCACCGTTCTTCATGATGACCTCGGGCTTGGTGTCGCCCCACTTGTCCTTCACCCAGGGCCACTGGGTGTTGATGTCGGGGCTCTGGCCCGCCGGGTTCGGGTACTGGTCGGTCATGCCGACCGGCTTGATGCCGAACGCGAGGATGGTCTGGTCGTCGGTGTAGCCGACGGAGACGACCCGCTGCGGGGCCTTCTCGACCTTCGTGGTTCCGAACGCGTGCTCCACGGTGACCGGGAAGGCGCCGGCCGCGGCGGTGTTGTTGCTGTCGTTCGCCGTGTCCGCCGAGTCCGAGTCGGAGCCGCACCCCGCGAGGAGGCCGACGCCGAGCGTCACGGCGGACAGCATCGCCGCCACTCGCCGCCAGGGCTTCGTACGCGTCGTTCTGTGGAGGAGCATCCGGAATCCCCTTGCTTCTTCGCGCTGTGTGCACCCCGTCTGAGGGCAGCCAAACCGTACCGCAGGGCAGTAAGGTTAGCCTAGCCTAATATCTATAACTTTAGTGTGAACTAGGCGAGTTGAACGTGCGTACGACCGATGGGCACGATGAGGGGCCGGTCGCCCACCGGGTCGTCGATCACCTTGGCCCGCAGTCCGAACGCCTCGTGCAGCAGCTCGGCCGTGATCACATCGCGGGGGTGCCCCTGCGCGAGGACGGCACCGCCCCGCATCACGACGAGGTGGTCGCTGTAGCGGGTGGCCAGGTTGAGGTCGTGCAGCACCATCACGACGGTGCAGCCCGACTCGTGCAGGTCGTTCACCAGGTCGAGCACGTCGATCGCGTGGGCGAGGTCCAGGTAGGTCGTCGGCTCGTCCAACAGCAGCAGGTCGGTGCCCTGGGCCAGGGTCATCGAGATCCACACGCGCTGACGCTGCCCGCCGGAGAGCGTGTCGACCGGGCGGTCGGCGAGGTCGGCCACACCGGTCATGGCCAGCGCGCGCTGTACGACGTCGGCATCGTCCGAGGACCACTGCCGCAGCCAACTCTGGTGCGGGTGACGGCCTCTGGCGACCAGGTCGGCCACCGTCAGACCCTCCGGCGCCACCGGCGCCTGCGGCAGCAGACCGAGTTTCTTCGCCACGTCCCTGGTCCGCAGCTTGGCGATGTCGTCGCCGTCGAGCACGACCGTCCCCCTGGTCGGCTTGAGCAGCCGCGACAACGTCCGCAACAGCGTCGACTTACCGCACCCGTTGGGGCCGATGATCGTGGTGATCACCCCGGGCGGTATCGCCACGTCGAGTTCGTCGATGACGGTGCGAGCGCCGTACCCGACCGTGACGCCCCTGGCTGCCAGCCGTGAGGCGTCACCGACCGCGGACTCGACCCCGGTGATGGACTGAGTGACCACAAGGCCCCCTTGTTCAGGCTTGCCGACTTCTGGACCAGCTATCTGCGGTTCGCCCGCACCAGCAGATAGACGAGGAAGGGGCCGCCGATCGCCGCGGTGACCACACCGACCGGGAGACTGACGGGCAGTGCCGTACGCGCGACCAGGTCGGCGCCGATCAGCAGCAGCGCGCCCACCAGACCGGACGCCACCATGGGCGGCGTCGGACACCGTGCCAGCCGCATCGCCACCTGGGGCGCCACCAGTGCCACGAACGGAACGGGACCGGCAGCGCTCACCGCCACGCCGGCCAGCAGGACCGCGCACAGCAGCAGCACGGCCCGCACCGCCGAGTAACGGACGCCCAGGCCGGCGGCGACGTCGTCGCCGAGATGCATCGGCTTGAACTGGAAGGCCACCGCGGTCACGACGGCCAGCAGAGCCAGCGCGCCCCAGAGCGCCACCCGAACCTCGTCCCAGGACCGGTTGTCCAGCGAGCCGACCAGCCAGGCCTGGGCCTGGGCCACGTCCCGGATGTCGGCCGTGGCCAACAGCCAGGTCGTGATCGCCTCCATCACCGCGCTCACCGAGATGCCGATCAGGATGAGCCGCAGGCCCTCGACGCCCCGCCGCCAGGCCAGGAAGTAGACCAGCAGACCCGTGCCGAGGCCGCCCACGAGCGCCGCCGCGGACAGGCCCACGGAGTCGGCGACCGCGGCCGCGGCCCCGCCCGAGACCGTCACCAGGAACACCGAGGTCGCGCTGGCGCCGCTGGTGATCCCGAGAATGTCCGGACTGGCCAGCGGATTGCGGGCGATGGACTGCGTGAGCGCGCCGGACACCCCGAGCGCGACGCCCACGACGAGACCGGCCAGCGCGCGCGGCATCCGCAGATCCATGATCACGAACTCGTCGACCTGTTCGCCCCCGCCGAGGAGGGTGGCGATGACCTGGGGCAGACCGATGGGGAAGTCCCCGACGCCGATCGACACGCTGAAGAGCAGGAAGGTCGCCGCCGCCAGCAGCAGCGTGACCAGGACGATCCAGGGCCGCCACACGAACGACAGGCGGCCCAGTCGCACGCCCGGCGTCAACGACGTCCCGTCGTCCGCCCGGTTCGGTTTCACGTCCGCCTCGTTCGGCTTCACTTCCGCCCCGCTCATGCGTTCTTGAACTTTCCGCGCCACACCAGAACCGCGAAGAACGGGGCGCCGAGAAGGGCGACGAGGACGCCGGCGTCCAACTCGCCGGGCCGCACCACCAGGCGGCCCACGATGTCGCAGACCAGCAGGATGACGGCGCCGAGCAGGCCTGCGTACGGCACCAGCCAGCGGTAGTCCGGCCCGGTCAGATACCGGGCCACGTGGGCCACCATGAGTCCGAGGAAGGCGATGGGGCCGCACGCCGCCGTCGCCGCGCCGGCCAGCAGGGTGATGGCGGTGATGCCGACGATCCGGGTCAGCGCGATGTTCACGCCGAGCCCACGTGCCACGTCGTCACCCAGGTTCAGCAGGTTCACGGCGGGCAGGGTGGTGAGCGCCAGCACCAGTCCGGCCACGATGAACACGGTCACCGGCCCGATGACGCCGAATCCGACACCGGCCACCGAGCCCGCGTTCCAGAACCGCAGCGCGTTCAGCGACTTCTGGTCCGAGAGCGCGACGGCCACGGTCATCGCCGCGAGGAACACCGTGACGCCCTGGCCGGCCAGGGCGAGCGTCAACGGGTTGCCGGAGCCCCGGCCGATGCTCGCCAGCCCGAAGACCACGACACCGGCGAGGCCCGCTCCCAGGAAGGCGAACCACATGTACTGGAACGGGTTGGAGAGCCCGAACACCGCGATCACCGTCACCACGGCGAACGACGCCCCGGAGTTCACCCCGAGCAGACCCGTGTCGGCGATCGGGTTGCGGGTGTACCCCTGGATCAGCGCCCCGCCGACACCGAGGGCGACGCCCGCCACGACCGCCAGCACCGTCCGGGGCACCCGGACCGTCTGCACGATGAGCCTGATCTCGGTGAGCCGTTGATCCGCCTCCGGCGCCGCGAACAGCCCGTGCCACACCTCGGCGGGACTCAACGCCCGCGCACCGACGGCCAATGACGCCGCCGCCGCGGCCGCAAGGACCACCACCAGGATGCCCAAACCCACAACTCGCCGCCGACGGGCCGGTGTTGTGGCCTTGGACGCGGGGCGCTCAACTGCAGTCGTGCCCATGTGGACGTACGTTATCCCTTTGATCAGTGCCGCCACGCCCGCCGGACGGGATCCGCCGGCCAGGCGTGGCGAGATGGGGCGGCTGAACGGGTGGGCGGACTACCGTGCGGTGGTTCCGGTTCCGTCGGCGACCGGTCTGCCGTCCGCGAGCGAACGGGCCGCGTCGGCGGCGGACTTCAGGCCCCGGTCCAGCAGGGAGTCCAGGATCTCGCCGACCCTGATGGCCGTGTTGGACAGCAGGGACGATGTGATGCCGTGCGTGTGCTCCGTGCCGCCCTGCAGATAGATGCCGCAGCGCAGGTCGGGTTCCGTGGCGATGCGGTAGTCGCGTTCGACACGGACCCGGCCCTCGTCGTCGCGCAGGCAGCGGTCCGCGACCTCGCCGAGCAGTCCGACGGGATCGGCGGGGCTGTACCCGGTGGCGAAGACGACGACGTCGGCGTCCAGGAGGGTCTCCTCGCCTGTGACGAGGGAGGTGACCGTGGCCCGCACCTTGTCCGCGGTCTCCTTGACGCCGGTCAGCCGGGAGACGTTGAGGAAGCGCAGCCGCTCGGTGCCGAGGACCTTCTCCTGGTACATCTGCCGGTACAGGTCGTCGATCAGGTCGATGTCCACCACGGAGTAGTTGGTGTTGCCGTGGTAGTCCATCAGCCGGCGCTTGACGCTCTCCGGCGCGGTGAAGAACTCGTCGACGGCCTGGGGGTCGAAGATCCGGTTGGCGAAGCTGCTGTCGTCGGCGGGGCTGTAGCCGTAGCGGGAGAAGACGGCGCAGATCTCGGCCTGCGGGAAGCGCCGGTGGAGGTAGGCGACGTTCTCGGCGGCACTCTGGCCGGCGCCCACGACCACGAACCGGGAGGGTGCGGTCCCCGTCAACTCGTCGACTCGCGCGAGCAGTTCGGAGTTGTGCCAGAGGCGGTCGCCGCGCTCGACACCCTCCGGCATGAGCGGCCGCAGACCGGTGCCGAGGACCAGGTTGCGGGCCCGGTGGACGGCGAGTCCCTCCCCCGACCGGACCGTGACGTCGAGGTACTCCACGACGCCGTCGCGCGTGACGGGCATGACGCCGACGACCTCATGACCGTACGAGACCATGTCGTCGACCTTGCCGGCGGCCCACTCGAAGTAGTCGTGGAACTCCACCCGCAGCGGGAAGAGGTTCTTGTGGTTGATGAAGTCGATCAGCCGCCCCTTGCTCTTGAGGTAGCACAGGAAGCTGTATTCGCTGGCGGGGTTCCGGAGCGTCACCAGGTCCTTGAGGAAGGACACCTGCATGGTCGCGTCGTCGATGAGCATGCCGCGGTGCCAGCCGAAGCGCGGCTGCTGCTCGAAGAAGTGAGCGGTGACCGCTTCCTGCCTGCCGACGCGTGCGTTGTGCTCGTTGAGCGCGATCGCCATGGCCACGTTGGACGGCCCGAAGCCGATACCAATGAGGTCGTGGATCAAAGGGGCCTCGCCAGGACGAGCCTGTGCCATGTCACTCCCATCGTGCGGCGGCGGCCCTGTGGAGTCGGGCAGCCGTTGGTCGAGCATCTGGAAGAACGGAAGGTGGGCACGCCGAAGAGCCACGGCCCAAACTTAGGTAAGGCTAAGCTCATCCCGCGAGGCTGTCCATAGGCAAAGCGGACACCCGTCGCCGACTCCCGCTCCCAACACGCCTACAAGCAGGACCCGTTGACCACTTAGGTAAGCCTTGCTTTACTGATCACGGCCAATCCCTGCCTCAAGGAGGATCCCCATGCGGGTCGTCATGTTCGGCTACCAGACCTGGGGGCATCGCACCCTGCAAGCCCTCCTGGACTCCGAGCACGACGTGGTCCTGGTCGTCACACACCCCCAGAGCGAGCACGCGTACGAGAAGATCTGGAGCGACTCGGTCGCCGACCTCGCCGAGGAGAACGGCGTACCGGTCGTCATCCGCAACCGACCTGACGACGACGAGCTGTTCGCGCGCCTCAAGGAGGCGGACCCGGACATCATCGTCGCCAACAACTGGCGTACCTGGATTCCGCCGCGCATCTTCGACCTGCCGCGCCACGGCACCCTGAACGTGCACGACTCGCTGCTGCCGAAGTACGCCGGCTTCTCCCCCCTGATCTGGGCGCTGATCAACGGGGAGCCCGAAGTGGGCGTCACCGCGCACATGATGAACGACGAGCTCGACGCCGGCGACATCGTGCGCCAGGAATCGGTGCAGGTCGGACCGACGGACACGGCGACCGACCTCTTCCACAGGACCGTCGACCTCATCGCCCCGGTCACCATCGGCGCGCTCGACCTGATCGCCTCCGGGCAGACCGAGTTCACCAAGCAGGACCGCTCCGAGGCCAGCTTCTTCCACAAGCGGTCCATCGAGGACAGCCGTATCGACTGGACGTGGCCCGCCGCGGATCTGGAGCGCCTGATCCGGGCTCAGTCCGAGCCGTATCCGAGCGCCTTCACCTTCCACAAGGGCAGGCGCCTCGACGTCCTGGCCGCGGTCGTCTCCGAGGGACGGTACGGCGGCACCCCCGGGCGCATCTTCTACCGCGAGGGCGAGGGCGTGGTGATCGTCGCCGGCGCCGACGCCCGCACGGGCCGCAACCACGGCCTCGCCATCACGCGGGTACGCACCGAGGACGGCCGCGAACTCCCCGCGACCGAGTACTTCACGTCGATGGGCGGCTACTTGACCACCCACCCCTGACCCGTGGCAGGCGGGCGGGCATGCGCACGGTCGCCCCGTACGACGGCTCCGATCTCGCGCGCCTGCGCGCGCAGGGCATCACCGGCCCGGAGGACGATCCGACGGTCCTGGTCGAGTCGCGCGGCGGCGGTCCGCGCCGGCGGTGCCCACTCGCGCCGGAGCCGAAGCGCGCCAAGAACCGCCTCCGGCTCGACCTGGTCGCGGATGCCTTGCAGACCGAGGCCGTCCGGCTCGTCGGGTTCGGCGCGACCGTCGTCACCCGCCACGACGACCACCACGTCCTGGCCGACGTGGAGGGCGACGACTCAGTTCTGCCTGTTCGCGCTCCGGTCCTGAACCGTGGGCCCCGCGCACACTCGGGCCCTCCCCTCGACCGAGCCGTGTCGGGCACACTCGCCCCATGGAGACAGCCGACTTCGTTCGAACCCTGGATCGTGAGGGCCTGCTGCTGGCCGCGGCCGCCGAGGAGGCCGGGGTGGAGGCCAAGGTGCCGACCTGCCCCGAGTGGCAGGTGCGGGACCTGCTGCGGCACACGGGGATGGTGCACCGGTGGGCCGCCGCGTTCGTCGCCGAGGGCCACACCTCCTACCACCCCGACGGCGGGCTGCCCGACCTCGACGGGGCCGAGTTGCTCAGCTGGTTCCGGCAGGGGCACCGCCACCTGGTCGGCACGCTCGCGGACGCCCCCGCCGACGTGCGGTGCTGGCACTTCCTGCCCGCCCCGTCGCCGCTCGCGTTCTGGGCCCGCAGACAGGCGCACGAGACGACCGTGCACCGCTTCGACGCGGAGACGGCGCGTGGTGGGACGCCGAGCGAGATCGACCCCGGCTTCGCGACGGACGGCGTCGACGAGTTGCTGCGCGCCTTCCACGCCCGGCCCAAGAGCCGCGTCCGAAGCGCCGAGCCACGGGTGTTGAGGGTGCGGGCGACGGACACCGACGGCGCCGTGTGGACCGTACGGCTGTCGCAGGAGCCGCCGGTGGCCGAGCGGGACGGCACCGGCCGGGCCGACTGCGAGATCGCCGGGCCCGTCTCCCAGCTGTACCTGTCGCTGTGGAACCGGCTGCCCTTCCCCCACGTGTCCGGCGACCCGTCGATCGCCGCCCTGTGGCGGGAGAACTCGGCGGTGACCTGGAGCTGACGCGGGCGCACGGAGCCGGGCTCCGGGGCCGTGCGGCTCAGTTCGCCAGCATCCTCGCCAACACCGCGCGCTGCACCGGCAGCACCTCGCCGTGCAGCGTGCGCCCCTTCGCCGTGAGCGCCACCTTCACGCCCCGGCGGTCCTCCGGGCACATACCGCGCTCGACGAGGCCGTCCTTCTCCAGTCGGGCGATCAGCCGCGACAGCGCGCTCTGACTCAGATGGACGCGCTCGGAGATCTCCTGGACGCGGTACGCGCACGAGCCCCCGGCCAGCACGTCCAGCACCTCGAAGTCGCTGCCGCACAGGCCGTGCCGGTGCAGAGCGCGGTCGAGTTCGCACTGGGTGCGCGCATGCAGCGCCAGGATGTCCCGCCACTGTTCCACGAGCGCCTGTTCGGCCTTCTTCGCCGCCATGGGCGCAACGTAGCAGAAAACAAACTTTGTTGCATCAGAATTAAATGCATTTGCATCTCATGCACATGCATGTAGTGTCCTCGGCATGACCTCTCCGCTCACCCATCCCGCGGCGCCCTCGTCCGAGGTCCGCTGGACCCCCCGGCTGTGGGGCACCCTGCTGGTGCTCTGCGCCGCGATGTTCCTGGACGCGCTGGACGTGTCGATGGTCGGCGTCGCCCTGCCGTCCATCGGCGCCGATCTGGGCCTGTCCACCTCGACGCTGCAATGGATCGTCAGCGGCTACATCCTGGGCTACGGCGGCCTGCTCCTCCTCGGCGGACGCACCGCCGACCTGCTGGGGCGGCGCCAGGTGTTCCTGGTGGCCCTGGCCGTCTTCGCGTTCGCCTCCCTGCTCGGCGGGCTGGTCGACTCGGGTCCGCTGCTGATCGCCAGCCGCTTCGTCAAGGGCCTGGCCGCCGCCTTCACGGCGCCCGCCGGCCTGTCCATCATCACCACGACCTTCGCCGAGGGCCCGGTACGCAACCGGGCGCTGGCCATCTACACGACCTGCGGTGCCACCGGCTACTCGATGGGACTCGTCTTCTCCGGCCTGCTCACGGAGGCCAGTTGGCGCCTCACCATGCTGCTTCCGGCTCCCGTCGCGCTGATCGCACTCGTCGTCGGCCTGAAGCTGCTGCCGCGCAGCGAGCGCGAGCGGTCGGACGGCGGCTACGACATCCCCGGTGCCGTGCTCGGTACCACCTCGATGCTGCTGCTCGTCTTCACCGTCGTCGAGGCGCCCGCGGTCGGCTGGGGCTCGGCCCGCACGGTCCTGTCCTTCGCCGCCGTCGCCGTGCTGCTGGCCGTGTTCGTGGCCGTCGAGCGGCGCAGCCCGAGCCCACTGATCCGGCTCGGTGTGCTGCGCTCCGGGGCGCAGGTGCGGGCCCAGCTGGGCGCGTTGACCTTCGTCGGCAGCTACATCGGCTTCCAGTTCCTGGTCACGCTGTACATGCAGCAGCTGCTCGGCTGGTCGGCGCTGCAGACCGCGCTGGCCTTCCTTCCGGCGGGCGCGCTCGTGGCGCTGTCGGCGACGAAGGTCGGTGCCGTCATCGACCGGTTCGGCACGGCACGGCTGATAGCGATCGGCTTCGCCCTGATGGTCGCCGGCTACCTCCTCTTCCTGCGCATCGACCTCGACCCGGTCTACGCGGCGGTGATCCTGCCCACCATGCTGCTGGTCGGCTCGGCCTTCGCGCTGACCTTCCCCTCGCTCAACGTCCAGGCCACGAGCGGCGTCGACGAGCACGAGCAGGGCATGGTCTCCGGCCTGCTCAACACCTCGGTCCAGGTGGGCGGCGCGCTCTTCCTGGCCGTGGTGACGGCGGTGCTGACCGCGAACGCGCCCGAGGAGCCGGCGTCCCCGCAGGCCGTCCTCGACAGCTATCTGCCCGCCCTCGTCGTCATCACGGTGATCGCCGTGGCGGGCCTGCTGATCTCGCTCACCGGCCTGCGCGCCCGCAGCCGGCAGCAGCCGAGCGTCGTGGTCGCCAAGTCCACCCTGAAGGAGGCGGAAGCGGAGCGCGTGGCGGTCCGCGACTAGGGTCTGTGGTTCGGGTCAGGCAGGCATGATCCGAACGGCAGGTCCTGGGCCGTGTCCACGAAGTCCCGTCGTCCTTCCGGTCGGCAGGCGGCGGGCAGGCGTGCACGGATGAGTCCGGGGGGACGCCTCCCCCTGCGCCCGGCGGAGCCACTTGCTCCGCCGGGCGCAGGCCTGTTGACTCAAGGGATGGACAACCACGGGGGACGGCGGGGTCAGGCCGAGCGGGACGCGATCACCGTCGAGATCGGGTACGCCTTGTTCAGCGCGGCGTTCGCGGCGGCGGTGCTGTTCGGGGCGGTCGCCGGGCCGGCGGTCGCCTTCGACCTGCCGGACGGCGTGCGCGACGCCCTCGTCGGCGCCGGCGCCACGGGGGCGACCGTGCTGTTCTTCGTTCGGGTCGCGAGCGTGCTGCTGCGCTTTAGGCGCGGCTCTCAGCCCAGCCAGCCCGGCCGCACCAACCCGGACTCGTAGGCCAGGACGACCAGTTGGGCCCGGTCCCGGGCGCCCAGCTTCACCATGGTCCGGCTGACGTGGGTCTTCGCGGTGAGGGGGCTGACCACCAGGCGGCGGGCGATCTCCTCGTTGGACAGCCCGATACCGACCAGCGCCATCACCTCCCGCTCGCGCTCGGTGAGTCGGCTCAGGGCGTCGGCGGCCGCGGGTTCCTTGGAACGGGCGGCGAACTCGGCGATCAACCGTCGGGTCACCCCCGGCGACAGCAGCGCGTCGCCCTCCACCACCGCCCGTACGGCGCGCAGGAGTTCGTCGGGCTCGGTGTCCTTGACCAGGAAGCCGGAGGCTCCGCAGCGGATGGCCTCGAAGACGTACTCGTCGAGTTCGAACGTGGTGAGCATGACCACCTTGACGGCCTCCAGGGCGCTGTCCTCGGTGATCCGGCGGGTGGCGGCGAGTCCGTCGAGGACCGGCATGCGGATGTCCATCAGGACCACGTCGGGCCGCAGTTCGCGCACTCCGCGCAGCGCCTGCGCGCCGTCCGCGGCCTCCCCGGTCACCTCGATGTCGGGCTGCGCGTCGAGCAGCGCGCGGAATCCGGCCCGCACCAGCGACTGGTCGTCGGCCAGCAGTACGCGGATCACCGGTCCTCCTCGGGGGCGTCGCCCGATGCGCCGACGGCGGCCCTGAGCGGCAGGACGGCGAGCACCCGGAACCCGCCGTCGGCTCGCGGGCCCGCCTCGATCGTGCCACCCAGCGCCGCCGCCCGCTCCCGCATTCCGGCGAGTCCGTTGCCGCTGCCGCCCGCGTCGGCTCCGGTCGCGGGACCGTCGTCGTCGATACGCAGCCGTAGCGTCGCCCCGTCGCCGTGATCGAGGCGCACACGCGCGTGCCGCGATCCCGAGTGGCGTACGACGTTGGTCAGGGCTTCCTGGACGATCCGGAAGGCCGCGAGGTCCGTGGCGGGCGCGAGGCGGGGCGGCTCGCCCTCGACCTCGACGGTGAGACCGGCGCCCGCCGCCTGGGTCACCAACTCGGGCAGCCGGTCCAGGCCGGGCGCGGGGGATCGCGGCGCGTCGCCGGGGGTGCGCAGCGTGTCCAGGACCTGGCGGACCTCGCCGAGCGCCTCCTTGCTCGTGGCCTTGATGGTGGTGAGTGCGGTGCGCGCCTGCTCGGGGTCGGAGTCGAGGAGGGCGAGGCCCACCCCCGCCTGCACATTGATCACGCTGATGCTGTGCGCGAGGACGTCGTGCAGTTCGCGGGCGATCCGCAGCCGCTCCTCGTCGGCCCGGCGCCGCGCGGCCCGCGCCCGCTCGGCCCGCTCCCTGGCCCACTGCTCGCGCCTGGTCCTGGCCAGTTCCGACACCGCCATGATCGCCGCGACCCAGGCGGCGATCACGCCCTCCTGCGTCCAGGAGGCCGCCGCGTCACCGGACGGCGGCAGCCACTCGTACAGCCAGTGGGCGACCAGGGCGTGCCCGGCCCAGAACACCCCTACGGCCGCCCAGGCGGCCCTGCGGTGCCCGGCGACGATCGCGTCGAAGCAGGCCACGGCCACGGTCAGGAAGACCGGCCCGTAGGGATACCCGGCGCCCAGATAGAGCGTGGCCGCCAACGTCGTCCCGAACACGACGGCCACCGGGTACCGCTTGCGCCACAGCAGCAGACCGGACGCGACGAACAGCAGCACACGCGCGAAGGGGTCGAGATGCTCCCGGCCGTCCAGTTGCCCCTGGGCCGCGAAGTTCGAGCCGGCCAGCACGAAGACCGTGAGCAGCACGGTGGAGCGCCAGGGCAGCCGCGACGCGCGGTCCTCGTCGTCCCGGCGGTGCCACCACGACGGCCCGTGCCGCCACCACGTCGGCGGACCGCCGGCCCGGCGTTCCTGCTGCTCTCCCATGTCCGCCACGCTAGACGCGTCGGCCGCCGGGCGGCGTCACCCGGGCGTGGTGATCACACGTACTCCCCGCGAAGTACGCGGCCCGCCGGACGGGTCACGCGCGCCCCGCCGTGCCGCTCCCGGCGCACCCCAGGCCGACACCGTGCGCGAGCCGGGCCACCGCGTGGCGGAAGAATGCCTCCCGGTCCTCCACGACCCGGTTGAACTGCCCGAACAGTTCGAACCCGACGAGCCCGAAGAGTTCGGCCCAGGCGGCGACGAGGGCCGCGACCGTCGCCGGCGGGAGGTCGGGGGCCAGGTCGGCGGCCATCCGCTCGGCCTCGGGGCGCAGTTCGGCGGGCAGGGGCGGCTCGGTGAGCCCGCGGTCCCGGTGGGCGTCGCGGAGGATGCCGATGAAGACGAGGCCGACACGGGAGGCGGCCGGCACGGTGGTGTCGGGGGCGCTGTAGCCGGGCACCGGCGAGCCGTAGATCAGCGCGTACTCGTGCGGATGGCGCAGCGCCCACTCCCGCACCGCCTCGGCCACCGCGGTCCAGCGCTGCGCGGGCCCGGCGTCGGCGGCCTTGGCATGCGCGGCCTCGGCGTCGGCTCCGACGGAGTCGTAGGCGTCGATGATGAGGGCGGTCAGCAGGTCGTCCCGGCTGGGGAAGTAGCGGTAGAGCGCGGAGGAGACCATGCCGATCTCCCTGGCCACGGCACGCAACGACAGCTTCGCGGCTCCCTCGGCGGCGAGTTGTCTGCGTGCCTCGTCCTTGATGGCGGCGGTGACTTCCATCCGGGCGCGGGCGCGGGCGCCCTGTGCGGTGCTGCTCATGGGACGAGTCTGCCACGAAAGCGAGAGCGGCGCACACAAGCGAGAGCGGCGCTCTCATAAGAGAGCACCGCTCTTGCTTTGGGACGACACTCTCGTGCACACTGCTCTCAAGCGAGAGCACCGCTCTCCCAATCCCTCGGGGGTCACCATGTCATCGCCGTACTACCTCAAGGGCAGCCCGCTGAACGTCCGCCTCAACGGGGTGATCGGCTGGCTGGCCCGGCACGGGCTCAGCCTCGCGGGCACGGCCGAGATGTCCGTGCGCGGTCGCAAGAGCGGCAGGATGCAGCGCATCCCGGTCAACCCGCACACGTACGAGGGCACGCAGTACCTCGTCTCTGCCCGCGGTCATTCCCAATGGGTGCGCAACATGCGCGCCGCCGGCGGCGGACAGCTGCGAGTGGGGCGCAAGGTGCGTGAGTTCTCCGCGGTGGAGCTTCCCGACGCGGAGAAGCTCCCGATCCTGCGGACCTACCTGGAGAAGTGGGGTTGGGAGGTCAACCAGTACTTCCAAGGGGTCACCGCGAAGTCCTCCGACGAGGAGATCATCGCGGCCGCCCCGGACCACCCCGTCTTCCGGATCACCGTCAAGAAGTGACCAGCACGGTCGAGCCCGGTCCCGGGCTGCTCAGGAGGTGGCCTCCTCGCCCGCCGGCGCCGGGCGGCGGTCCAGCGCGGTCAGGGCGCGCTGGGCCAAGGGATGGGAACGGACGAGCTCGCCCAGCGACGTGGAGCCGCGGGTGATGTCCATGAACGCCTTCCAGGCGGGCCGGAAACCGGTCAGCGCCGCGTGGAAGAGGCCAGGACGTCGCTCGAACACCGTCAGCATCCGCTTGCCGACGCTCATCTCCACGCCGAGGCCCGCCTTGATCGCGAAGGCGTAGTTCAGGGCCTGGCGCCGGGTGTCCACCGCGTCGTGGGCCTCGGCGATCCTGACCGCCCACTCCCCCGCGAGCCGTCCCGACCGCAGTGCGAACGAGATCCCCTCACGCGTCCACGGCTCCAGCAGGCCCGCCGCGTCCCCGCAGACCAGCACCCGCCCGCGCGACAGCGGCGAGTCGTCGGCGCGGCAGCGCGTCAAGTGGCCGGAGGAGATGTTCGGTTCGAACCCGGCGAGCCCCAGCCGCCCGATGAACTCCTCCAAGTACCGCTTGGTCGCGGCACCTTCACCACGCGCCGAGATCACCCCGACCGTGAGGGTGTCCCCCTTGGGGAAGACCCAGCCGTAACTGCCGGGCATCGGGCCCCAGTCGATGAGGACCCGCCCCTTCCAGTCCTCGGCGACCGTCTCCGGCACGGGGATCTCCACCTCCAGGCCCAGATCCACCTGGTCGAGCTTCACCCCCACATGTGCCCCTATCCGGCTGGCGCTGCCGTCCGCGCCGACGACGGCCCGGGCGAGCAGCGTCTCGCCGCCCTGCAGGACGACGGCGACGCTGCGCCGGTCCGGCACCGCGGAGCCGTGCTGCTCGACGCGCTGCACGGTGACGCCCGTACGCAGGTCGGCGCCGGCCTTCTGCGCGTGCTCGACCAGCTGCTGGTCGAACTCGGGCCGGTTGATCAGGCCGAACAGCATCTGCTTGGAGCGGCGGGTGCGGGTGAAGCGGCCGTTGTTGGAGAACGTCACCGCGTGGACCCGGTCCCGGAAGGGCAGTTCGAAGCCGGGCGGCAGGGAGTCGCGCGAGGGCCCGATGATGCCGCCGCCGCAGGTTTTGTAGCGTGGCAGCTCCGCTTTCTCCAGCAACAGCACGCGCCGCCCGGCGACCGCTGCCGCGTAGGCGGCCGAAGCGCCCGCGGGTCCCGCGCCCACCACGACGACGTCCCACACCTGCCGCGCGTCGTCCGCCGAAGAGTTCTCGCTGCTCACGATGGTCTACTGCTCCCGATCAAGCCGCCGTCCGCTGCTGTCCCCCGCATCCTACGGCGGGCGTCGTCGCAGGCCGCTGTGGGAGGATCACAGCACTCACAGGTACAACGTCGCACCCACAAGGAGCGTGCCCATGTCGTCGAATCCGGTTGCCGAGACCGTCGCCTCGCTGATGCCGCGGGCGAAGGCGGAGCTCACCGAACTGGTGGCGTTCAAGTCGGTGGCGGACTTCGACCAGTTCCCCAAGAGCGAGAGCGAGGGCGCCGCCCGCTGGATCGCCGACGCGCTCACCGCCGAGGGCTTCGAGGACGTGGCCCTGCTCGACACCCCGGACGGCACGCAGTCGGTGTACGGCCACCTGCCCGGCCCCGAGGGCGCGAAGACGGTCCTGCTCTACGCCCACTACGACGTGCAGCCCCCGCTGGACGAGGCCGCCTGGAGCACCCCGCCCTTCGAGCTGACCGAGCGCGACGGCCGCTGGTACGGACGCGGTGCCGCCGACTGCAAGGGCGGCCTGATCATGCACCTGCTCGCGCTGCGCGCCCTGAAGGCGAACGGCGGTGTGCCGGTGCACGTGAAGGTGATCGCCGAGGGCTCCGAGGAGATGGGCACGGGCGGTCTGGAGCGCTACGCCGAGGAACACCCCGACCTGCTGGAGGCCGACACCATCGTGATCGGCGACGCGGGCAACTTCCGCGTCGGTCTGCCGACGGTGACCTCGACCCTGCGCGGCATGACCCTGGTCCGGGTGCAGATCGACACGCTGGGCGGCAACCTCCACTCGGGCCAGTTCGGCGGGGCCGCGCCGGACGCGCTCGCCGCCCTGATCCGCGTACTGGACTCGCTGCGCGCGCAGGACGGGTCCACGACCGTGGACGGGCTGACCGGTGAGTCGTCCTGGCAGGGGCTGCAGTACGACGAGGAGCAGTTCCGCGCGGACGCCAAGGTCCTGGACGGGGTCGGGCTGATCGGCTCCGGCACGGTCGCCGACCGCATCTGGGCCCGCCCGGCCGTCACGGTCCTCGGCATCGACTGCCCGCCGGTCGTCGGCGCCACCCCGTCCGTGCAGGCGAGCGCGCGTGCCCTGATCAGCCTGCGCGTACCGCCGGGCGTCGACGCGGCCGAGGCGACCAAGCTGCTCCAGGCCCACCTGGAGACGCACACACCGTGGGGCGCGCGGGTACGCACCGAGCAGATCGGCCAGGGCCAGGCGTTCCGCGCCGACACGAGCAGCCCGGCCTACCAGGCGATGGCGGACGCGATGGCGGTGGCCTACCCCGGTCAGGAGATGCAGTACGCCGGTCAGGGCGGCTCGATCCCCCTGTGCAACACCCTCGCCGCGCTCTATCCGCACGCGGAGATCCTCCTCATCGGCCTGAGCGAGCCGGAGGCACAGATCCACGCCGTGAACGAGAGCGTCTCCCCGCAGGAGCTGGAGCGCCTTTCGGTCGCCGAAGCGCTGTTCC
This sequence comes from Streptomyces sp. NPDC001920, assembly GCF_053594495.1. Lineage (NCBI taxonomy): Bacteria > Bacillati > Actinomycetota > Actinomycetes > Kitasatosporales > Streptomycetaceae > Streptomyces > Streptomyces sp. NPDC001920. The sequence goes on from NZ_JBSFEP010000027.1 coordinate 77,032, forward strand.
TGCGCAATTACGCGGCGAGTTGACAGGCAGTGCGGTGAGACCGGGCCGATGACCCGCACCGCGCGTCTCACCGTCCCCGCAGACCTCGCGACGCCCCTGGCGTCCCACAGCGGCCACGGCGTCGGGGCCCACGGCCTCGGCCGGGCCGCGGGGCACCGGCGCTGGTCGAGGGTGGAGGCAGCCCGGTCTTCAGGGAACGGGTCCCGCTCGGCGACGTCGAGCGGCGGCCGGGGGACGCCCGCCGGCCCCACGACCGTCCTTGCTCCGCCGCCCTTCCGCCTCCACGGCGTCCACCAGCCTTGCGCTGTTCCCGAAACACGTGGCCGTCCAGGGGGTCGGCCCGCCCGTGCGCCGGATGCGTCGTGGTGCGCCGGCGGTCGCGGAGACCGACGTATGCGGCCCGAGGGAGTCCCGCGGGCCGCCGCGGACATGCTCGCCCGGAGCACGTCCTCCCGGCCGTCGTGGGCGAGTTCGACCGGGGCGCGCGCACGGGAGCAGGCGGCCGCCGCACCGCACCCGGTGCCGCGGAGCATCGCTCAGGGCGTCGGAACCCCCGCCTCCAGATAGTGCGCCGCCCCACGTTCGCGCGCCCGCAGCGCCCAGCGCAGCCGCTCGTAGCGCACCGGCGGCAGCAGTTCGGCGGCCTCCTCCTCGGTGACGAAGCGCCAGTCGCGCAGTTCGGGCCCGGGCAGCAGGAGGCGCTTGGCCTCGGCGGAATCGAGGCGACCGCCGTCGAACAGCAGCCGCAGCCCTCCGTAGCCGGGAGGCAGGGGCCGTTCCCAGTCGACGACGAGGAGTCGCGGTACCTCGTCCAGCCGTATCCCGGTCTCCTCCGCGACCTCGCGGATGCCCGCGCGCGCGGGCGCCTCGCCGGGTTCGACCACACCGCCGGGGAACTCCCAGCCCGGCTTGTAGGTGGGGTCGACGAGCAGGAACCGGTCCTGCTCGTCGAAGAGAAGGACGCCCGAGGCGACGGTCTCGGCGGTCGGCTCGGGCGTCTGCACGATGTCGCATACGGGGACCGTGCCGCTGCCGACGGCCTCGGCGATACGGCCGGCGGTCTCGTACGGGCTCAGCCCGCCGTTGTCCACGGGATACGCGTCGGCGGTGAGCCAGGAGGCGAGTGCGGCACGGTACGGCTCTATGTGGTCGTAGGACCACTGCCGGATCCGTATCTCGCCGTCGGACAGGTCGGGCGGAATCTCCCGCCCGGCTATTCGCTCACGCAGGATCGTTTCCGCCGGGGCGAGGAGGATGTGCCGGACGGTGATGCGGCGCGCGGCGAGGCCGCCGAAGATCTCGTCCCGGTACTCCTGGCGCAGCAAGGTCATCGGCACCACGAGGGTCCCGCCGAGCTCGGCGAGCAGCGCGGCCGCCGTGTCGATCACGAGACGTCGCCAGATCGGCAGGTCCTGGAAGTCACCGACCTCGGTGAGGCGTTTGGGCGGGAGCAGCTGGGTCAGTGCTCCGCCGATGACCTCGGGGTCGAAGAGCGTGCTGTTCGGGATCAGCTCGATCAGTTCACGTGCGGTGGTGGTCTTCCCCGCACCGAACGCGCCGTTGATCCAGACGATCACGTTTCCCCCTCTTCTGTTGGCCCCCTGTGGCTTGCCCGCTCCACCCTGCCACGGAAACCACTTCCAGTAGAGGGCGCATGACGACGGCGCCGGTGCCCCCGTGCAGCGGGGGCACCGGCGCCGCGTGACGTCTCGGTCCGGCGGGTCAGCGCTTCTTGCCGTGCGGGGCGTTGTTCACGGCCCGGTCCGTCTCGCGGTTGATGGCCTTGCCGACGGTGTTCAGGGCCTGGTCCACGTTCACCCCGGCGACCTTGGTCTCACCGCCGGTGAGCTTGGCCTCCCCGCCGGCCCCGGGCAGTCCGGCGCCGGGAAGGTTGGCGCCCGGGAGACCCACGGCAGGGGAGGTGCCGGCGTGCGACGGCGTGACGGCCGCGACGACGAATCCGGTGGCCAGGGAGGCGATGGCGAGCATGCTGCGCTTCTTCATGACCGATTCAACTGAGAAACGGAGCGGGAGTCACGCCCGGTTTCCGGGCGATCGGGACGGCGCCGGGCGATCGGGCCGGGACCGGCTCCCGTCGGAGCCACGCATCCGCACCCGCCGCGCGAGGTCCTCGGCCGCCTGTGACCAGCGGTCGTACGCGAAGGTGAACCCCTCGTCGAGCAGCCGGCCGGGGACGACGCGTCGGCTCTTGAGCAGCAGTTCGGTGTCGGAGCGCAGCGCGAAGGCACCGATCTCGGCCATCCACTTCGTCGCGGGCAGGCCCAGGGGCATGCCCCACGCCGAGCGCAGGGCCCGCATGAACGCCCGCTGCGGCAGGGGCTCGGGAGCGGCGAGGTTGACCGGACCGGCGATATCGTTCCGGTCGATCAGGAACTCGACCGCACGGACGAAGTCACGGTCGTGGATCCAGGAGACGTACTGCGCGCCGCCCCCGACGGGACCGCCCAGACCGAGCCGCACCATCCCCAGCAGGACGTCGAGGACCCCGCCCCGATCAGGGCTCATCACCATCGCGGAGCGCAGGGCGACCTTCCGGGTGGACGGCGTGTCGGCCTCCTCCTGGGCCCGCTCCCACGCCTTGGCGATCTCGATGCTGTACGCCCAGTAGTCCGGCACATCGGGCTCGTCGCCGCCGATGACGCCCGTCGCCTCGTCGTTCGGCGCGTCGAAGCGGTGGGCGTAGACGGTGGCCGTGCTCATCTGCAGCCAGACCCGCGGCGGCCGGGCGGCGTGGGCGATCGCCTCGCCGACGACCTGCGTGGAGCGCACCCGGGAATCCATCATCGCCCGGAGGTTGGCGGGGGTGTACCGGCAGCTGACGCTGCGCCCGGCCAAGTTGATCACGATGTCGCTGCCGTCGATCACGTCGGCCCACGCCCCCGGCGTCTCACCGTCCCAGCGGACTTCACGCTCGCGCGTGGGGTGCCTGGTCAGGCCCACCACCTCATGGCCGGCGGCGGTCAGCGAGCGGTTCAGAACGGTGCCCACCTGCCCGGTTCCCCCGGGGATCACTATCTTCATCGACTCCCCCATCTCGTGTGAGCACGAGCCTAGCGCAGTCGTTGAACGCGTTCAAAAACAGGGCATGCAACGCCGTACGGCGTCTTCGTGCCACCTGGGGACGGGAACAAGCCGCTGAGACCGCGCCGTTCGCGCGCCGGCGCACGCCGAGCCCCCGGCCCCGGGCGAGCGCCGGGGGCCGGGAGAACGTTCCTGCCCACGTCAGACCGTGGCCGCGTCCGCTCGCTCGGCGAGCGCGGCCGCGGCGGCCCCCACCAGCCCGGCGTCGGTGCCCATCTGGGCGGGCGCGATCGTCAGGCGCCGCACGAAGGACAGGGTGGCGTAGTCGTGGAGCGCCTTGCGCAGCGGCGTGAAGAGCACGTCACCCGCCTTGCCGACCCCTCCGCCGATGACGGCGATGTCGATCTCGACGAGGGCCGCGGTGGCCGCGATCCCGGCGGCCAGCGCCCGCGCGGCCCGCTCGAAGGAGGCCACGGCCACCGGGTCTCCCGCACGCGCGGCGGCGGCCACCGCGGCGGCGGACGCGTCCCCGTCGGGACCCGGCCTCCAGCCGTTCTCCCGTGCCCGCCTGGCGATGTTGGGGCCGCTCGCGATGCGCTCCACGCAGCCGCGCGAGCCGCAGGGGCAGGAGTCGCCGTCCAGGTCGACACTGATGTGGCCGATGTGACCGGCGTTGCCGGTGGGACCGGGGTGCAGCCGGCCGTCGAGCACCAGTCCGCCACCGACCCCCGTGGAGACGACCATGCAGAGGGCGTTGTCGTACCCTCGGGCGGCTCCCTGCCAGTGCTCGGCAGCCGTGATGGCCACCCCGTCGCCGATCAGCTCGACGGGCAGCCCCCCGGCCGCCTCCCGGACCCGCCGGACCAGCGGATAGTCGCGCCACCCGGGCACGTTCACCGGACTGACCGTCCCCGCCGAGGCGTCCACCGGTCCCGCGCTGCCGATACCGAGGGCCGTGGCACGTCCCCACAGCGGTGAACCGGCGAGTTCGCCGATCACCTCCTCGACGGCCCGCATCACCGTCTCGCCGTCCTCCCGCGCCGGCGTCGCACGCCGGGCCCGGACCGCGATCGTGCCGTGACCGTCCACCAGCGCTCCGGCGATCTTGGTGCCGCCGATGTCGAGCGCAGCCACGAGGTCGGTGTGCATCAGTGTCAGTTCTCCCCGTCAACCAATCGGATCTCCCCGCCTGCCACGGGAATTGGACGCGCCGGTCTCGCGGTGGGGGCGCAGGCCGGAGATTGCGGTGGACAGTGTCTCCCGGATCTGACAACGTTGTCCAGGGCCTATGCTCGACGCCACATCCTCATACAAACCCATGGACGACGCATCCCCGTGGACGACGACAGGACAGGACAGCGCATCGTGCCCGAGACCATCCGCCGCTCCGACCGCCCCGCAGACCGCGTTTCCGGGGCCCGCTACGGCAATCGTCCGACCATGAAGGACGTCGCGGCGCGTGCCGGAGTCGGGCTGAAGACCGTCTCGCGTGTGGTCAACGGGGAGCCCGGGGTCACCCCGGAGACGGAGCGGCGCGTCCAGGAGGCCATCGACGCACTGGGCTTTCGCCGCAACGACAGCGCGCGGGTGCTGCGCAAAGGCCGTACGGCGAGCATCGGCCTGGTCCTGGAGGATCTCGCGGACCCCTTCTACGGCCCGCTGAGTCGCGCGGTCGAGGAGGTCGCACGGGCGCACGGAGCCCTGCTCATCAACGGCTCCAGCGCCGAGGACCCGGACCGCGAGCAGGAACTGGCGCTGGCGCTGTGCGCGCGGCGGGTGGACGGCCTGGTGATCATCCCCGCCGGTGACGACCACCGGTACCTGGAGCCCGAGCTCAAGGCGGGCGTCGCCACCGTCTTCGTCGACCGCCCGGCCGGGAGGATCGACGCCGACTGCGTCCTGTCCGACAACTTCGGAGGCGCACGCGACGGCGTCGCCCATCTCATCGCCCATGGCCACCGCCGGATCGGCTTCATCGGCGACATGCCCCGCATCCACACGGCCGCCGAGCGGTTGCGCGGCTACCGGGCCGCGATGGAGGACGCGGGCATACCGGTGGAGGACTCCTGGATGTCCCTGGGCGTCACCGACCCGGGGCGGGTGCGCCGGGCGGCCGAGGAGATGCTGTCCGGCCCGTCCCCCGTCACCGCGGTCTTCGCGGGCAACAACCGGGTGACGGTCACCGTGATCCGCGTCCTCGCGGAACATGCCCGGCGGGTGGCCCTCGTCGGCTTCGACGACATCGAACTCGCCGACCTGCTGGAGCCCGGCGTCACCGTCGTCGCGCAGGACGCGGCGGCGATCGGCCGTACCGCCGCCGAGCGCCTTTTCCGCCAGCTGGACGGCACCCTGGTCGACCCGGAGCGCATCGAACTGCCCACGCGGCTCATCACCCGCGGCTCCGGCGAGCTGCTCCCGGCGGACTGAGCGGACCATGACGGAGCGCACGGGAAGGCCGCGGCAGTCCTCACAGGGCCGTACGCTGGCGGCGCTCGGGCTGGCCGAGGCGCCGCGTGAACATCCTCTGCTCTACCCGGGCGCCTGGCCCGCGGACTCCGGTCTCCTCGACGGTGACCGGCTGCGGCCGCTCGACCGCCTGGTCCACGACGACCGCGTGCCGATCCTCGCGGTGGGCTCCAACGCCTGCCCCGGCCAACTGCGGCACAAAATGGACCACTTCGGGATCCGCACCCCCATCCCCATGGTGAAGACCCGGGTGACCGGCATCGACGTGGGCGTCTCCGCGCACGTGAGCCGCATGGGCTACGTGTCCGCGTCACCGTTCCTCGCGCCGGACGCGGTACGGGAGCTGTTCGTCATCTGGCTCGACCCCGAGCAGCTCGCGATCATCGACACGAGCGAGGGCGTACCCGCCCCGCACGGCAACTACGGTCGCGCCTGGCTGCCGCAGCCCGAGGTGCGGATCGAGCTGGCGGACGGCAGCACGCTCCCCGGCGCCTTCGCGTACGTCAACCGCCACGGCGTCCTCCACAACGGCTCCGAGGCGCCCCGCACCCACCCCGGCCAGCAGGCGCTGCTCACCGAACTCCTGCTCGGCTCAGCGCGGTTGCGGGAGCTGTTCGGTGTCACCCCCGAGCAGTTCTGCGCACGGGCGCGCGGTGACGTGGACCTGTGTGAGCGCGGCACCCGTCTGTTCGTGGAGGAGAAGCTGGTGACGCGCTCGGGGCTGGAGCGGTACGTGCGGGTCCAGGGCGGCTGAGTCAGCAGACCGGGAGGCCGGGCACCGGCTCGTCGTTGTTGCCGCCCTCGATGTAGACGTCGCTGACGAAGACGCCGGTGTTTCCGCTGTCGTCGTCCGTCTTGGCCCACCAGACGTTGGTCCACTGCCCGTAGGTCTCGCGGCGGCCCAAATTCTGCTGGCAGTAGAAGTAGTTGGTGCCCGCGTTGAGGACGCCGGCCTTGGCGCCCGAGGCCGTGTAGGAGTCCGAGGTCCTCCAGACCTGGCAGTTGTACTTGCCGCCGCCGATGGAGTGGCAGGACGGGGTCGGTGTGGTGCCACCGCCGCCGGTGGTTCCGCCGCCGCCCGTCGCACCTCCGTCGCCGGAACCGCCGCCCGTGGTACCGCCGTCGGTGCCGCCCCCGCCCGAGATCCTCGTCGGGGACGAGGTGGCCGACCGACCGGTGGGGTCGGCCTGCGCCGTGCGGCTCGGCTTCCTGGTCGCGTCGGGGGACTTCTCGGCGTCGTCCTTCTCGGTGAGGCCCGAGTCGCCCGAGCGGTCGGCGCCGGGGCTGCCGGACACCGGGGCGGCGGCTCCGGAGGGCGTGGCCGATGACGTGGCCTGCGCCCTGGCCTCGGTGTCGCCCGGGTCGCTCAGCAGGGTGACCGTGACCCCGGTCGCCGCGAGAACGGCGGTGACGGCCGCGACGGCGAGCAGGACCCGGCCCCTGCGGCGGGAGGGGGTGGCGGCGGACGTGGCCATGGGGCCGGTGGCGCCCAGGTCGTGGGACGGCGGCACGGGGCCGCCGAAGCCGGGTGCGGCCCGATCCGGCCGGCCCGGCGCGCCGCCGGAGGGCTGCCCCTGGCCGAAGGGCGGCGCACTGCCGTACGGCGGCACGGCCGGCTGTCCGGGGGCGTGGTGGCCGGGCGTGGTGGGGCCGGACAGCCCGGCCGCGCCGAATCCCAGCGGCGGCGTTCCCTGTGCGGGAGGTGTGGGATGCCCAGGGCCCGTGGGCTGTCCAGGCATGCCGGCGCCCTGTGGTCCCGGCATGCCCGGCGCGCCCCCCGGCACCTCGGGTGCGCCCGGCCCCGCCGCCGCGAAACCGTGGGCTCCGGGCGCACCCTGTGCTCGGCCGCCTTGCGCCTGCCCGCCGTCGGGCCGGCCCACCGCTCCCGGAGTCGGCCCGAAGGGCCCGGAGCCCTGCCCGCTCGGACCAGCCGCGCCGGGTGCCCCGGTCCCTTGCGGTGCCGACGGCAGGCTGAGTTCCGTCTCCGCCCCGGCGGGTCCGGTGTCCGCCGCCCTCCGCAGGGCGGTCGTCGCCGAGTCCGTGCCGCCGGAGTCCGCCACCGCCTGCAGGAGCGCCCTGGCCTCGTCGGCCTCCGGACGGGATTCGGACCGTTTGTCCATCAGCCGCCGCAGGACGGGCGTGAGCGGCCCGGCCCGGCGGGGCTCCGGCAGCGGTTCACCGACGATCGCGGTGAGCGTGGAGAACGTCGACGTACGGCGGAAGGGCGCGGAGCCCTCCACCGCCGCGTAGAGCGTGGCACCCAGCGCCCAGACGTCCGAGGAGGGACCGGGGTCGGCGCCCTGTGCACGCTCGGGCGCCATGTAGTCGAGCGAACCGACGAGATGGCCGGTGCGGGTGAGGTGGGTGGCCGATCCGTCGCCGGGGTCGTCCATGGTGGCGATGCCGAAGTCGGTCAGTACGACGCGACCGGAGCGCTCCAGCAGGATGTTGCCGGGCTTGACGTCCCGGTGCAGGACACCGGCCCGGTGGGCGGCGGACAGGGCGTCCATGACCTTGGCGCCGATCCCGGCCGCCTCGTGCGGGTCGAGGGTGCCGCGCTCGCGCAGCACCGCCTCCAGGGACGGGCCGTCGACCAGTTCCATGACGATCAGCGGGCGTCCGTCGACCTCGGCGACGTCGTGCACGGCCACCACGCCCGGATGCTTGACCCGGGCCGCCGCGCGGGCCTCGCGCTGCATCCGCAGCCTCAGATCGGCGAGTTCGGGCCCGTCGGCGTCCGAGTAGGTCCGCAGTTCCTTGACGGCGACCTCGCGCCCCAGGACCTCGTCGACGGCCCGCCAGACCACGCCCATGCCGCCGCGCCCCAGTTGCGCCTGCACGCGATAGCGCCCGGCCAGCAACCGACCGGCCTCGTCCGCCCGTCCGTTCTCCCCCGAAGACACCGCTGCCCCGTTCCTGTGACACGTCATTGCGTGCCGTACAGACTACGGGGCAGGAGTGACAGCACCAGCCACGGGAAGGCGGCCGTGACCTGCCCGCTACGTGGCGGAGACCGTCAGGTCGCCGCGTCGCGGCGACGCGTAGCCCTCCAGGTCGGCCCGGGTCAGGCCGCTGAGCCGGGCGACCTCGGCGATGTCGAGGGCGCCGCAGTCCAGGCCGCGCAGCAGGTAGCCGCTGAGGGCCTTGGCGGTGGCGGGCTCGTCCATGACGTCGCCGCCGGTCCGGTTGGCGTACCGGGCGAGGCGGGCCGCGGCCTGCTCGAAACCTTCACGGTAGAAGGCGAAGACGGCCGCGTACCGGGTCGGGATGTGGCCGGGGTGCATGTCCCAGCCCTGGTAGTAGGCGCGGGCCAGGGCGCGGCGGGTGAGGCCGTAGTGCAGCCGCCAGGCGTCGTGGACCTTCCCGGTGGGGCCGACCGGCAGGACGTTGGTCGAGCCGTCCGAGACGCGTACGCCGGTGCCCGCCGCCGCGACCTGCATGATCGCCTTGGCGTGGTCGGCGGCGGGGTGGTCGCTGGCCTGATAGGCGGCGGAGACGCCGAGACAGGCGCTGTAGTCGAAGGTGCCGTAGTGCAGGCCGGTGGCGCGGCCCTCGGCGGCCTGGATCATCCGGGCGACGGTGGCGGTGCCGTCGGTGGCGAGGATGGACTGGCTGGTCTCGATCTGGATCTCGAAGCCGATCCGGCCGGGTTCGAGCCCGCGCGCCTTCTCGAACTCCTCCAGGAACCGCACCATCGCGGTGACCTGCTCGGGATACGTCACCTTGGGCAGGGTGAGCACCAGCCCCTCGGGCAGACCGCCGGCCTCCATGAGGCCGGTGAGGAAGATGTCGAGGGTGCGGATGCCCCGCTCGCGCACGGGCGCCTCCATGCACTTCATGCGGATGCCCATGTACGGCGCCGCCGCGGCGCCCCCGGCGTGGGCCTCGGCGATCAGCCGGGCCGCGCGGGCGGCGGCCTCGTCCTCCTCCGCGTCCGGGCGGGAGCCGTAACCGTCCTCGAAGTCGACGCGCAGGTCCTCGACGGGTTCGCGCTCCAGCTTGGCCCGCACACGCGCGTAAACGGGTTCGGCGAGCTCGTCGGAGAGCCCGAGGACGGCCGCGAAGGAGGCGGCGTCCGGGGCGTGTTCGTCGAGCGCGGCCAGCGCCTGGTCGCCCCAGGAGCGGATGGTGTCGGCGGCGAAGACGTCGCCGGGGACGTACACCGTGTGGACGGGCTGACGGGTGCCGGGGTCTCCGGGGTAACGGCGCTCCAGCTCGGCGTCGACCGGCGCGAGGGAGGCGCTGATCTCCTCGCTGACCGCTCCCGCGAGGCTCGTCGCCACCTTCTCCTGCTGGCCCTGACCCATTCCCACACCCTCCTGTTTTCCGTCATACGGAATCAACAATCCGTAGAATGAAGTTATCCGGGGACCTTCCGGCTGGTCAACACCATGTCCACGAGGAGTCACTCCGCCATCTCGCCATGTTCACGCCCACCTCGTGGCGCGGTATCACCCTTCCATACGCACGCCCCGCACGACTCGTCCGGCAGTTCCCACCGAAGGAGCCCACGTGCCGAACCACAGCCGTGTCACGCGCCGCCTGGGCCTGAAAGCCGCGCTGGCCGCCGCGGCCACCGCGCCTCTCTCCAGTACAGCACTGCCCACGTCCACCGCCTCGGCGGGCGAGCCTTTGCCCCGTCGGCACCTGCGGGTCATGTCCTTCAACCTGCGCTTCGCGAGCACCGTCGAGCCCCACAGCTGGACCGTACGCAGACCGGTGATGCGCGAGCTGCTGCGCGAGGAGGCCCCGCACCTCATCGGCACCCAGGAGGGCGTCTTCTCCCAGCTGCTCGACATCGACTCCGACCTCGGCCCGCGCTACGACTGGGTGGGCACCGGCCGGCTGCACGGCAGCCGCGACGAGTCCATGGCGATCTTCTACGACTCCCGCCGGCTGCGCCCGACCGAGTACGACCACTTCTGGCTGTCCGACACCCCGGACACGATCGGCTCCAACACCTGGGGCGCGGCCTTCGCGCGCGTGGTCACGTGGGTCCGCTTCCGTGATCTGGCCGACGGCGGACGGGAGTTCTACGCCGTCAACACCCACTTCGACCATGTGAGCCAGTACGCCCGCGAACGCAGCGCCTCGCTCGTCGCCGAGCGGATCGCCGGGTTCGACCGCTCCCTGCCGGTCGTGGTCACCGGGGACTTCAACGTCGCCGCCCACCGGAACCCGGTGTACGACACCTTGCTCGGCGCCGGACTGGTCGACACCTGGGACACGGCTCGTAAGCGCGGCGCGCTGTACGCGACCTTCCACGGCTACAAGCCGCTGATCCCGAACGGCGACCGCATCGACTGGGTCCTCACCACGCCCGGCGTCACGGCACACCGGGCGACGATCAACACGTTCTTGGCCCGTGGCCAGTTCCCGAGCGACCACCTGCCGGTGCAGGCGTTGCTGAGCCTGGGATGACACGAGGCCCCCATGACCGTACGACCGGTCATGGGGGCCTCGCGGCGCCTGCTGGGGATCAGCCCTTGCGGGCCTTGATCTCCTCGGTGAGGGCGGGGACGACGTCGAAGAGGTCGCCGACGACGCCGTAGTCGACCAGGTCGAAGATCGGGGCCTCGGCGTCCTTGTTGATCGCCACGATCGTCTTCGAGGTCTGCATACCGGCGCGGTGCTGGATCGCACCGGAGATGCCGGAGGCGATGTACAGCTGCGGCGAGACCGACTTACCGGTCTGGCCGACCTGGTTGGTGTGCGGGTACCAGCCCGCGTCCACCGCGGCACGCGAGGCACCGACGGCCGCGCCGAGGGAGTCGGCGAGGGCCTCGATGATCGCGAAGTTCTCCGCGCCGTTGACACCGCGGCCACCGGAGACCACGATCGCGGCCTCGGTCAGCTCCGGGCGGCCCGTCGACTCACGCGGCGTACGGCCGGTGATCTTGGTGCCGGTGGCCTGCGCGGAGAAGGACACGGACAGGGCCTCGACCGCACCGGCGGCCGGAGCGGCCTCCACGGCGGCCGAGTTCGGCTTGACCGTGATGACCGGGGTGCCCTTGGAGACACGGGACTTGGTGGTGAAGGACGCGGCGAAGACCGACTGGGTGGCCACCGGGCCCTCGTCGCCGGCCTCCAGGTCGACGGCGTCGGTGATGATGCCGGAGCCCAGACGCAGCGCCAGGCGGGCGGCGATCTCCTTGCCCTCAGCGGAGGAGGGGACGAGGACCGCGGCCGGGGAGACGGCCTCGACGGCGGCCTGCAGGGCGTCGACCTTCGGCACGACCAGGTACTCGGCGTACTCGGAAGCGTCGTGGGTCAGCACCTTGACCGCGCCGTGCTCGGCGAGGGTGGCGGCGGTGTCACCGGCGCCGTTGCCCAGCGCGACGGCCACCGGCTCGCCGACGCGGCGGGCCAGGGTCAGCAGCTCCAGGGTGGGCTTGCGGACGGCACCGTCCACGTGGTCGACGTAGACGAGAACTTCAGCCATGGGATTGCTCTCCTGCGGATTGCGAAGTCTGAGGGGCGGAAGGGGTGGTGAGCCTCAGGCGGGCCAGGGACCCTTAGATGAACTTCTGGCTCGCGAGGTACTCGGCGAGCTGCTTGCCGCCCTCGCCCTCGTCCTTGACGATCGTGCCGGCGGTGCGGGCCGGACGCTCGGCCGCGGCGTCCACCACGGTGTAGGCACCCTCCAGGCCGACCTCCTCGGCCTCGATGTCCAGGTCGGACAGGTCCCAGGACTCCACCGGCTTCTTCTTGGCGGCCATGATGCCCTTGAAGGACGGGTAGCGCGCCTCACCCGACTGGTCGGTGACCGACACGACGGCCGGCAGCGAGGCCTGAAGGTTCTCGGAGGCGGCGTCGCCGTCCCGGCGGCCCTTGACCGTGCCGTCCTCGACGGAGACCTCGGACAGCAGCGTGACCTGCGGGACGCCCAGACGCTCCGCGAGCAGGGCCGGTACGACGCCCATGGTGCCGTCGGTGGAGGCCATGCCGGAGATCACCAGGTCGTAGCCGGCCTTCTCGATCGCCTTGGCCAGCACCAGGGACGTGCCGATGGCGTCGGTGCCGTGCAGGTCGTCGTCCTCGACGTGGATCGCCTTGTCGGCGCCCATCGACAGCGCCTTGCGCAGCGCGTCCTTGGCGTCCTCCGGGCCCACCGTCAGGACGGTGATCTCCACGTCGTCGTCGGAGTTCTCGGAGATCTGCAGCGCCTGCTCGACCGCGTACTCGTCGAGCTCGGAGAGCAGACCGTCCACGTCGTCCCGGTCGACGGTCAGGTCATCGGCGAAGTGCCGGTCGCCAGTGGCGTCGGGCACGTACTTCACAGTGACAACGATCCTCAAGCTCACGCCGGCTCTCCTACTGCGTCGACATTTCTCTGCTGCCTACTTGCAGGCAGCATAGGCGCCCCAAGCGGCCGATCCCGATCGGGGCGACCCGCGCTCCGAGCGAAATATTACTCGTCAGTACACCCAGTTCATTCCCGCTAAGCAAGCGCTTTGAACTGTGACCTTTGCAACGCAGCGTAATCGGATTCGGACGGCTCCGCAGAACGTCGCGGGGGTGGATCGGTCACATCGCCCCAGTGACCTCAGTCACGCAGGCCGTTGAACCTGCCCTGGTGATACACGAGCGGCCGCCCGGGGCCGCTGGGATCGCCGAGCACGACCTCCGCCAGCACGATGCGGTGATCGCCCGCCGGCACCCGGCCCACGACCCGGCAGACCATCCAGGCGAGGACGTCGTCGAGCAAGGGAACCCCCTCGGGGCCCTCCCGCCAGGCCGTGGGCGGGCCGAAGCGGTCGGCTCCGCTGCGGGCGAAGGTGGCGGCGAGCTCCTGCTGATGCTCGCCCAGTATGTGGACGCCGACGTGGTCCGCCCCCGCCACCGCCGGCCAGCTGGAGGCACCGGTGCCGATCCCGAAGGACAGCATCGGAGGCTCGGCGGAGACCGACGTGAGGGACGTGGCGGTGAAGCCGACGGGGCCCGACGCACCGCGGGCGGTGATGACGGCGACGCCGGCGGCATGGCGCCGGAAGACGGAGCGGAGCAGGTCGGGAGAGGCGAGCCGAGGAGTGCCGAGGCCGGACGTGGCCGTCATGGAGTTGTCCTTCTGCGAGGGGAGGCGTGCGGACCGGGGGCGGTTCACCAGCCCGGACAGCGCGCGCTCGCGGTGCGGGCCAGGTCGACGTGGGCCCGTCCGAAGAGAAGGAGTTCCTCAGGCATGCGGTCAGGCTGACGATAGGTGGCGCGCGCAGTCAAGTTGGTTCCGCAATGTGGGAGATGACTCACCCTGCCGTTCAGTCCCGCGCCCCGCGCCCTCCGACGGCTCGCGCTGCCCGCCTCCCGCTTCCTCAGACCGCTTCCCCCAGCGCGGCGATCACGTCCGCCTTGCGCGGCTGACCGGTGGCCCGCCGTACGACGTTCCCGGCGGCGTCGAGCACCAGCACGGTCGGGGTCTTGAGGATGTCGAGGCGGCGTACGAGCTCCAGGTTGTCCTCGGCGTCGATCTCGACATGGGTCACGCCCGGAACCATGCCGGCCACCTCGCCGAGCACTCGCCTGGTGGCCCGGCACGGAGCGCAGAAGGCGCTGGAGAACTGCACGAGCGTGGCGCGCTCACCCAGTTCCTCGCCCAACTCGGCCGCCCCGAGCCGCTTGCCGTCGTCCCGCCCGCGCACCCGCACGCTCCCGCTCCGCCGCCGCTGCAGCACTCCGTAGGCGCTCGCCGCCGCGAGCACCACCACGCACACCACCAGTCCGGTCATCACCCTGCCCAAGCGTTCACGAGACCGCAAAGATTCCCGACGCCCGCAAGCCCGGCCGTTGCGGAATGCTTGCTTCATGGACATCGACGTGAGGGGGCCGCGCTTCGGGGCGGCCGTGACGACCGTGGTGCTGGCGGTCGTTCTGGTCACCGGGAGCGCCTGGCTGCTGGCCTGGCAGACGCTGGCGTTCGCGCTGGGCGCCGCGGGCGGAGTGGGCCGTTCGCCGTACGGGTGGCTGTTCCGCAGGGTCGTACGCCCCCGTATCGGGCCGCCGACGGAGTTCGAGGCGCCCGAACCACCGCGCTTCGCCCAGACGGTGGGACTGGCGTTCGCCGCTCTCGGGCTGGTCGGTCACACGCTCGGTCCGCTCTGGCTGGGACTCGCGGCGACCGGGGCGGCGCTGGCGGCCGCTTTTCTGAACGCCGTTTTCGGGTACTGCCTGGGATGCGAGATGTACGTGCTCGTGCGGCGGGTGACGGCGCGCGCCGAGTAAAGGCGACGCCAAAATCCGAGGTGGATCACGGTGGACGTGACGAGGATCTCGCCATTCCCCGGCACTTGGGCTTGGCCCTCGGGCGTTCTTGGGGCACGATCTGCGACAAGCCGTAAACCTACGGCTGCGTAACTTTCCACTGGGAGCTTCCTTCCCAGGCACAGAAGGAAGGGTCCACCCCGTCCATGGCAGAGCTTGTCTACCGTCCTGTCGTCGGTTTCGCCCAGACACTGTTCAAGGTGTGGGACCTCAAGATCGACTGCAAGGGATCGGAGAACATTCCGCGCTCGGGCGGCGCCGTGCTGGTGAGCAACCACATCAGCTATCTGGACTTCGTCTTCAACGGGCTCGCGGCGCTCCCGCAGAAACGTCTCGTGCGCTTCATGGCGAAGGAGTCCGTCTTCCGGCACCGGATCTCCGGGCCGCTGATGCGCGGCATGAAGCACATCCCGGTCGACCGCAAGCAGGGCGAGGCGGCGTACGCGCACGCACTGGACTCGCTGCGGTCCGGCGAGATCGTCGGGGTCTTCCCGGAGGCCACCATCTCGCAGTCCTTCACGCTGAAGAGCTTCAAGTCGGGCGCCGCGCGGCTGGCGCAGGAGGCCGGCGTGCCGCTGATCCCGATGGCCGTCTGGGGCACGCAGCGGCTGTGGACCAAGGGCCACCCGCGCAACTTCAAGCGCAGCCACATCCCGATCACGATCCGGGTCGGCGAGGCGATCGAGGCGTCCCGGGACAAGTACGCGGGTGCGATCACCCGGCAGCTGCGCGAGCGCGTCCAGGAGCTGCTGGAGGCCGCCCAGCGCGCCTATCCGGTCCGCCCGAAGGACGCGGGTGACACCTGGTGGATGCCTGCCCACCTCGGTGGCACGGCCCCGACGCCGGAGCAGGTGCGGCAGGCCGAGGCGCGCTGACGCCGCACCGGTTCAGCGGTTCGCGGGACGCACCGCGATCCGCGCTCCCGGGCTGAACTTCTCCAGCAGTTCGGCGAGTTCCGCCGCCGCCTGCTCGACGTCGGCCGCCGGCATCGGCGCCATGCTCTCCAGCAGGAAGATCCCCGAGGTGGTCGCCTCGGTGAGCCGGGTGCGCGGGCCCTGGCGCCAGTTCCAGCGGCGGCAGGTCACGCCCGCCTCGTCGCACCACACCACCTCGCCCGCGTCCGACAGCGCCCTCTCGGCCAGTGCCTCCGCCGAGTTGCGGGTGCGCGAGGGCAGACCCTGGTCACCGTGGGAGACGGCCCCGATCTCGGGCTCAGTCAGGCCGACGACCAGCGCGGTCTCAGGCCCGGCAGCAAACCGAGGTGCGGGCGACGCTCGCCAACAACGGCAACCGCGCCGTGGACGCCAGGAACACGGCCGATCTGAGGCTCACCGGCAGCAGGGTGCGCGGGGCCGTCGGTGACACCGTGACCGCGGACATCACCGTGCACAACCGCGGCCCGGCCTGGGTGGCGTCGCTCGGTGCGGGCGCGGCCGTGGCCACCGTACGGTTCCAGGCCCCGGCCGGCACGACGGTGACCGGACTGCCGGAGGAGGAGTGCTGGGAGGCCCCGCCGCCGGAGGAGGGGTCCTGAACGACGACCCGGAGCTGCCCATCAGCGAGTTCGACCCGAATCTGCGCAACAACAGCGCGCGGATCGTCGTCAACGGCTGAACCGGCGCGGCGGAGCGCCGGGGCCGCCCGCCGGGCAGGCGGGAATTCGACGACTGGCTGGCCCTAGCGGGCCATCTCCTCCTTCACCGCCGCGACGAACGCGTCCACGTCCTCCTCGGTCGTGTCGAACGCGCACATCCAGCGGACCACGCCCGCCGCCTCGTCCCAGAAGTAGAACCGGAACCGCTTCTGCAAACGCTCGCTCACGTCGTGCGGGAGCTTGGCGAAGACGCCGTTGGCCTGCACCGGGTAGAGGACCTCGACGCCGTGGACGGCGCGTACGCCCTCGGCGAGACGCTGGGCCATCTCGTTGGCGTGGCGGGCGTTGCGCAGCCACAGGTCCTTGGCGAGCAGGGCCTCCAGCTGCACCGACACGAAGCGCATCTTGGAGGCGAGCTGCATGGACAGCTTGCGCAGATGCTTCATGTGGCTGACGGCGTCCTGGTTGAGGACGACGACGGCCTCGCCGAACAGCGCGCCGTTCTTGGTGCCGCCCAGGGAGAGGATGTCGACGCCGACGGCGTCGGTGAACGTCCGCATGGGCACGTTCAGCGAGGCGGCAGCGTTGGCTATCCGGGAGCCGTCGAGGTGCACCTTCATGCCGTGCGCGTGGGCGTGGTCGCAGATGGCGCGGATCTCGTCCGGCGTGTAGAGGGTGCCGAGCTCGGTGCTCTGGGTGATCGAGACGACCTGGGGCATCGCCCGGTGCTCGTCCTCCCAGCCGTACGCCTGCCGGTCGATCAGCTCGGGGGTGAGCTTGCCGTCGGGGGTCGGCACGGTGAGCAGTTTGAGCCCGCCCACCCGCTCCGGCGCCCCGCACTCGTCGACGTTGATGTGCGCGCTCTCGGCGCAGATCACCGCGCCCCAGCGGTCGGTGACCGCCTGGAGCGCGACGACGTTCGCGCCGGTGCCGTTGAAGACCGGGAACGCCTCCGCCGTGGCACCGAAGTGACTGCGGATGATCCGCTGGAGGTTCTCGGTGTAGTCGTCCTCGCCGTACGCGACCTGGTGCCCGCCGTTGGCCAGGGCCAGGGCGGCGAGCACCTCCGGGTGGGCTCCGGCGTAGTTGTCACTGGCGAAGCCGCGGACGTCCGGGTCGTGGTGGCGACGGGCGTCGGTCTTCGGAGGGTTCACGGCTTCTCGGTCAGCCACAGGCGGTTTCCGTTCACTTCGGCGGCGGGCTTGTCCCAGACTTCGACGATGGCCTCGGCCAGGTCCTTGACGTCCGTGAAGCCCGCGAACTTCGCGTTGGGTCGCTCGGCGCGCATCGCGTCGTGCACCAGCGCCTTCACCACCAGGATGGCAGCCGCGGACGTCGGTCCCTCGGTGCCCCCTGCCTTGCGGAAGGCGTCGGCCAGCGCCAGCGTCCAGGCCTCGGCGGCGGCCTTGGCGGCGGCGTACGAGGCGTTGCCCGCCGTCGGCTTCGAGGCGCCGGCCGCGCTGATGAGCAGGTAGCGGCCGCGCTCGCTGCGCTGGAGTGCCTCGAAGAAGGCCAGCGAGGTGTGCTGGACGGTGCGGATCAGCAGCAGCTCCAGGAAGTCCCAGTCGTCGAGACTGGTCTTGATGAAGGTCTCGCTGCCTCGCCAGCCGCCGACGAGGTGGACCAGACCGTCGACACGGCCGAAGTCCTTCTCGATGTGCGCGGCCCAGTCCCGGGTGGACTGGAGGTCGAGCAGGTCGACGGGCTCGCCGGTCACGGTGGCGCCACCCGAGGCGTACCGGGCCGCGTCCACGGCTTCCGCGAGCCGCTCGGGATCGTTGTCCGCGGCGGCGACGGTCGCCCCCGCCTCGGCCAGCCGCAGCAGGGCCGCCCGGCCGGCGGGCCCGCCCGCGCCGGCCACCGCGATCACCGCACCGCTGAGAGCTCCGTTCCCCGCCATCTTCTTCGCCTCCTGAGCAGTGTTCTCGGTCTCGCGGAAGACTTCGCCGCTCACGCGGCGATCCGCTCGGCGCCGTCCGCGGTGATGCCCTTGGTGGAGGCGATCACGTTCTTGAGCTTCTTGGACAGGGCCTCATAGAACATGCTCAGGGGAAACTCGTCCGGAAGCACGTCATCGACGAGCTTGCGCGGCGGCTGCGTCAGGTCCAGGGCGTCCGGGCCCTTGGCCCAGCGGGACCCCGGGTGCGGGGCGAGGTAGGTGGAGACGAGCTCGTAGCCGGCGAACCAGTGGACGAGCTTCGGGCGGTCGATGCCGTCGCGGTACAGCTTCTCGATCTCGGCGCACAGCTGGTTGGTGACCTGCGGGGCACGCTCCCAGTCGATGGCCAGCTTGTTGTCGGTCCAGCGGACGACGTCGTGCTTGTGCAGGTAGGCGAAGAGCAGCTGGCCGCCGAGGCCGTCGTAGTTGCGTACCCGCTCACCGGTGACCGGGAAGCGGAACATGCGGTCGAACAGCACGGCGTACTGCACGTCACGGGCCTGCGGGACACCGTCGGCCTGGAGCTTGACGGCCTCCTTGAAGGCGGTGAGGTCGCAGCGCAGCTCCTCCAGGCCGTACATCCAGAACGGCTGGCGCTGCTTGATCATGAACGGGTCGAACGGCAGGTCGCCGTGGCTGTGGGTGCGGTCGTGGACCATGTCCCACAGCACGAAGGCCTCTTCGCAGCGCTTCTGGTCGTGGACCATCGCCGCGATGTCCTCGGGCAGTTCCAGGCCCAGGATGTCGACGGCGGCGTCGGTGACACGGCGGAAGCGGGCGGCCTCGCGGTCGCAGAAGATGCCGCCCCAGCTGAAGCGCTCCGGGGCCTCGCGCACCGCGATGGTCTCGGGGAAGAGGACGGCGGAGTTGGTGTCGTACCCGGCCGTGAAGTCCTCGAACTTGATGCCGCAGAACAGCGGGTTGTCGTAGCGGGTGCGCTCCAGTTCGGCCAGCCAGTCCGGCCAGACCATACGCAGGACGACCGCCTCCAGGTTGCGGTCGGGGTTGCCGTTCTGCGTGTACATCGGGAAGACGACCAGGTGCTGCAGGCCGTCCGCGCGGTTCGCGGCGGGCTGGAAGGCCAGCAGCGAGTCGAGGAAGTCCGGCACCTCGAAGCCGGCCTCGGCCCAGCGGGTCAGATCCTTCACCAGAGCCTGGTGGTAGGCGGCGTCGTGCGGGAGCAGCGGGGAGAGCGCCTCGACGGCCTCCACGACACGCCGCACGGCTGCCTCGGCGGCCGAGCGCTCGGGCGCCCCGTCTGCCGCGAAGTCGATCGACCCGTCCTTGGACTGCCATGGCCGGATCCGCTCCACGGCGTCCTTGAGCACCGGCCATGCCGGGTGCTCAACCACCCTGGTCACGGGAGGAACCTGCTCCTCCGAAGCCGCCTGCACAAGAATTTCCGTCATGTCCCATCCTCCACGGGAGAACCTCGCGTATGGAGACCGTATACATATGACGTTTCATCCAGCAAGGGGAGGCTCGGGAAATTATCCTGCCCACCCGCAGGTTCACCGCACTTTTTCCTGTCGATCACCGAGTCTCGCGATTACTTCGGTTCCGAGTGGGCATACGCGGGGGCGCTCGGCAGGGCCGTACGAATCCGGTCAATCGGCGCGAGACTCGCCCACGCCCGGGTGACCGCCCGGGGCCCGTCGGCCAGCTACGGCATGTCCACCGTCGCAAACCGTGCGTACACGTGGGGTTCATCACGCGCCCCGGCCACTAGGCTGCGGCACGGCTGCGCGAACGTTCCGCTCCGGTTCGCGCGCTCCCCCCGCCGCCGTCGACGGAAGCGAGTTGAACCTTGAACTTCCTTACCATCGGTCATCGCGGAGTGATGGGTGTCGAACCCGAGAACACCCTCCGTTCCTTCGTCGCCGCCCAGCAGGCCGGCCTCGACGTCATCGAACTCGATCTCCACCTGAGCAAGGACGGCGCCCTCGTCGTCATGCACGACACCGACGTGGACCGCACGACCGACGGCACCGGCCCGATCGCCGACATGACCCTCGCCGAACTGCGCGCCCTGGACGCGGGGCGCGGCGAGCGGATCCCGGTCTTCGAAGAGGTGCTCGAAGCCGTGCGCTCGCCGCTCCAGGCCGAGATCAAGGACGTCGCGGCGGCACGGGCCCTCGCGGAGGTCATGACCAAGAAGGACCTCGTCTCCCGGGTCGAGGTGTCCTCGTTCCACGACGAGGCCGTCGCCGAGATCGCCCGGCTGGTGCCCGGGGTGCGGACCGCGCTGATCGCCAGCCGCTACGGCACCGACATCGTGGACCGTGCCGTCGAGGCCGGCGCGGCGACCGTCTGCCTCAACATCCGCCGGCTCACCCTGGAGGTCGTGGAGCACGCGCGCAAGGCCGACCTGAGGATCATCGGCTGGGTGGTCAACACCCAGGACCACCTGCGTCTGGTACGGGCCCTGGAGCTGGACGGCGCGACCACCGACTACCCGGAGATCAAGCGCACCGGCCGCTTCACGGCGTGAGCGGCCGCGGGAACGTCACACCAGCTCCTTGACCAGCAGCTCGAACTGCAGGTCGTCGCGCTGCGGAACACCGAAGCGCTCGTCGCCGTACGGGAACGGGGTCATCCGTCCCGTACGGCGGTAGCCGCGCCGTTCGTACCAGGCGATGAGGTCGTTGCGCACGGAGATCACGGTCATGTGCATCTCGCGCACGTCCCAGCTCGCGCGGGCCTGCCGCTCCGCCTCCGCGATGATCACCTTGCCCAGGCCGGCGCCCTGGAGCGCGGGGCTGACCGCGAACATCCCGAAGTAGGCGTGGACCCCCCGGTGTTCGAGCTGGCAGCAGGCGACGATCTCGCCGTCCCGTTCGACCGTCAGAAGCCGGCTGTCCGGCGACTCGACGACCGCGCGTACGCCTTCCGGATCCGTCCGCTGCCCTTCCAGGATGTCCGCCTCGGTCGTCCACCCCGCCCGGCTGGAGTCGCCGCGGTAGGCCGACTCGATCAGCGCGACCAGCGTGTCCACGTCGGCGTCGGTGGCATCACGGAAGGTGAGTCCGAAGGCGGCGGGGCTCGCGGCGGTTGTCATGGGGCGCTTCTCCACTTCTCGGGCGCGGCTCGGGCACCGCTGAGCGTAACCCGCCACTAGGCTCCGGCCGCATGGTGCACGTACTGAGCGGACGGACCCTGATCCAGCCCACCGACCCCGAGCGCTCCCGCGCCTTCTACGGCGAGCAGCTAAGCCTCGCCGTCTACCGGGAGTTCGGGACGGGACCGGATCGCGGCACCGTCTACTTCCTCGGCGGGGGCTTCCTGGAGGTCTCCGGCCGCTCCGACACGCCGCCGTCCGCGGCGGTGCGGCTGTGGATGCAGGTCGCGGACGTGGCGGCGGCGCACGAGGAGCTGCGGGGCAAGGGTGTCGAGATCGTGCGGCCGCCGGTGCAGGAGCCGTGGGGGCTGATCGAGATGTGGATCGCGGATCCGGACGGGACGCGGATCGTGCTGGTGGAGGTCCCGGCGGATCATCCCCTGCGGTACCGGCCGGGGATCTGAGTCATCCCGGGCGGTGTTCCCAGCCGCGGTCGGTGCGGGTGAGTTCCAGGAAGCCGGCCGTGGTGAGGCGGTCGATCATCGCGCGGTCGCCGGCCGACTCGTAGGCGAGGAGGCGGTCCGCACCGCACAGGCGAAGCCACTGCGCGGCCTGCCCGAGCAGCCAGCGCTCCACGCCCTCGCCGTACGCCGCCGGTTCGACGTGCAGATTGCCGATGTCGGCGAGGCCCGTGCCGCGGGTGTGGCGTTCGGGGCGGGACAGGGTCGTGTCGACCTCGATGAAACCGAGGGCGTGACCGTCGGCGTACGCCGTCAGGCGCGTGCCGCACTCCCCCAGCGTGCGCCGCACGCAGACGCCGGGCCGCGGCTCGTGGCGCGGCAGGTCGGCGACGGACGCGATCAGGATCACCTCGGTCCCGCCGGTGTGCCGGAAGCCCGCGCGTTCGTACCGGGCACGGATGTGCGGCCAGGCCCGGGGCAGGCCGTAGACGGCCGGAGCGGGCAGCTCGCCGCTCGCGTACCGGGCGCGCACGCCCCACCGGGCCAGCTGGGCCAGGCAGGCGCTCATCAGCAGGTCCCCGGCCTCGTCGGAGTCCGGCCAGAAGGAGGCAGGCGGACGGCAGACGAACCAGTCGATCTCGCCGATGTCCCGGTGTTCGGGGCCGACCTCGTCGTCCGCCCGGTAGCGCAGCAGATGGGCGGCGGCCACGACGTGGTCGCGCTGCTCGGCGACGAGGGTGGTCCGCTCGCTCACCCAGGGGTCGGTGATGAACTCGTCGGGCTGCCGCTCCAGGGCGCTGAGCACGGTGTTCACGGAGACGGAGACGCCGGGGACGACGGCCGCGACGTGCGCGTTGATCAGTTCGGTGAGCTGGTCGCGGTCGGCGCGGCGGAAGGGGCGCACCTGGGGCGCGGGCATGCGGGACCTCCGGTCGGGGGAACGGTGTCGGAAGGCCGCCACGCGGTGCTGCGGTACGGGTCGAGGGTACGGCGGTGGCGGTGGCCGGCTCCAGGGGTTTTCGCCGGATGGCCGGGGTTCGGGGCGGGGCTTAGCGTGCTGAGGGGGTGCTCCACTGCGGAAGGAACGCCATGAAGCTCGACAAGCCGGTGACCGGTGGGCCCTGCTGGACCGAGCTCGGGACCTCCGACCTGGCCGGGGCCGAGCGGTTCTACGAGGCGTTGTTCGGCTGGCGCACGCAGACCGACCCGCGGCAGGAGGCGGGCGGCTACGCGATCGCGCATCTGGGCGAGGCGGCGGTGGCCGCGCTCGCCCCGCTGTACCAGGAGGAGCAGCCCGTGGCGTGGAACGTCTCCTTCGCGGTGCCGGACGCGGACGCGGCCGCGGCACGGGTGACCGAGGCCGGCGGTTCGGTCCTGCTCGGCCCGATGGACGTCTTCGACGTGGGCCGCTTCGCGGTGGCCGTGGACCCCACGGGCGCGGTCTTCCAGCTCTGGCAGGCGCGCACCTTCCCGGGCGCGGGGCTGCTCAACGCGCCCGGCTCGCTGGGCTGGGTGGAGCTGATGACCCGGGCGCCCGAGCGCGCCGTGGACTTCTACACCACCGTGTTCGGCTGGAGCGTCAACGCCTCTGAGCACTACACGCAGTGGGGCGTCGACGGCGCCGACTTCGGCGGCATGGTGGCGATGGACGACAAGTTCCCGCACGAGGTGCCCGCGCACTGGCTGCCCTACTTCGCCGTGGCGGACGTGGACGACACGGCCGCCGACGCCACCGAGGCGGGCGGCACCGTCCTGATGGATCCCACCTCCGTCCCCGAGGGGCCGCGCATCGCCATACTGCGGGACCCGCAGGGGGCGATGTTCGGCGTGTACCGGGCGGCCGACGAGAGGTGAGCGGCCCGCCCGGGTCAGACGCGCAGCGCTCCCAGCCGCCCTTCCAGCTGGCCGAGCAACTCGCCGAGGCGGACGGCGAGCTCGTGCTGCCCCTGCCGGTCCAGGCCGGACAGTACGTCCGTCTCGTACGCGAGTTGCTCGGGCAGCGTGCCGTCGACGAGTTCCCGGCCCGCGTCCGTGAGCCGGACGTGGGCGACCCGGCGGTCCCGGCTGTCGCCGCGGCGCTCCACCAGCCCGCGTTCGGTGAGCTGCTTGAGGCGTTTGGTGACGGCGGCGCCCGAGGAGAACGTCTCACGGGCGAGTTCGCTGGGGGTCAGCTCATGGCCGGTGCGGCGCAGCGCGCCGAGCAGATCGAACTCGGGGCGGCTGAGGCCCGCGCGGCGCAGCGGGGCGTCCTCGGCCTGCTGGAGGAGGGCGGCGCAGCGGTTGATGCGGCCGATGATCTCCATGGGGGCGGTGTCGAGGTCCGGGTGGACGGCCTGCCACTGCCGGACCACCGCGGCAACCGTGTCCCGCTTCGTCCCGGTCGGCCCGCCGTTCGTCGCCGTCATGGCCGTACGTCCTCCGTCGTGTCGCCTGTGCGCTGGTCCGGGTACGGTCCGTGCGTCCGTCCCGTGGCCGCGAGCGTACGGGGTCCCGGACGCTGCGTGCGCACGACCCGCGGCCGCGCCCGGTCGCGGACGGCAAGGGCGGCGGCGAGCCCGGCCGGGACGCCGGGCAGGGTGTCCACGAGGCGCGGATTCGGCCATCGTGGGCATCGCCGGGTCCAGCCGGTCGGCCACGAACGGGAGGGGCGGGCGGGGCAGTTTCACTCGCAAAGGATCTGCTCGGGTGTCCGCTGCCCTGACGCGCTCCCCCGGATGCTCCCCGCGTACATCCTTGCGCTCGCGTGCGCGCCGCACGGCCTGGGCATCGACGCACTGTCCGAGACCGCCGAGCGGGGAGGGTGCGCGTGCACGGACCGGTGTCGCTGGGCTGGCTGCTGGTCGCGCTGTGTGCGGCGACCGGGGCCTACTGCGTGCTGCGGATGCGCAGCCAGGTCGAGGAGCAGCGCCGGGCCGCGGGCGGCGAGGCCCTCATGGGGTTCGGGATGGCCGCGATGGCGGTGCCCGCCGCGGTCTTCACCCCGCCCTCGTGGGCCTGGCCCGTCTACGCGGTCGTGTTCGGCGCGGCGGCGCTGCACGCGCTGTGGTCGGCGCGGGCGGGCGCTCACCACCTGCACCACCTCGTGGGCGCCGTGGCCATGGTCTACATGGCGGTCGCCATGGCCGTCTCGCCGCACGGGGGCGGGCACGGCGGCTCCGGCATCCCGCTCGTGACGGGCGCCCTGCTCCTGTACTTCACGGGATACGTGCTGCTGTCCGGCGTCCGGCTGGTGCCGGTCCCGGCCGGCGGCGGGCTCGCGTGGGGCGACCGGCCGGAGCTGGCGCGGGCCTGCAGGCTGTCGATGGGCATCGCGATGGTGGCGATGCTGCTGACCCTCTGACGCGGGGCCCGGCGGGCCGTACGAGGCCGTGGTCTGCGTCACTTCGGCGGGGCCGTCCGTACCCCTGAGCGGTACCGCGCTCATAGGGTGCTGTCCATGATGGTCCCCGCGGCACTGCTGCTGCTCGGCGCCCTGACCGCCGTGGTCGCCCCTCGGCTGATCGCCCGGGCCGACTGGCCGGACCGTGAACCGGTGGTCGCCCTGTGGGTCTGGCAGTGCGTGGTGGCGGCCGTACTCCTGTGCTGCGCGCTGTCCATGACGCTCAGTGCGGCGGCCGCCTGGCAGGTGGTGCGCGGCCATGTGTTCGCTCCGGCGCCCAGTGCCGTCGTGGAGGCGTATGCGCACGGTGTGGGCCACCCCTGGGCGGCGGCGACCGCGGTGGCACTCGCGTGCGGCGGGCTGTGGACCGTGGCGATGCTGGTGCGCGAGGTCGGACGCGCCCGTGCCCGGCGCAGGCGGCGGCGGACCGAACTCCTCGTCCGCGCCCCGCTGTTGCCCGGTGAGGAGCCCGGCAACGACCGGCTGGTGATCCTGGAGGGCCAGCGGCCGGACGCCTGGTGGTTGGCGGGCACGGCACCTCGCCTGGTCATCACCACCGCGGCGCTGCGCCGCCTGAAGGGGCGGCAGCTGGACGCCCTGCTGGCCCATGAGCAGGGGCACGCACAGGCCCGGCACGACTGGCTGCTGCACTGCTCGGCCGCGCTGGCGGACGGGTTTCCGCAGGTGCCGGTGTTCGCCGCGTTCCGCGACGAGATCCACCGCCTGGTCGAACTCGCCGCCGACGACATGGCCTCCCGCCGCTTCGGCCGGCTGACCACCGCCCTCGCCCTGGTCGAACTCAACGAGGACCGGGGCGTGTTCGGCCCCTGCCCGACCCCGCAAGCGCAGGTGCCGCAGCGGGTGAACCGGCTGCTCACTCCCCCGGACCGGCTCCCGGCGGGCCGTCGGCTCCGACTGACGGCGGCGGCGGCGCTGGTGCCGGTGGTGCCGGTGCTGGTGGCGTTCGGGCCCGGGCTGCGGGCGCTGGGCTAGCGTCCGCCGTCCGGACGCCGGCACGGCCCGCACGCCGGGCCCTGGTGGAGCCGCCGCCGAGCGGCCGAGCCGACCTTCTCGCCGGGCAACTGGGACCCGGGCGTTCTCCCCCGGCAGCCGAGACCAGTCGGCGTTCACGCCACCAGGGCCTGGCGTTCGGGCCGTCCCGGCCGGCATCCGCGCCGCAAGACCCGCCGCCGCACCCGTCACCGAACCGGCCCGAACGCTCTTGTGCGCAACAGCCGCGCCGCCCCACCCGGCCATGGGACCACTCGGCCGGCCTCCCGCGGTGGCCGGCGTCGCAATCACAACCCCGGCATTGGCGTCCCGCCCCACCGATCGGCGAGGATCGCAGTATGCGCACCCAGTCCGTCGAGTCCCCGCCCGCCTCCCCGGCCGAGCGCCGAGTCGTCCCCTGGGCCGGTGCCCTGGCCCTGTGCTTCGCACTGTTGCTCGCCCTGGTGGCGGTGCGCTGGTACCCGTTGACGTCCCTGGACGGCGACATCGCCCGGACCACGCACCGCTGGGCGGTCCAGGAGTCCGGTGTCACGCAGGCGTTCCGCATCCTGACGGACTGGGTCTGGGATCCCTGGACGATGCGCCTGCTCTGCGGGCTGGTCGCGGTCTGGCTGGTGTGGCGCAGAGCGGCCCGGTGGACCGCCGTGTGGCTGGTGGCGACCTGTGTGCTCGCCTCGGTGGTCCAGCAGACCCTCAAGGCCACGGTCGACCGCCCCCGCCCCGTCTGGCCCGACCCCGTCGACTCCGCCCACTACGCCGCCTTCCCGTCCGGCCACGCCATGACGGCCACCGTGGTCTGCGGTCTCCTGCTGTGGCTGCTGCGCCGCCACGGCACCGCCCCGGCCCTGTGGCGCGCTGCGGTCGCCGTGGCCGCGGTCTCCGTGCTGGGCGTCGGTCTGACCCGGGTGTGGCTGGGCGTCCACTGGGCCACCGACGTCGTCGGCGGCTGGCTGCTGGGCACGCTGGTGGTGGTGCTGGCCGTGAGGGTGCACGTCAGGCGACAGAGCTGAATCGTCCGTTTGTGCGGTGTCGGCGATCTTCCGGCAGGGCGCGGCACGGCGCCGTAAGATCCGCTGCATGACCGCCGTCCTGTTCGATTTTTCCGGAACCCTCTTCCGTGTCGAGTCCACCGAGGCCTGGTTGCGCGGAGCACTCGCCGAGGCGCAGATCGAGCTGGACGAGGCCGACTTGACCGAGGCGGCACTGGCGCTGGAGACGATGGGCGCGCTTCCGGGCGGGGTGAACCCCTCCTGGCTGCCCGAGAACGTCGCGAGCGTGTGGGGCGTGCGGGACAAGAGCGCGGAGCTGCACCGGGCCGCCTACACCGGCCTGTCCCGGCATGTGCCGCTCCCCGACGACCGGTTGCACGACATGCTGTACGACCGCCACATGACCCCGGCCGCGTGGACGCCGTACCCCGACACCGCCGAAGTACTGCAGGCGCTGCGCGAGCGGGGCATCGGTGTAGGGGTGGTCAGCAACGTCGGCTGGGACATCCGCCCGGTGTTCCGGGAGCACGGTCTCGATCGTTACGTGGACGCGTACGTGCTGTCGTACGAGCACGGCATCCAAAAGCCCGACCCGCGCCTGTTCACCCTCGCCTGCGCGGCGCTCGACGCCGCCCCGGAGCAGGTCGTCATGGTCGGCGACGATCGCCGGGCGGACGGCGGCGCGGCAAGCCTCGGGTGCGCGGTGCACTTCGTGGATCATCTGCCGGCGGCGCAGCGGCCCGACGCGCTGCGACCGGTCCTGGATCTGGTGGGCGTCGTCCCGCTGGGGAACGGCAGCGAGCCGAGCCGCAACAAGTGGCTTCAGGCCTCCACCGACCCCGGAAACGCCCACCCGCCTCGGACGATCCCCCGTGTCGCCCGAGGCAGGGAGCAGCCCTGACCAGGCCGTACCCACGGCTGGGCCGGACGTCACCGAGTATAGTTGGCTGGCAGCCAGTCAACGCAGGAGTTACAGCATGTCCCCGCGCAGCGCCTCGGTCAATGAAGAGCTGCGGCGGCGTTCCCGCGAACGGCTTCTGCACGCCGCGGTGGAACTGGTCGGCGAGCGGGGCTTCGAGGCCACGACGCTGGGCGACATCGCGGACCGGGCCGGTTCGGCGCGCGGTCTGGTCTCGTACTACTTCCCCGGCAAGCGCCAACTGGTGCAGTCGGCCGTGCACCGGCTGATGCACCGCACGCTGGAGGAGGCGCTGGAGCGCGAGCCGCGCACCGAGGACGGCCGGGAGCGGATGGCCAGGGCCATCGACGCGGTGCTGGGCCTGGCCCGGGACCGGCCCGTGCTGATGCGCCAGCACATGGCGGGGATCCTCCAGGCGGAGGGTTTCGTGCAGTGCCCGGAGCAGCGGCGCCTGGCCGAGCTGCTGCGCGACACCTGTGCGCGGCACGGTTCGCCGGACGTCGACGCCGACTACCCGATGCTGCGCGCCCTGCTGATGGGCGCCGTCTACGCGGCCCTGGTGCCCGGGGTGCCGATGCCCGTGCCGGTGCTGCGGGCCGAGTTGTTCAAGCGCTACCGGCTGGACTGGGAGATGGGAGTCCCGCCGGACTCGCAGGCCGGGCCCGGCGGGACGTGCGACACGGATCTGTCGCGGTTCTTCGCGACCGGGACTTCCCCCGGCCGCCCGGACCGTCAGTCGAAGTAGTCCGGCTGGGTCTGGACGTTCAGCTCACGCATCCTGACCCAGCGGGCCGGGTCGGTGCGCCGGTCGTCGATCTTCAGGACGTCGAAGCCCCGGGCGTACTCGTTCGAGTAGATGTAGCCGTTGTAGTAGTACGCCGACCACGAGCCGCCCGACTTGATGGTGTCGGTGGTGAGCGGTCCCCGGTCGAAGTAGGCGATCTCCTTCGGGTTGTCGGAGTCGGTGAACTCCCAGACGGAGACGCCTCCCTGGTACCAGGCCTGGACCATGAGGTCGCGGCCCTTGACCGGGATCAGCGAGCCGTTGTGGGCCACGCAGTTCTCGGTGTCCGCCTGGTGGCGGGGGATCTTGAAGTAGCTGCGGAAGACCAGCTTGCGCTTGTCGCCCTTGCCGACGATGTCGTAGATGCCGTCGGCTCCCCGGTCCGGGCCGATCTGCGCGTTACAGGTGGCCGCGCTGCCGCCGCCGAGCTCGTCGGTGAAGACGACCTTGTTCGCCTTCTGGTTGAAGGTCGCCGAGTGCCAGAACGCGAAGTTCTTGTCGTCCCGCACCTGGTCGATGACCTTCGGGTGCTCCGGGTCCTCGATGGACAGCAGGATGCCGTCGCCCATGCAGGCACCGGCGGCCAGGTCCTGGGAGGGCAGCACCGTGATGTCGTGGCAGCCGGTCGTCTTGCGGACGCCGCCGGGCGGACCCGGGTTGCCGCCGCCGTCCGGCCCCTCACCCGGGAACAGCACCGGGAAGTTCACGACCGCCGCCTTCTCGGGGGCCTTGCGCGGCACCTTGATGACGGAGATGCCGTCGTGCGGGGGCTGGCAGTCGGGGTAGGTGGCGTCCGGCGCGTACGAGGAGACGTAGACGTAGACGTTCCTCCGCTCGGGAACCAGCGTGTGGGTGTGCGAGCCGCAGGCGGTCTCGACGGCGGCGACGTACCGGGGGTTCGTCTTGTCGCTGATGTCGAAGACCTTCATGCCCTCCCACGACGACTTCTCGGTCGCGGGCTGGGTGGTGCTGTTGCAACTGCTGTCGCTGCGCGAGGAGTCGGTGGACAGGAACAGCAGGTCACCGGAGACGGAGATGTCGTTCTGCGAGCCGGGGCACAGGACCTGCGCGACCGTCTTCGGCGACCTCGGGTCGCTGATGTCGAAGATGCGGAAGCCGTCGTAGTTGCCGGCGAAGGCGTATCTGCCCTGGAAGGCGATGTCCGAGTTGGTGCCCTGGAGGACGTCCTTGGGGACGTGCGCCAGGTGCTGGATGTTGGCGGAGTGGACGATCTCGTGCTGACCGGGTATCTCACCGTCCGCGAGCGCCTCGCGGACCTCTTGCCGGGTGCTCTCGGAGACTTTCTGCTCCGCGACGGGACCGTCCCCGGGGTCGGGGGTCGCGGCAGCCGGCTGCGCGGTCAGCAGCGCGGCCAGGAGCCCGGCTGAGGCCGTGACAACTGCCAGGCGTCTGCGCCGCGTTCGGGGATTGCTGAACAGGATCACTGTTTTCCTCCCTGGTGCCGTTCGCACTGGAACGGTTCACGCACGCCCGAGTATGGTCCTTACCATGCACATTTCAAGAGCGTGCAAGGAACATGGAGCGAAGCCGTCCCGTCGCCGGGCGCGCTTCGCCACCGCCGCACTGGCCGCCCTGACCGTGCTCGTGCTCGGTGGCTGCGACTCCGGATCCGACCCCGAACCGGCCGCGGGAAGCGGTCCGTCGGTGATCGTGCCGGGCAAGCCCGGTGAGGCGAACCGGAAACTGTCCGCCGAGGAAGCCGCACGCGGGCGCGCCGAGGACGACTCCCCCAACTCGGCGGACGTCGCCTACGCGCGGATGATGATCGAGCACCACGAGCAGGCGCTGGAGATGACCGAACTCGCCCCGGACCGAGCCGAGTCGACGGCCGTCGAGAAGCTCGCCGAGCGGATCGCCGCCGCGCAGGGACCGGAGATCTCCGCCATGAAGGGCTGGCTCAAGGCCCACGGGAAGGGCGGGAAGGCCGAGAAGGGCCACCATGAGCACGCGTCGATGCCCGGCATGGCGACCGAGGCACAGCTGCGGAAGCTGCGCGCCGCGCGGGGGGAGGCGTTCGACCAGTTCTTCCTCACGCTGATGATCACCCATCACGACGGCGCCATCACCATGGCCACCGAGGTGAAGGGGCAGGGCAACAACATCCAGATCGAGGAGATGGCCGACGAGGTGGTGGCTCAGCAGACGAGCGAGATCACGCGGATGCGGGACATGCTCTGACGGCCGCTGCCGGTACGTACGCCGCCGGGGCCGCCCTCAACGGCCGGCCCGGCGCCGCGTCAGGAAACCGGCGTCCCGCGCCTGCCCGATCAGCCTGAGCGACTTCCGGCGGCTCTGGCCCGTCGCGCTCATCACCGCGAGGACGGGGTCGGCTCCCGCGGCCTGGGCCGCGCGGTACTGCTGCGCGACGAGCCACCGGCCCTCCACGCCCCGCGGCCAGTCCGGCCGGACCAGGCCGGCCCCGGCCTCCGCGCCGCCCGGATCGCCGGCGTCCGCCTCGGTACCGCCGACGGCGGCCCCGATCCCGCACGCGTCGCAGAGCGGGTCCTCGATCCAGTCGGCGAGCGCCGCGAGGTCGTCGAGGGACAGCGCGGGCTCGGCCCGTACGTCCTCGATGGACACGCAGCCCGCGCTCACCACGGCGTGCGCATCGACATGGGCACCGTCGCCGAACTCCAGCCGGACCCCGAACCAGGTCGTGGCGCCGGCGTCGTCCCGCACTTCCCACGCGGGCCACACGGAGACGGCACCCTCCGTCGGGCGACGATCGGAAAGATTAAGAAAGGATGCTTCCAGCACGCACGGAACGTAACCGCATGATCACACTCCATACGAACGAACACGCGCCCCGTACGGCGCACAGCACCCTGTCAGCGGAGCGGCGGCGGTGCGATGCTGGAGGTGAGAGCGACTCCTGAAGATCCCCGAAGACTCCTCGGACAAGGAGTTCCGCCGTGTTTCGTGTCGCCGTCGTAGGCTCCGGACCGAGCGGGTGTTACACCGCCCAGAGCCTGGTCCAGCAGGATCCCGAGGTGCTCGTCGACGTCCTGGACCGGCTGCCGTGCCCGTACGGCCTGGTGCGGTACGGGGTGGCACCGGACCACGAGAAGATCAAGTCACTGCAGAACAACCTGCGCACGGTCCTGGAACACGAGCGGGTGCGGTTCCTCGGCGGTGTCCAGATCGGGTCGGGCGGGGTGCCGGCCGCACGGCTGCGGGAGCTGTACCACGCGGTGGTGTACTGCGTGGGCGCCGCCACCGACCGGCACCTGGGCATTCCCGGCGAGGATCTGCCGGGCAGCTGGTCGGCGACCGAGTTCGTGTCCTGGTACAGCGCACACCCGGACTCCGTCGACGACGGGTTCGTACGCGGCGCACGGTCGGCGGTGGTCATCGGGGTGGGAAACGTCGCGGTGGACGTCACGCGGATGCTGGCGCGGAGCACCCCGGAGCTGTCCCCCACCGACATGCCGCAGGCGGCCCTCGCCACCCTCGCCGAGAGCCGCGTCACCGACATCACCATGGTGGGCCGACGCGGCCCGTCGCAGGCCCGGTTCACCACCAAGGAGCTGCGGGAGCTGGGCACCCTGCCGCAGACCCGGGTGTCCGTGGACCCGCGGGACCTGGCGCTGGATCCGGCGTGCGCCGACCCGTCCGCGCTGCCCGCCGCGCAGCGCCGCAACGTGGAGGTGCTGCGCGGCTGGGTCGCAGCCCCGGCCCAGGACTTTCGGCACCGCATCCGTCTGCGCTTCTTCCTGCGCCCCGTCGAACTCCTCGCCGAGGCCGGACGGGTGGGCGCGGTGCGCTTCGAACGGACGGCCCCCGACGGGCGGGGCGGTGTGACGGGCACCGGCCGGTACGAGGAGATCGAGGCCCAGTTGGTGCTGCGTTCGGTGGGCTATCGCGGAGTGCCCCTGGAGGGGCTGCCGTTCGACACGGCGACCGGCACGGTGCCGCATCTGGCCGGGCGAGTGCTGCGTGAGGACCTCGTGGCACCCGGCGAGTACGTGGCCGGCTGGATCAAGCGGGGACCGACCGGGGTCATCGGCACCAACCGTTCGGACGCCAAGGAGACGGTGACGTCCCTGCTGGAGGACGCCGACGTACTCGTACACAAGGAGGTGCCCGAGGAACCGCTGACGGCCCTGCGCGCCGCGGGTGTCGAGCCCGTGGAGTGGTCCGGCTGGCAGGCGATCGAGCGCGCGGAGGCGGCACTCGGGGCTTCCCTGGGGCGCGGGGTGGTCAAGCTCCCCGACTGGGAGTCACTGCTGATCGCCGCGCACGAGGACGTCCTGTGACCCGGCCGGTTCAGGCGTCGTCGAGGCGGACGGTCTGCCGGGCGGCGGCGTCGAGGAGTGCGTCCAAGAGCCCCGGGAAGAGGCCGTCCAGGTCGTCCTTGCGCAGGCCGTTCATCTTGGCCGTGCCCCGGTAGATCTGCCGGATCACACCGCTCTCGCGCAGCACCCGGAAGTGGTGCGTGGTGGTGGACTTGGTCACGGGCAGGTCGAACTGCGAACAGGAGAGCTCGTCGCCGACGGCGGCGAGCTCGCGCACGATCTGCAGCCGCATCGGGTCGGACAGCGCGTGCAGCACGCCTTCGAGACGGATCTCCTCGCGCGCCGGGTGCGGGAGGTCTCGGCTGCTGACAGCGGGGCTGGTCACGGCGGCTCCACTTCGCTCGGGTGCCTCTCATTGTACGAGAGGCATCGTAGTTTGACACTTGCCGTACTACGATGCCTATCGTACGAGTCGACGACTGGTCCCCGTGACGAATGGAGTCCGACGTGAGTGCGCTCTTCGAGCCCTGCACCCTGCGCGGTGTGACGATCCCGAACCGGGTGTGGATGCCGCCGATGTGCCAGTACTCGGCCGCCCCGCAGGGGCCCGGCACGGGCGCCCCCGACGACTGGCACTTCGCGCACTACGCGGCCCGCGCGGCCGGCGGGACGGGCCTGATCATCGTCGAGGCGACGGCGGTGGGCCCCGAGGGCCGGATCTCTCCGTACGACCTCGGCATCTGGAACGACACCCAGGTCGAGGCGTTCCGCCGGATCACCCGGTTCCTGGTGTCCCAGGGCACGGTGCCGGCGGTCCAGCTGGCCCACGCCGGCCGCAAGGCGTCCACGGACCGGCCCTGGAAGGGCGGCGCGCCCGTCGGGCCGGACGCTTACGGATGGCGGCCGGTGGCGCCGAGCGCGCTCGCGTTCGCGGACGGGCACCCGGTGCCGAGCGAGCTGACGGTCGCCGGGATCCAGCGGATCGTGGGGCAGTTCGCGGACGCCGCCCGCCGGGCGCTCGCCGCCGGCTTCGAGATCGCGGAGATCCACGGCGCCCACGGCTATCTGATCAACGAGTTCCTGTCCCCGTACTCCAACCACCGCACCGACGAGTACGGCGGCTCGTACGAGAACCGCACCCGGTTCGCACTGCAGGTCGTGGACGCCGTACGAGAGGTGTGGCCGGACGACAAGCCGCTGTTCTTCCGGATCTCGGCGACGGACTGGCTGGAGGAGGGCGGCTGGACCGCCGACGACACCGTCCGCTTCGCGGCCGACCTCAAGGCCCACGGCATCGACCTGCTCGACGTCTCGACCGGCGGCAACGCCTCCGGCGTCCGCATCCCCGTCGGGCCGGGCTACCAGGTGCCGTTCGCCGCGCGGGTGAAGGCCGAGACCTCGCTCCCGGTCGCCGCGGTGGGCCTGATCACCGACGCCGAGCAGGCCGAGAAGATCATCGCCAACGGCGAGGCGGACGCCGTACTGCTCGGGCGTGAGCTGCTGCGCAGCCCGTCCTGGGCACGGCATGCGGCACGCGAGCTCGGCGGCCACGTGCACGTGCCCGACCAGTACCACCGTTCCGTCTGAGACGCCGCGGAACCGGCTGGGCGGAGGCGTCGCCCAGCCGGTACCGCCGACGCCGCGTCAGCGCAGGGGCGCCGGCAGGTAGCGGACCATCAGCCGCTCCAGCTGCGGCAGGGCCCGCTGTCCGGCCACCGCGAGCGCGATCGACGCGGCGACACCCGCCCAGGCGAGCGGACCGAGCGGCGTGCAGCCGAAGAGGTGGCTGATGCCCGGCGTCTCGACCAGGGCGACGAGGGCGGCTCCGGAGCCGAGTGCGGTGGCACGGACCAGCGGGCTGCTCCGGCGGTCCGCCAGGGTCTGGGCCAGCTGGGTGCCGACCACCGCGCACAGGGCCATCGTGGTGGAGCGGCGGGCCGTACCAGGGGTGAAACGGCCGATCAGCCAGGCGGCCGTCGCGCCCAGCGTGGTGGTCAGTGCGCGGTGCCGGATCTTGCGGATCAGGGGGGCGCCGAGCAGCGAGGCGCCGAGGGGTTCGGTCGGGGGCGCGGACCGCCCGGCTTCCGCCTCCGGACCCGCGGACACCTGCTGCGTGGTCGGCTCCGCCTCCGGACCCGCGGACACCTGCTCCGTGGTCGGCTCCGCCTCCGAGTCCTCCGGCTCCTTCGGTGTCACCGCCACCGCCATGGCAGGGAACAGGTCGGTGAACAGGTTCACCAGCAGCATCTGGCGGGTGGACAGCGGCGCCGCGCCCGACAGGAGGGTGCCGAGCAGGCCGAAGCCCACCTCTCCCGCGTTGCCGCCGATCAGGATGGCGATGGCGTCGGCGACGCTGTGCCACAGCGCCCGGCCCTCGCCCACCGCCTCGACCAGGACGGTCAGATCACCGTCGGTGAGGACCAGGTCGGCGGCGTTGCGGGCGGCCGCCGAGCCGCGCGCGTTGATGCCGACGCCGATGTCGGCGGCACGGATGGCGGCGGCGTCGTTGGCGCCGTCACCGACCATGCCGACCACCCGGCCGGCGTCCCGCAGCGCCTCGACGACCTGAAGCTTCTGCTCGGGCGCGACCCGGGCGACCACGCCCATGTCGCTCAGCATCCGGGCCCGCGCCTCCCGGTCCGCGGACGCCAGTTCGTCGCCGGTGACCACACCGGTGTCCTCGGGCCAGCCCAGTTCGGCGGCGATCGCCCGCGCCGTCTGCGGATGGTCGCCGGTCAGCATGACGGGCCGTACGCCCGCGTTGCGCAGGCCCTCGACGAGAGCCGTGGACGTCTCGCGCGGTACGTCGGCGAGGGCCAGCAGACCGGTGAACTCCAGCTTTTCCAGGGGCTGTTCCAGTACGTCCGCCGCCTGCTCCGTCTCTCGCAGCCGACGCCGGGCCACCGCGAGGACCCGCAGTCCGTCGGCGGCGAGCGTGTGCGCCGCCTCCGTCGCCGACTCGGGCAGGTCGACGCAGGCGGGCAGCACCGTCTCGGGGGCGCCCTTGACCACGAGTACGGCGGCGCCGTCCTGCGCCCGGCCGACGGCGGCGGCGTAACCACGGCCGGCCTCGAACGGCAGGCCCTCCGCCTGGGACCACTCCGGGTCGTCGGGGGCGGCGTCCAGGACGGCCTCGTCGGTGGCGTGCACGGGCCGCTCCGAGCCGCCGTTGAACTGCGGGCAGGCACGTGCCGCGGTCCGCAACGTGGTGTCGCCCTCGCTCTCGTGCGGTTTGCGGATCGTGCCGCCGGCGTCGGTGACCCGGACCAGGCGCAGCCGGTTCTCGGTGAGCGTGCCGGTCTTGTCGAAGCACACGGTGTCCATCCGGCCGAGCGCCTCCAGGGTGCGCGGGGCCCGGACGAGGACTCCGCGGCGGCTCAGCCGCCGGGCGGCGGCCAGCTGCGCCACGGTCGCCACCAGCGGCAGCCCCTCCGGCACCGCGGCCACCGCCACGGCCACGCCGCCGCTGACCGCCTCGCGGATCGGCGTGCCGCGCAGCAGCGACAGGGCCGTCACACCGGCACCGCCCGCGAGGGTCAACGGCAGGGCCTTGTCGGTGAGTTCGCGCAGGCGGGCCTGTACTCCGGCGGACGGTGGCGTGCGGGCGGCCAGGGACACGGCCCGGGAGGACTCCGTGCGCTCACCGGTGTCCACCACGACGGCCCGCGCCTGCCCCGCCACCACGGTCGTGCCCTCGAACACCATGCAGCTGCGGTCGGGCACGGCGGCGTCGGGCGTCGGGTCGGTCGCCTTGTCGGCCGGCAGGGACTCCCCGGTCAGCGCCGACTCGTCCACCTCCAGGCCGTCCTCCCACAGCAGACGGGCGTCGGCGGGCACCACGTCGTCCGCGCGCAGCTCGATCACGTCGCCGGGGTGGAGCTTGGCGGCGTCCACGAGGTGCGAGCGGGACTCCGGCTCCTCGCCCGCGACGCGCGCCTTCTGCTTCTGCTTGGCCAGCAGACCGGACAGGGCCCGTTCGGCCCGCATCCGCTGGACGCCGCCGACGAGCGCGTTCAGGTCGAGCGCGCCCACGACCAGCAGGGCGTCCACGACCGAGCCCAGGATCGCCTCGGCGGCCGAGCCCACGGCGAGTACCGGGGTGAGGGGGTCGTCGAGTTCGCCGCGCACGGCACGGGCCAGCTGCAGCGGCCCGCTCAAGGGCGCGAACACCCGCTTGCGCCCCATGGCCTGGAACGCCTTGCGCACCCGGTCGGTTGCCTGCTCGGGCATACTCGGCTCCGCGTCCGCCTCGTGCTCACGCTCCAGCCGCTCGCGGACCTCGGTGGGTTCCAGTTCGTGCCAGGCCACACGCGGCCGGGGATGCGGTGCCCGGGCCGCCGCCACGCCCAGGGCCGCCCGCACACCGGTCAGCAGGGCCCAGGCCGCGCTCACGTCGACCGGTGTGTGCCGGATCCCGGGCCACGGCGTGGGGCGGCCGCGCCTGGACTTGCCGATCGCCACCAGGAGTCCGGACAGGGCGGCTCCGGACCGTGCCAGGACCTGCGACCTGCGGCCGACCCCGCGTGCGGCCGGAACCGCCCGCAGCAGCCGCCACACGTCGGCCAGGCCGTGCGGGGCGAGCACGTCCGCGCCCCAGACGAGGGCTCCGTCGCGGTCGGTGAGGACGACGGCCACGTCACCGGCGAGCAGCCCCTCGAACACGGCCTCGTCGTCGGGCCCCGGCCGCGCCACCGTGACGACCACGGCGTCGTCGGCCCGCAGCGCCCCGACCACCTCGCCGAGCGAGCGCTCGCCGCTGACGACCTGGTCGGCGAGGTTGGTGAAGTCGGCCAGGGCGGGATCGTTCACCATCACCACGCGAAGGCCCGCCCGCCGGGCCGCGTCCAGGACGGTCTCCGCCCACGGGTCCGCTCCCGCTCCGGGCGTCCGCAGCGCGCTGGGGTGCAGCACGACCGTGTCGGCCATCTCCAGCTGCGCCAGCCGCTCGGTGTCCCGCACCAGCACGCCGGTTCGGGACAGCGCGGCGCTCAGGACGGCGTGGAAGGCGGCGGGGCCGTAGCGCGCGGCCTTGGGTGAGCCCGCGAGCACCGCCTCGGCCGCCTCGGTGCCGTCGTGCTTGACCAGCAACGTCGCCACCGCGCCGACGAGACTGCCGGTCTCGGCGTGGGCGGCGTACTCCTGGGCCGGGGATGTGCGCAGCGGCGGGCGCGGGCAGTGGTCACCGGCCACGCTGCACCGCTCGGGCAGGCAGACCTCGTCGTGGACCATGTCGAAGGCGGCCGCGCGGGCCACCGTGTCGGCGAGTTGGAGCGAGCGCAGCGAACCGTCCAGCACCAGCGCGGTCGGGGTCCGGCCGGCGCCGTGCACGGCCGCGTTCGCGGCGGCCATCACCAGGTCCATGCGGGTCCGGCCGAGGCGCGCCCGCAGCCATCCGCGAAATCGCGGGTTCTCCCGCAGCAGTGTGACAAGCGCGGTCACCGACCGGGGGGTGGTCGGCAGGCGCAGGCCGTACCCGATGAACGCGGCCGCGATGCCGAGCCCGTCGGCGGCGAGCGTCGCGGCGGCGGCCCGCACCCCGGCGGGGTCGGCGGGGTGCGGGATCTCCTCCACCGACTCGTCCAGCTGTGCCAGTCCGTGACGGGCCGCGATCTCGG
This sequence comes from Streptomyces sp. NPDC001920, assembly GCF_053594495.1. Lineage (NCBI taxonomy): Bacteria > Bacillati > Actinomycetota > Actinomycetes > Kitasatosporales > Streptomycetaceae > Streptomyces > Streptomyces sp. NPDC001920. Next base: position 115,800 of record NZ_JBSFEP010000027.1, read on the forward strand.
CGGCCTTCTCGATCACGTGGTCGCTGACCGACTCCTCGACGGCGGTCACCACCAGCCGGCGCAGTCCGCCGTCCCAGTACGCGAGGGCCACGTCGGGCCGTTCCAGCAGGGCCTCGGCGACCCGGCGGGCGGCCCGTTCCGTCCCGCCCGCCCGCTTCACGCGGTCGGGCTCGTCGGGGCGCAGCGCCAGGTGCACACGGGTGCCGGACCGCCAGGGGCGGGGGCGCAGAGGCAGCGTGTTGCGGGCGACCCGCACGACACGTGCCGCCGTGTCGACGCTCTTCACACCGGCCCGGGCCGTTCCGGCCACGGCGCCCGCGGCCGCTCCCACAGCGGGTGCGGCTCCTCTGACCAGCAGCCGCGGTCCGGCCGCGACCATTCCGGCCGCGGCAGCCGTCGGACGTGTGAGCAGCCCAAGAACCATCGCTCGCCCTCTTCACCTCGGTCGGCGTCGTCTTCCGCGCGGACCCGGGTTCCCGCAAAACGCCATGTCATCCGCCTGCGCGCGATCCGGTGGGGCACGCCGGGGCGACCGCGGGCAGAGGCCGAGCACGACGGGGTGAAGCCGGGCGGGAGGAAGGCGCGGGGCGGGCGGCACGTCCGGTGGGCGTGCCCGACGCCCCGGCACGTCAACCGACCGTGCAGACGGCCCCGTTGAGGGTGAAGGAGGCAGGCTTCGCGCCGTTGCCCGTGTGGATCGCCTGGTAGCCGATGCCGACGCTCGCTCCTGGCGCGAGCGTGGCGTTGTACGAGGCGTTGGTCGCGGTCACCGCGCCGGAGGCCGGGGTGTACGCGGCTCCCCAGCCGTTCGTGATCGTCTGGCCGGCGGGCAGGGTGAAGCCGAGCCGCCAGCCGTTGATCGCCGTGGTGCTCGTGTTGGTGATCGTCAGGGAGGCGGTGAGACCCGTGCTCCAGGCGTTGGTGTCCGCGGTCACCTTGCAGGCGCCGGGTTGGGGCTGGGGGGCGGGGCCGCCGCGGTCCAGGCCGAAGAAGGTGAGGACGCGGGCGGCCATGCCGGAGCCGTACAGGTTGTGGCCGACGCCCTGGAGGCTGATCGCCTCGACGGGGGCCCGGTCGCCGGTGCCGCCGTAGCGGGTGCGGGTCCAGCCGGACTGGGGGGTGTCGGTGGCGGCGGGGGTCTGTCCGACGCCTTGGACGTTCGTCCACTGCTTGATCTCTTCCCGGAAGTTCGGGTAGCGCAGGACGTCGTCCTCGGTGCCGTGCCACAGCTGCATGCGTGGCCGGGGCCCGGTGTACCCGGGATGGGCGCCCCGCACCAGTTCGCCCCACTTCTGGGGGCTGCGGCTGACGGTGCCGTTCGCGCAGGCGCTGTTCCACTCGGAGCCGTCGGCGGTGGCGAAGCAGCCGAAGGGAACGCCTGAGAAGGCGGCTCCGGCGGCGAAGACGTCGGGGTAGTCCCCGAGCAGGACGTTGGTCATCATCGCGCCGGAGGAGATACCGGTGGCGAAGATCCGCTTCGGGTCGGCGTCGTAGGTGCGGGTGACCCAGTCGACCATGGACTTGATGCCGACCGGGTCGCTGCCGCCGCCGCGTCTGAGCGCCTGGGGCGAGGACACGTCGAAGCACTTGCTGCTGCGGGTGACGGACGGGTAGATCACGACGAACCCGTACTGGTCCGCGAGCGTGTCGTACTCGGTGCCGTGGTACATGTCCGGGCCGGATCCGGTGCACCAGTGCACGGCCACCAGGACGGCCGGGTCGGCGGTCACGCTGTCCGGCACGTACAGATACATGCGCAGGTCGCTGGGGTTGTCGCCGAAGTCCGTGACCTCGGTGAGCGCCGCGGTGGGGAGGACGTCGGCGCTACCGGTACGGGCGGTGGCCGCGGGGGCGGTGACGAGCAGGGCCGCGAGCAGCGGCAGGAGGGCGGCACACAGCACGGCCAGCGCACGCAGCGGTCCTGCGGCGGGGATGCGGGGGGTGGGGGGCACGTCCTTGTCCCTTCGCACGCGTTCGGGAGCCGGCGTCTGCTCGCCCGCTCCGGGGAAGGCATCGAGGGCATGGTGGCATGGACACGTCCACCATGGAAGCGCTCCCACGAGTGTCAGGCGAGAGCCCTCACCCACGCCTCGCCCGACTGACCCTCTCCTGCGCGAAGCGTTGACTAGAAAGCGCTTGCCCTCTACGTTCCGTTCAGCAGAGCGACCGGCAGCACAGCGCCCTGTCCCCCACGCAGCCACTCCGTCGGACTCAACGTTTCGCTCGCCAAACAAAGTTCAACTACATGAACCCACGCGTCGCCCGCCACCGCAGCGGTGCCGACGCACACGCCGACCTGCGGCGCACGATCCCGGCGGAGCCGCTACCGGGATCTCACAGGCCGGCGCCGAACCCCTCGCATCGCGACAGAAGGAACGGGACATGACTTCTGCGACCCGACCGCGCGCCCGCACACGCGCACCGGGCGGCGCCCTGACCGCCCTCGGTCTCACCATTGGCATGATCATGACCATGAATGCCGCCACGGCGAGCGCCGCCACCTGGCCGACCCCCAACGGCAGCGAACCGGTCACGGACACCATCAAGATCTCCGGTACCAAGGACTACGGGATGAAGCGCCTGTACGGCGCCGGGGCCTTGGGCGGGGACGGTCAGGGCGAGGGCCAGAAGCCGATCCTCGAACTGGCTCCCGGTGCCGTCCTGAAGAACGTCATCCTCGGCAGGCCCGCCGCCGACGGCATCCACTGCAAGGGCAGCTGCACTCTGCAGAACGTGTGGTGGGAGGACGTCGGCGAGGACGCCGCGACGTTCCGCGGCGAGTCGTCGTCCAACGTGTACACCGTCACCGGCGGCGGCGCGCGGGACGCCGCCGACAAGGTCTTCCAGTTCAACGGCGCCGGTACGCTGAACGTGTCGAACTTCTCGGTCAAGAACTTCGGCACCTTCGCCCGCACCTGCGGCAACTGCAGCAAGCAGTACAAGCGGACGATCAACCTCAGCAACATCGAGGTGAACTGGAAGGGCAGCCGGATCGTCGGCATCAACACCAACTACAGCGACGTCGCGACCCTGCGGAACATCACGATCGTCGGGGACAGCAGCCGGAAGATCATTCCCTGCCAGAAGTGGATCGGCAACAGCAGCGGCCAGGAGCCGAAGGAGAACGGCACCGGGCCCGACGGCACGTACTGCAAGTACTCGACGTCCGACATCACCTACAGGTGACCGCGCGGCAGTGGGACGGGCCGTTCGAAGCGTCCCGCACGGCGCTTCGAACGGCCGCCGCGTCATGCGGGGCGCCCGCCGGGCGGTCGTGCGCGGTAGCCGACGCTCCGCTCCCACGCGGGCGGACACCCGCGGGCCGCTCCCTTGTCAGCGCACACCCCTTCCACCCCTTCCGGCCGCCCCCTTGCCGCCGTCACGCACCAGTGCCACCTCCGACAACTCCTGCCGGTAGTCCGCGTAGGCCGCTCGCAGCCGTCCGCCGGGCCAGTCGGCCGGAAGGAGCTCGGACGGCAGTACCGGGTCGGCCAGGAGGTGCCGTACGACCGCCGCGAAGGCGGTGAAGCGGTCGGACGGGCGGCGGGCACCGGCGACATGGGTGAGCAGGGCGTGCCCCGTACCGGTCCAGGCGTCCAGCGGCCACAGCCGCGCGGCCAGCTCGCGCGCCGGGCGGTCGGGGCGGGCCGTGCAGCACTCGGCCACCCGGTCGACGCCGGCCGGCAGGGGGCGCAGGAGGTTGGCCGGCCGCAGCCAGACGCCCTCCCGCAGTTCGGCGAGCCGCAGGCGGGTCAACTCGCCGCGCAGTTCGGCCCGTTCGGCTGGCCCGCGGCCCGTGGCGGTGACCACGACCATCTCCCAGTCGCCGCTCCAGGGACGGGTGCTGGGGTGGACGGCGTCGTCCTGGCGCCGCTGGCGTTCCAGGAGCCGGTCGCTGAGCCGGTAGACCGTGTCCGCGCGCCGCAGGTCACCGGCCGCGACCATCCGGCTGAGCGCGGCCCGCACGGTGGAGCCCGCGACGCCGAACGGCTCCACACCGCGCACCAGGTCCTTCACCGGCAGCTCGGGCGGGTGCAGCCCCAGCAACAGGCTCAGGACGACCGAGCGGGCGGACAGCGGGCGAAGCTCCACCTCGACGGCCGGCATGGACGTGTTGTTCGGCATGGCCACGACTCTACGAGGCGGGAGAGCGTATTACAGGATTGCTGCGACCGCAGCGTGAGTGCAACACTGACGGTATGGTCTCGATACTCGCGCAGGAGCAGTCCGGTGCCGCGCAGGAACGTTCCGGAGTCGCGGCGGAGCACCCCGGGAGGTACGCCACCCACGACGTCACCAACCAGCCCCCTCCCCTGGCTCCGTACGACGCGTCCGAGGACACGGCCCTGCTCGAAGGGCTGCGCCGCGAGGGGGCGGCGTGGGCCGAGGAGGACATCCGCCGGCTCGGCCTGCGGGCCGGGAGCGTCGAGGCGCAGGAGTGGGGCGAGCAGGCCAACCGGCACGAGCCGGAACTGCGGACGCACGACCGGTACGGCCACCGCGTCGACGAGGTCGAGTTCCATCCGAGCTGGCATAGCCTCATGCGCGTGGCCGTCGCCGAGGGCCTGGCGGCGGCACCCTGGGCGGACGAGCGGCCCGGCGCCCACGTCGCCCGGACCGCCGGCGGCCTGACCTGGGGGCACACCGAGGCCGGGCACGGCTGTCCGACGTCGATGACGTACGCCGCCGTCCCCGTGCTGCGTCGGCAGCCCGAGCTGGCGAAGGTCTACGAACCCCTGCTGACCAGCCGGGAGTACGAGCCCGGCCTGCGCGTCCCGACCGAGAAGCGGGGCCTGCTCGCGGGTATGGGGATGACCGAGAAGCAGGGCGGCTCCGACGTACGGACCAACACCACGACGGCGATGCCGACCGCGGAGCCCGGCGTGTACACGCTGCGGGGCCACAAGTGGTTCACCTCGGCGCCCATGTGCGACGTCTTCCTCGTACTGGCTCAGGCTCCTGGCGGTCTGTCCTGCTTCCTCGTGCCGCGCGTCCTGCCCGACGGCACCCGCAACACCTTCCGCATCCAGCGTCTGAAGGACAAGCTGGGCAACCGCTCCAACGCCTCCTGCGAGCCGGAGTTCGACAGGACCGTCGCCTGGCTGGTCGGTCCCGAGGGACGGGGCGTCAAGACGATCATCGAGATGGTGAACTGCACCCGGCTGGACTGCGTGATGTCGTCGGCGACGCTGATGCGCAAGACGCTGGTGGAGGCGGGGCACCATGCACGGCACCGCAGCGCGTTCGGCGCGCGGTTGGTCGACCAGCCGCTCATGCGCAACGTCCTCGCCGATCTCGCCCTGGAGTCCGAGGCCGCCACGACGCTCACCCTGAGGCTGGCCGGAGCGGCCGACCGGGTCGTGCGAGGGGACGACGCGCAGGGCACCGAGGCGGCGTTCCGCCGGATCGCCACCGCCGTCGGCAAGTACTGGGTCACCAAACGGGGTCCGGCCTTCACCGCCGAGGCCCTGGAGTGCCTGGGCGGCAACGGCTATGTCGAGGACTCGGGCATGCCCCGCCACTACCGGGAGGCTCCGCTGCTGTCGATCTGGGAGGGGTCGGGCAACGTCAACGCCCTCGACGTCCTCAGGGCGTTGACCCGGGAACCGGCCACCACGGAGGCGCTCCTGTGCGAACTCGCCCTGACCGAAGGCGCGGACGCCCGGCTGGACGCGGCGGTGACCCGTCTGAAGGGCCTGCTGGCCACCGGCTCCGAGGCCGGTGCGCGACGCCTGGTCGAGCAGATGGCCCTGACCCTTCAGGCCTCCCTCCTGGTCCGCCACGCCCCCGCGCCCGTCTCCGACGCCTTCTGCGCCACCCGACTGGGCGGCGACTGGGGGCACGCCTTCGGGACGTTGCCCGAGGCGGCGGACGTGGACGCGATCTTGGAGAGGGCGCTGCCGGGCGGGGAGTGAGGCGAGGGTCCGGACCTCGGATCGCTCGGATGTCCGAGGCCGGTGACAGGGCAGGCAAGGAACCCTGGGCGGCCCCGCGGCCACGGCGGGGGGGGGGCGGGGGGGCGGGGGGCCCCCCCCCCCCCCCCCCCCCCCCCCCCCCGGCGGCCCCCCCCCCCCCCCCCGCCACCCCCCCCCCCCCCCCACCCCCCCCGCCGGGCGGCGGCGCGGCC